>JBNLET010000148.1:0-7784 GCA_050305135.1 Rhodocyclaceae bacterium | reverse complement strand
TCGCGACTCGCGCGGCGGAAGATCCGTGCCGTCGACATCGAGGATTTCACTCGGTCGATCTCGATCATGCTCAAGTCCGGCGTGCCACTCGACCGCGCGCTCAAGGTCATTGCCGGGATGGCCCAGAAGGAGGCCGTGGAGCACGTCGTCTCCGATCTGGCCAAAGCGGTCAAGAGCGGCAAGTCGTTCAGCGCGGCGCTATCCGCCCACCAGCCATTGTTCGGCGATTTCTACATCAACATGGTTCGCGCCGGGGAGGCGGGAGGGCAACTCGCAGAGGTGCTGGCACGAGTCGGCGAGCATCTCGAACGATTCCGTCAACTGCGCGAGGGTGTGATCTCGGCGATGATCTATCCTGCCATTCTGGTGGTCGTCGCGCTGCTTTCGGTCTTTCTGCTGCTGACCTTCGTGGTGCCGCAGTTCGAGACCCTGTTCAACGACATGGGCGACGCGCTGCCGCTGCCGACGGCGATTGTCGTTGCCGCGGGGCATTTCTTCGCCGATTGGTGGTGGCTGCTGCTGGCGCTGGCTGCGGCCGGCATCTGGGCCTGGCGCCGTTTCGTACGCAGCGAGCAGGGCCGGCTGTGGCTCGACCTGCGGCTGCTGGGCCTGCCGATCCTCGGCAATCTGATCCGCAAGTACGAGGTGACGCGCTTTTCGCGCAGCATGGGGACGCTGCTGTCGGGCGGTGTGTCGATCGTTCAGTCGGTTCGTATCGCCGCCCAGACTGTGGCAAACTCGCCGCTTCGCGCGGCGCTGGAAGGCGTTACGCCGTTCATCAAGAAGGGCGGCCGGATGGCCGACGCGCTGACCGAGACCGGTTTGTTCACCCCGCTGGCGCTGAACATGGTGCGTCTGGGCGAGGAAACCGGGCGCCTCGATACAATGCTGCTGGAATTGGCTCGGGTGCACGATGCCGAGGTGCAGGCCGGCATCAAGCGCGCGCTGACCTTGATCGAGCCGATCCTGATCCTGACGCTGGGCGTCGCCATCGCCGCGATCATCGTCTCGATCCTGATGGGCATCCTGTCGGTGAACGATCTGGCCGCGTGACACCCGAGGTCCGGCGGTCGCAACGACGAAAGAGTGAAATTCATGAACAACAATGCATCCAACCGCCAGCGAGGCTTCACGCTGGTCGAGCTGCTCGTGGTGCTGGCCATCCTCGGCCTGCTGGCCGGCCTGGTCGGGCCGCGCGTGCTGAGCCAGCTCGGCGGCGCCAAGAGCAAGACGGCCAACGTCCAGATCAAGGATTTCGAGCAGGCGCTGGAACTGTACAAGCTGGACGTCGGCCGCTTCCCGACCGCCGAGGAAGGGCTCGCCGCGCTGGTCAACAAGCCCGCCGGCGTGGCCGGCTGGAACGGTCCCTACCTGAAATCCAGCGGTGTGCCGAAGGACCCCTGGGGCCGGGACTACAGCTATCGCTTCCCGGGCCAGCAGGCGGAGGTCGACATCCTGTCCCTCGGCGCCGACGGCGCCGAAGGTGGCGAGGGTGAGAACGCCGACATCAGCAACGCCCGCTGACGCGGCCGACCGCCGCTCGCCCGCGGCCGGGGCCAGGGCGGCAGGCTTCACACTGATCGAGCTGATCGTCGCGCTGGCGGTGGTCGGCGTGCTGCTGGCCGTCGTGCCGGTGGCGATCGATCGCGCCGGCGAGAGTCTCGGTTACCGCGCGGCCGTGCAGGGCGTCGTCGCCAGCCTCAGGCAGGCGCGCCATGCGGCAATGGCGAGCGGCGCACCGGCGGCGTTCTTCGTCGCGCCGGCAGCGCGTCGCTACGGCGTCGAGGGGCAAGCCTCCGAGACCCTTTCCGAGCGACTCGAAGTGTCGGCCACCACGGCCGCCGCGCTGGCGCGCGACGAGGGCGTGCAGAGAATCGTCTTCATGCCGGACGGCAGTTCCTCGGGTGGCAGCGTGCAGATCCTGCGTGCCAGCGGGCAGGGCGTCCGGCTGCGGGTCGACTGGTTGCTGGGGCGCATCACGCACGAGCCGCCGCAGTCATGAGGCACACTCCCGCCGCCACGAAGATGCGCCGCGGCAGCGAGCGGGGCTTCTCGCTGCTCGAGGTGCTGGTGGCGCTGGCCATCATGGCCTTGTCGCTGGGCGTGCTCTACCAGTCGATCGGCAGTGCCACCCGCGGCGTACAGATCGCGGACCGGACCGAGCGCGCCAGCCTGTGGGCCCGTTCGCTGCTGGCGCGCTGGCCCGAGCGCGGCAGCGGAGGCTGGAACGAGAACGGCGGCACGTTGGACGGTTTCGGCTGGCGGGTGCGCTCCGCGCCGATTGCCAGCGACGACGGCCTGCAGGGCGGCAAATTCGATCTGTACGAGGTGGAGGTCGTGGTCGGCTGGCAGGACGGCAACAAGGCCAGGAGCGTGCGGGTCTATTCGGTCCTGCCGCAGTTCCACGACCAGGAGGCGGCCTCGTGAGGCGGCTGCACGCCGGCCGCGGCTTCACCCTGGTCGAGGTGGTGATCGCCCTGACGATCGTGTCGCTGGTGCTGCTGGGGCTGCTCGGCGCACTGCGCACGTTTGCGCGGACCGCCGACACGATCGAGGCCTCGACTTCGAGGATCGAGGAGGTGTCGGCGGTCAGCCGATTCCTGGCCGAGACGGGCACCTGGCTGGCGCGCGGCCGTATCGGCGGGTCGCCGCAGTTCGAGCCGTTCGTTGCCGGCGGCGGTGAGCGCATCAGTTGGCTCGGCGTGCTGCCGGCGCGTTTCGGCGGCGGCGGAGTGCATCTGTTCTCGCTCGGCATCGAGGACGACGGCGGCGCCAGGGTGCTCGCGTTGCGCTTCCTGCCCTATTTTCCCGGCGTGGATCCGGCGCGTCTGGCGGACATCGAACCGCAGTTTCGCCTCGACCACGTGGATGCCTTCGACGTGAGCTTCGAGGATCGCGAGGGCAGGTGGATGGCGCAATGGAGCGAGTCCGAACAGGCGCCGCAGCGGATCTCGTTCGCGCTCAGCGTCGGCGGTGCGCGCTGGCCGGACATCGTGATTCGGCCCTTGCCGGTCGATGCGGCGCGCGGCATCGGCGGCCAGATCGTCATCGGGGGCAGCAATGGCTGAGCGCCGAAAGAGCGGCCGCCGGCAGAGCGGCATCACGCTGGTCCTGGTGCTGTGGATCATCGCGGCGCTGGCGCTGATCTCGGCCGCGGTCGCGGCCAATTCGCGCGAAGGCGTCAAGTCCGCCCGGGACGGCCGCATGCTGCTGGCCGGCGAGGCCTTGTGCGACGGCGCGATCAATCTGGCGTTGCTTGATCTGCTGCGCAGCGGACGCAGCACCAACGAGCCGCAGGGCGGTCTGTATCAGCTGGACGGCACCTCGGTGAGGGTCAGACTGGTACCGTCCAATGGCTACATCAACATCAATGGCGCCGGTGATGCGCTGCTGGAAGCGCTCTTCCGCTACGGCGCGGGCGTGGAGCAGGACCTTGCGCGGCGCCTGGCCGCCCGGGTACTGGACTGGCGCGACCCGGACAACGTGGCGAGGCCGGGTGGCGCCGAGGACAGGGACTATGCGGCCGCGGGCGTGCCGTTTCGCACGCGCGGGGCGCAGTTCGAGACGGTTGACGACCTGATGCAGGTTCTGGGCCTTGATTTTGGGGTATTTGATAGAATCCGCAGCCTTGTCGTGGTCGGCGGCGCAGATGCGCTTGTCAATCCGGTGGCAGCACCCGAGGGTGTGCTGCTGGTGCTGGCCGAGGGGGACGTGGCTGCGGTACGCAACATCCTGGCCGACCGGGAGCAACTGGGGGCGGCCACGGACTTCTCGGCGCTCTCGCGAGGTCACGTCGGTGTCGGCGCATCCCGCATGTTGAGAGTGGAAGCGCGGATCGCCCTGCCCGACGGCAGGGATCTAGTTCGTGTGCAGTGGGTCGCGCTGGGCGGTGCGGCGGACCACCTGCCCTGGTCGAAGCTGGCACTGGAGCCGGCCCGTTTCGGGCCCCGCTCCTGAGGGGATTATGGTCAGTCGGGAGTCTCTCTCCCTGTTCGGAATCGATCTTGTCGGGATCTACGAATTCTGGCGGGACGGCATCGCCGAGGCCGTCGACTCGGGCTGGTTTCGCTGGTTGCTGCGTGCCGAACCCGTGCGGGTGGAGCATCCGGATGGACGCGGCGAGATCCGTCTGGGCCCCGACGGACCGACCCTCCCAGGCGAGCAATCGGCCAGCGCGACGGCGGTGGTGCTGCCGGAGGATCTCTACCTGTCGAAGGACGTCCAGCTGCCGCAGCTTTCCAGCCGCCAACTGGCCGCCGCGCTGGTGCTGCAAGCGGAGCAGTTGAGCCCGTTCGCCGGCGACGATCTGGCATGGGGGTGGCGCAGGTCCTGGGCCAGTTCCGGTCCGGAGACGGTGCGCATCGTGATGGCCTCGCGCTCGGCCGTGACAGGCTATCTGAGCGCCGGCGGGCACGCCCAGCCGGGCGGCGTCGAGGTCTGGTCGGGCGGCAGCGCACCGGTGGTGCTGAAGGGCTTCGGCGAAGGCCGGCGCCTGGCGCGGCAGGCTGCCGCTCGCGTGCGACTCGCCGTTGCCGCGGTGCTGCTGCTGGGCCTGCTGCTGTTGCTTGCCGCGGTGCCGCTGCGCCAGGCCCAGGCGCGGCTCGAGCAGGCCACGGCACGGCTGCAGCAGATCCAGAAGGAGGCCGAGCCGGCCATCGCGACGCGCGAAAAGCTGGTCACCAGCGCGGCCGCGCTCGAACGGCTGCGCGGGCGCTCGCCGGCGCGGGCCGGCGAAGCCGAAGTGCTGAACGAACTGAGCGCGTTGATTCCGGACGAGGCGATGCTGTTCCGCTTCGACCTGCGGGGCGATCAGTTGCGGCTGTCGGGGCAGGCCGCCGATGCGTCCCGGGTGCTGCAACTGCTGGCCGACAGCAAGTCGTTCTCGTCGGTGCGAAGCACGGGGCCGTTCTCGCGCGCTTCGAACGGGCGGGAATCGTTCATGTTCGAGGTCCAGCTGCATCGCGGCGAGGGGGCGTCGTGAGCCCGTCGATGATGCGCTATCGACCCCACGTCGCGGTGGCCAGCGTGGCGCTGCTACTGCTTCTGCTGTGTGCCATGTGCCTCGGCTGGCTGTGGCAGGCCCTGCGCACCGCCGACGAGGGGATTGCGGCCGTCGAGCCCCGCTATGCGCGGCTGGCGGGACTGGTCCGCGCCGAGAAACGGCTGCACGAGTCGCTCGAGCAGGCTGGCCGCCAGCTTGCCGCCTTGGCTGTCCCGAAGGAAGTGGATGCCGCGCGCGCCGGTGCCGACCTGCAGCAGAAGGCCCGCGAACTGGCCGAGGCGGTGGGGTTGCAGGTGGCGGCCAGCCAGATTTTTCCGGCGCAAATGGAAGACGAGCTGGAACGCATCTGGACCAGCCTGACGCTGGAAGGCGATCTGGGACAGGTGCAGAGCTTTCTGCTGGCGCTGCGCGAGCAGCGGCCCCGCATGCGGATCACGACGATGACGGTCCAGCCCGATTCGCGGCGGATAGGCCGTGGCTCAGGCCAGGGCGTACTGGTGACGCTCGAGATCAGTCAATTCAGGGTGCCGGGATGAGCCGGGGTGGGCTGTTCTGGCTGTTGTTGGTCGATCTGGCCGCCGCGTCCGTCGTCGCGCTGCTATGGACCCGGCCGCCGCCGCCATGGGAGCCGCCCCGTCCGATCCTGCCGGAAATTCCCGCGGTCGCGGGCGTCGTCGCCGACGGGCCGGTCCTGGGCCGCGATGCACTGAGCGAGACGACCGAGAGGCCGCTGTTCTTCGCCTCCCGTCGACCGGTCGAAAAGGTGGTCGAGAAACCCGAAGAGCCGGAGGTCAAGGATCAGACCATCGAGGTGTCCGGCTTCTTCTCGTCCGCGGACGGCTCCGGCGGCGCCATCCTGCGCGTTGATGGCCAGGCCATGCGCGTGATACGGGGCGAGAAGTTCGGCCGCTGGACGCTGGAGTCGGTAGATGGCCTGAACGCGGTCTTGAGGGGCGACGATGGCGAGTCGCGCGAGCTCGAACTGGAGCGCGCGCCGCAACCGTCGGCCGGCAAGGGGCCGGCGGTACCGGCCGTTGCCAACCGGCCACCGGCCGTCGGCGGGCCGGGGCCTGCGCCGATCGCCAAGGACGTGAAGGCCAAGCGTGACGCCTATCTGAAAGCGGTCGCGGCCGCGAGGGCGGCGAACAGGGCGGCGCTGCAGCAGGCCCGCGAGGCGAAAAAGGATCAATGAGACGATGAACCGAGTGGCTCGGACCCAATCAATGAAGACCGGTGCGCAGCGCCTGTGCCTGCTGTTCTGTCTGTTGCTGGGCGCCTGCGCGACGCCGCGCGGTACGGATCCGGCGCAGGATTTGTCCGCCCGGGCGGGCGGCGACATGGCGGCCCACGCCAGCACGCTGGCCGAGGCCCGGGCGGACGAAATCGACGATGCGGAGGCCTCTGCGACCGCAGCCGGAGACGTGCCGCCGACAGCGGCCCGGGCGGAGCCCAAGATCATCCGCGGCACCGACCAGGTCTTCAAGATGCCGGCCCGCAGCCGGCAGGAGGCGGTCAGCGGCGGGCCGGTCTCGCTGCGCTTCGAGCAGGCCACGATCACCGAAGTCGTACACGCCGTGCTGGGCGACATCCTCGGCCTCGACTACACGATCCACCAGCCGATCGCAGGCGACGTGACCTTGCATACGCGCAAACCGATCCAGCGCAAGGAAGTGCTGTCGGTACTGGAGACCCTGCTGCAGACCCGCGGGCTGTCCTTGGCCAAGGACGCTCAGGGCATCTATCACGTCGGCAAGCCGGATGCACTGAAAGGCGTCGCGCCGGTCGTGCGCCGGCTCGATTCGCTGCCCGCCGGCGACTCGCTGGTCGTCGTGCCGCTCGAATTCATCGGTGCCGCCGAAATGGTCGAGATCCTGAAGCCGCTGGCGCCGCCGGATGCCTTCGTGCGGGTCGACACGGTGCGCAACCTGTTGCTGTTGGCAGGATCGCGCAACCAGATCGAGGGCTGGAGCGACATCATCGAGATCTTCGACGTGGATCTGCTGAAGGGCATGTCGGTCGGGCTGTTTCCGCTCGAGTACACCTCGGTCGAAGACGTGGCTGCGGCGCTGAAGATGATCTCCACCGGGGCCGAGCCGGGCCGGGCAGCGTCGACAGCGGGAGCGAAGCAGGCCGCTTCGCCGGTCGCGGGCGGTGCCGCCAGCCTGGGCGTGCAAGGCGCGGCGGCCGCGGCCCAGGCTGTGATGGGCACCTCGCCGTTGGGCGGTCTGGTCAAGGTACTGCCGATCGAAAACCTCAATGCGGTGCTGGTGGTCTCGCCGCGCGCCGCCTATATAGACAAGGCTCGCGAATGGATCGAGAAGCTCGATCGGCCCGAGGGCGACGGCGGTTCCACGCTGTTCGTCTATCCGGTGCAGAACGGCTCGGCCGACCATCTGGCCACGCTGCTGAACAGCATCTTCGGCGGAGGTACCGGTACGTCGACGACGGCGCGCGACGAAGGTGTCGCGCAGGGGCTGGCGACCTCGTCGTCGTCGAGCGGCGCTTCGTCGTCCGGCACGACGGGCGCGGGCGGGCTGATCAGTAGTCTGGGCAGTCGCAGCGGCACCCGGTCGGGCTACAGTGCCTTCGGCAGCAGTTCCAAGAGCAAGAAGGCGAAGAAGCAGGTCGCCGGCGTCTCGCTGGGCGAGGACGTGCGGGTCGTCGCCGACACCAATCAGAACGCGCTGCTGATCTTCGCGCCGCGGGCCGAATACACCAAGATCGAGTCGGCGCTGCGCAAGCTCGACGTCGCCGCGGCGCAGGTGCTGATCGAGGCGAGCAT
>JBNLET010000147.1:0-9786 GCA_050305135.1 Rhodocyclaceae bacterium | reverse complement strand
CCCTCTGGGCCGTGCTGCCGAGCGTCCGCAATGCCGATACCATGCCCAGCAGGATGGTCGCGACCAGTGCGATCGCGACCACCACCTCCACCAGCGTAAACCCACGCGGATGCGGCGGGATCCGGCCGCTTGCTCTGCAATTGTCAGCGCTGCGGGGCATCGGGCCTTGCCTGCGGCAGAACCGTCGACAACGAAACCTGCCTGGAGCGCCCTCGATCGCTCCACTCGACGCGAACCGTCACCTCTTGCAGAGGGAATTCGACGACGCCTTCGTCCTCGCCGTCGTTCAGCGGACGGCTCGCAATCACCCATGAGAAACCGTCGGCCGTGGTGCCGGCGTCGAACCATCCGCTGGGTGGGACATCCGCACGCGAGTCCACCAGGCTCTGGCCCCACAGCAAGGCGCGCGAATACTGATCTGCGACGACGGCCCCCCGCAGCGATCCCGCTCCACTCCGGTAAACAACGCCGAGCACGAGTGCCATGATCGAAAAGGCAACCAGCACTTCGATCAGCGAAAACCCGCGCGTGGCACGGGGGCGGCGACTCATGTGCGGCCTTCGGGGTCTTCCTGGCTTATGCGTCCAAGAAGCCAGTCCACCCGCAGTCGGGTACCTTGGCCGGAAGGCCTCTCGACGCTGATGCTCCCGCCCGACGAGCCCCCATCGGGAAAGAAGCGGATGGCACCTACGCCCTGCCCGTCTTGCTCGGTCTGGGCCAGTACGGTACTCACCCGGTAACCTTCCGGGAACCGCTTGCCCGGCTCCCCCGCGAGCCCATAGCGCAGGTTCTTCAAATCGATCTCGAATCGCACCTGCCGCCCCTCTGCGGCGGCCATTTCACGTGCCCGGCGCAGGTCCGACAGCAGTTCGCGGATCGTCGCCCGGTACTCGATCGATTCATAGAGCTTCCCTACCGCGACCGGCACGACCCCGAGCAGCAGGGAGGCAATGGCCAATGCGACGATCAGCTCGAGCAGAGTGAAGCCTGCGGCTTCGGCACCTATCCGCCCTGGCCGCAGCGGCTCGCCAGGCCGACAAGCCTCACTTCCAGTTGCCGACGTCTTCGTTCTCACCGTCGCCGCCTGCCACGCCGTCGGCACCGAAACTGTAGATATCGACTTCGGCATGCTGTCCGGGGACCGAGTACTGGTACGGGTGCCCCCAGGGATCCGCCGGTACGTCCTTGCGCTTCAGGTAGGGCCCGTTCCAGCCGGTGGCGGTCGCAGGCTTGACCACCAGCGCATTCAGGCCTTCGTCATTGGTCGGAAAGCGCCCCACGTCCAGCTTGTAGAGTTCGAGCGCCTGCTCCAAGTCCTTGATCTGGACGTTGGCCGTCTTGCTCTTGGCGCCCCCCAATTGGCTGAGCACGCGAGGCCCGACCAAGCCGGCAAGCAGCCCCAGGATCGCCAGGACGACCAGAAGTTCGATCAGGGTGAAGCCCGCCGCCCGGGCTCTTGAGATGTCAGTCATCAAAACCACTCTTCAATCGGATTAGGTGCCCCCAACCGGAGCACGTCAGGCCGCCAAGTCGTTCACCGACAGGATGCCCATCAGGATGGACACGATGATCGCCGCGATCACGACGCCCAGGGTCAGGATCAGCACGGGCTCGATCAGCGTCAGCGCGCGCTTGATCCCTGCCTGCACTTCGGCATCGTGCACCCGGGCAAGTTCGAGCAGCATCGTATCGAGTCGGCCGGTCTCCTCGCCGAGCCGCACCATGTTCAGCGCAAGCGGCGTGAACAACCCGGTCTCAGTCAATGCGTCCGCCATGCGACCACCCTTCTTGATGAAGGGGGTAACGCCTTCCAGCGCATTTCGGAGCGGCGAGTTTGCCACAGTTTGAGCGGCGATTCGAACCGACTGCACGATCGACACGCCGCCGCTCAGCAGAGTACCCATGCTGCGCGAAAAGCGGGTCAACTCGTACTTCCGGACCAGTTCACCGAGAATGGGGAGGGACAACAAGCGGGTATCGCGCCAATGCCGGCCTTCCGGCGTCCCGACGTATCTCTGCCAGGCCCAGACCAGGCCGGCCGCCAGCAACGCCAGCAGCCACCACCAATCGCCGAAGAAGTGACCGGCGGCCACGATCACGGCCGTCGGCAGCGGCAATGCGTCGCCCATGTCGTTGAACAGGGTTTCGAACTGCGGCACGACGAAGGTCAGCAGCAGGAACACCGACAACAGCGCCACCACCAGCAGGATGGCCGGATAGATCATCGCCGAGATGACACCTTCGCGCAGATTCCTGAAGCGCTCGAGATGTTCGCCGACCCGGGCCAGCACTTCGGCCAGCTGGCCGCCGGCCTCGCCCGCCCGCACCATATTGATGTAGAACTCGCCGAACACCGGCTGGTGGGCCGCCAGTGCCGCGCTGAGCGACTTGCCGCCCTTGACGGCGGCATGGAGGTCGTTTACCACCGCCGCCAGCGCCTCGCTCTGGGCCATGCCGGCCATCACCTTGAGCGCCCGGTCGAGCGGCACGCCGGACCGCAGCATGATCGACAGCGAGCGGGTCAGGTCTTCCACGTCGGCGGCGCGGATGCGCCGCCCGCCGCGGCGCCGGGCTTTCGCTGCGGGCAGCGCCGCCGCGCCGCCGCCCGCCGCTTCGCTCAGATCGATCGGCGTCAGCCGCATGCGCTCGATCTGGGCCAGCGCCGCGTTGCGGTTCTCGGCGCTCAAGGTCCCTTCCGCCAGCGAGCCGTCGGCCCGCACGCCGCGGTAGCGGAACTCATTCATCCTGCTGGTCCTGGGTCACCCGGGCGATCTCTTCCAGCGAGGTGACGCCCTCGGCCACCTTGCGCAGCCCGTCCTCGTTCAGCGTGCGCATGCCTTGGCTGCGGGCCAGCGCGTGCAGCGCGGTGGCGTCGCGCCCGTCGAGGATCGCCGCCACCATCGCGTCGTCGATCAGCAGCAGCTCGTGGATCGAGGTCCGTCCCAGGTAGCCGGTCTGCTTGCAGGCCGGGCAGCCGCCCGGCCGGTAGATGCGGCTGGCGCCCGGCGCCATGAACGGCTTCAGGCCCGCGGCCGAGACTGCCGCCGGATCGAGCTCGACCGGCTGGCGGCAGTCCTGGCACAGTCGCCGCACCAGCCGCTGCGACAGCACGCCGTTCAGCGTCGAGGTGATCAGGTAGCGCTCGATGCCCATGTCCACCAGCCGGATCACCGCGCTGGCCGCGGTGTTGGTGTGCAGCGTGGACAGCACCAGGTGGCCGGTCAGGGCCGACTGCACCGCGATCTGGGCAGTCTCGCCGTCGCGCATCTCGCCGATCATGATGACGTCCGGATCCTGGCGCAGGATCGAGCGCAGCGAATGGGCGAAATCGAGCCCGATCTGGGACTGCACCTGGACCTGGTTGATGCCGCCGAGCTGGTATTCGACCGGGTCCTCGACCGTGACGATCTTCAAGCTCGCCGAATCCAGCTTGGTCAGCGAGGCGTACAGCGTGGTGGTCTTGCCCGAGCCGGTCGGGCCGGTAACCAGCAGGATGCCGTGCGGCCGCTCCAGCAGATCGCGATAGTCGGCCAGGATGTCCGGCGAGAAACCCATCTTCTCGAGTTCGATGCGCACGCTGGCGCGGTCCAGCACCCGGATCACGACGCTCTCGCCGTGCACGGTCGGCAGCGTGGATACCCTGAGGTCGATCTCGCGCCCCTTGACCCGGGTCTTGATCCGGCCGTCCTGCGGCAGCCGCCGCTCGGCGATGTTCAGATGCGCCATCAGCTTGATGCGCGAGGTGACCGCGGCCGCCATGTCGATCGCCACCGGCGCGTCGTTCTGCAGCACGCCGTCGATGCGGTAGCGCACCTGCAGGTTGTCCTCGAACGGCTCCAGGTGGATGTCGGAGGCACGCATGTCCACCACCTTGCCGATGATCTGGTTCACCAGCCGGATCACCGGCGCCTCGGTGGCCAGGTCGCGCAGGTGTTCGACGAACTCGCTGTCGGCCCCGTCGCCACGCACCTCGCCGGCATCCTCTTCGTCCTCGTCCGGCGATTCGAAGTAGCGTTCGAGCGCCGCGTCGAGTTCGGATTCCAGCGCCAGCGACGGCGCCACCCGCAGCCCGGTCGCCAGCCGCATGGCCTTGATCAGGAACGCGTCCTGCGGCACCGCCATCGCGACCCGCAGGCAGCCGTCCTCGACCGCCAGCGGCAGCAGCCGATGCATGCGCTGGTAGTCCGGCGCGAGGCCAGGCACCGGCAGCGGATCGTCCGGGAAGGCGGCGGCCGCGACCAGCGGCACGCCGAGCTGCCGCGCCAGCACCTGGGCCAGGTCGACCTCGGCCAGCAGCCCCAGCCGGACCAGGATCCGGCCGAACAAGTCCTGCATCTCGCCCTGGGCGGCCAGAGCCTGCTCCAGGTCGCGGGCCGACAGCTTGCCGGCCGCCACCAGCATCTCGCCGATGCGCTGGCCGGTGCCCTCCGCCGCCGAGACCTGATCGTCCAATGCTTCGCCCGCGCCCATCACCGCTCCATCGATTGCCGCTGCCGGCCGTTGCCGTTCCGTCGCAAGTAGCGCCTGGCGAACCGGGACAGCCGCCAGGCGTGGCTGGCCGCATATAGGTAGACCCCGGTGAGGCCCAGGAATGCCGCGAACAGCACGAACTCCGACACGCCGTACAACCAGCCGCCGATACCGACCAAGGCCAGCAGGGCGTTGACCAGCATCAGGAAGAATACTACCCGTCTATCGGAAAAACCGATCCGGACCAGCACGTGGTGCAGGTGCGTGCGGTCGGGATTGAGCGGGTTGCGCCGCTTGCTCATGCGCCGCAGCGTGACCGCGAACATGTCGATCAGCGCCAGGCCGCAGACCCACAGCATCACCACCGGCGGCACGCGCAACTGGCCGGGCGGCACCGGCTGGGTCAACTCGACCGAGAACCACACCACCAGGAAGCCGATCGCCATGCTGCCGGCATCGCCGAGAAACACCGCCGCCCTCTGCCGCCAGGGGTGCCTCAGGTTGAAGAGCAGGAAGCCGGCCAGGCAGCCGACCAGGATCTTCGAGAACGCCGCCAGCGTCTGCTGCCCGGTCAGATCGCCCAGGTAGGCCATCATCGCGAAGCTGATCAGCGCCCAGCCGCCGGCCAGCCCGTCGACACCGTCGCTCATGTTGTAGGCATTGACGACCGACAAGGTCGCGAACAGCGTGAACGGGATGCCCCAGTCCATCAGGTCGAACACCTGGTCGCCCCACAGCATGCCCAGGTCGCGCAGGTAGTTGCCGCCCCAGGAGGTCATCAGCACCGCGGCGATGAACTGGTGGGCGAGCTTGTTGCGCGGCGCCAGCTCGCGCAGGTCGTCCATCACGCCGATGATCACCAGCAGCGCCAGGCCGACGAACAGCGGCCGGTAGGGCGCGACGATCGGCACGAAGACCAGGCTCGACAGCGCGAAGGCCAGCACGATCGCGACGCCGCCGATCAGCGGTATCGAGCCCTGATGCTTCTTGCGCCCGCCCGGATCGTCCACCAGCCCGACCCGCAGTGCGGCCGGACGCAGCATCTGGATCAGCAGTGCGACGAACACCATCGACATCAGCACCATCGCCAGCGGCATCATCGCGCCCGCTCCACGTATCGGGCGGCGTCGCGCGGCGGCGGCGCGGCGACGAAGTGCCGGTAGGCCGGCGTGCGCCAGAAGCGCAGCAGGCTGCGCAGATGCCAGCCCAGATGGCGCGCATCGCGCAGACTGGCGCGGCGCGCGTCGTGACGCACGCCCTCGCACGGCAGGCAGCGGACGCGCCAGCCGGCCAGCCAGGCCCGGATGCACAGATCCATGTCCTCGCAATACATCCGGTAGCCGGTGTCGAAGCCGCCCAGATCCTCGAACAGGCGGCGGCGCACCAGCAGGAACATGCCGGCCACCCAGTCGGGCTCGCAGGGCGCCGACTCGACCGGGTAGTCGGTGCGGCGGCGCGACGGCCGCAGCCGGTCGGACAGCAATCGCGCTGGCGTCAGGATGCGGCGGGCATTGTCGGCCAGGCGGCCGTCCGGGGCGCGCACCCGCGGCGCGACGATGCCGACGCGCGGATCGTCGAAGGCCGCCAGCAGCGGCTCGAAGACGCCCGGCGCCAGGCGCAGATCCGGGTTCAGGATCGCGATCACGGCCGCCTCGCCGCGCCGGGCGAGAATGTTGTGGTTGTCGGCGAAGCTGCGCTGCCGGCCGTCGGCGTGGGCGACGGCCTCGACGCCCGGCCGCGCGGTGAGCGCTACGCCGGCCACGTTCTCGAGCACGCGCACGCTGGCCGGCAGGCCGGCGAGGTCGTCGAGCAGGTCATCGACCAACCCGGGCGTGGCGTGCGAGACGATCTGGATGTCCAGGCTACTTGGCAAGGCGGGCGCTATCGAGGCGGGCCCACCGCTGCACGGCGGGCCGTTGGATTCATCGGCAAAACTTGCTAATGGTATCGCGACGCCTGCCGGCAGATAAAGCCGCGCCGCCCGCCGGCGCCCTCATCGTCGCCGCGACCTGGCCGGCTCGCGGAACACCAGGCCGTCCTCGAGCCGCACGGCGGTCAGCTCGCCGCCCCACAGGCAGCCGGTGTCGAGCGCCAGCAGGCCTTGCCGCCGGCGGAAGCCGAGCGCCGACCAATGGCCGCAGACGATGGTGTGGCTCGTGCCGGCTCGGCCGGGCACTTCGAACCACGGCATGTGGCCTGCCGGTGCCAGCTCGGGCGGCCCCTTGGTGCGGAATTCGAGCCGGCCGTCGGCCGTGCAGAAGCGCATCCGCGTCATTACGTTGACGATGAAGCGCAAGCGATCCTGCCCCGCCAGACGTTCGTTCCAGCGGTCCGGCTGGTTGCCCTGCAATTCCGCCAGAAAGTCCTGCCGACCCGCGCCGCGCAACACCGCCTCGACCTCGGCGGCCCTTTGCCGGGCAGCGTCCACGCCCCATTGCGGCACCAGGCCCGCATGCACCATCGCAAAGCCGTTCTCGACGTGCATCAGCGGGCGCGTGGCGAGCCAGTCGAGCAGTTCGTCGCGGTCGTCGGCCTTCAGCACCGGGCCGAGCGTGTCGTCCTTGCCCCGCTTGCGGAAACCCGCCGCGACCATCAGCAGATACAGGTCGTGGTTGCCCAGCACGACGGTCGCCACCTCGCCGAGGCCGCGCACGAAGCGCAGCACCTCGAGCGAGGCCGGTCCGCGATTGACCAGATCACCGACCTGCCACAGACGATCCTGCGCCGGATCGAAGCGGATCCGATCCAGCAGCCCGCGCAACTCGTCGAAACAGCCCTGCACGTCGCCGATCGCGTAGATCGCCATCGCCTACGAACCCTTCAAGCGCGCCACCAGCCCCTTCAACGCCGGATCGCCCGGCCGCAGCGCCAGCGCGCGCTCGGCCTCGGCCAGCGCCTTGTCGTGGCGACCGGTGCGCGAATAGAGCATCGCAAAGCCGAAGTGCACGTCGGCACCGTCGCCCTGCCGCTGCAAGGTCTCGAGTTCCTTCTCAGCCTCGGCCTGGCGCCCCAGGGCGCTCAGGCTGAGGGCCAGTCCGACGCGCGCCTCGCGATGCTCCGGCGCAAGCGCCAGCAATTCCTCGAAGCCGCTCACGGCGGCCTGGTGCTCGCGCCGGCGAACATAGCCCCTGGCGCTGATCGATAGCGCCAGAATGCGCTCTTCGCCGCCGAGCCCTTCCGCGAGCGCGGCACGAGCCGCTTCGCCAGCCTCGTCGTGGCGGCCCAGGTCGCGCAGCGTCTGAGCCTTGAGGAAATCGACCGCGGCCGGATTGTCCGGATCGCCCCCCGCCTGCGCCGATGCGGCGAGCGCCTGCAGCGCCGCATCGTTCTGCCCCAGCATCTTCAGCGCGGCCGCGCGATGGTACTGCACCTGGCCGCGATGCTCGCCGACGCGCAAGGCCTGGTCGTAGTCGAGCAGCGCATTGGTGAACATGCCCCGCACGAACATGTCGTTGCCCCGCCACATGTAGGCCCGGCCACGGCCGACCGCCGCCGGCCCGGCCTTGGGATCGTGCTTTGCCGCCACGTCCGCCCACAGCGTGGCGTCGCTGCGAAACGTCCGCAGCCGCTCGAAGGACAGGCCGGCGAACAGCAGGACCAGCACGCCGGCCACGATCATCGTGGTTTGCGGCCGGGCGCCGATGAACGGCAGCGCAAACAGGAACGGCATGCCGAGCGCCCACAGGTAGCTGCGGTAAAGAACGAACGGATCCTGCACCCAGACCGTGGCGAACTCGGTCGCAAACAGCGCCGCCGGCGCGAACAGCGCGAAGCCGAGATACTGGCGCCAGTCGCGGTGGCGCACCATCAGCACGACGGAGCCCAGCAGCAGCAGCAAGTAAAGCGGCCCGCCGAGCATCTGCGGGAAATCGGTGAAGTCCAGCGGAAACGACGGCCGCAGATCGGCCGACATCCACATCACGTTGGGCAGCAGCCACAGCAGGCCGTAGCGGAAGAACAACCAGGCCTGGTCCAGCATGCTCAGGCCGAGCGCGTGCGCTTCGACGCCCGGACGCAACGCATCGAGCTGCTGCAGCATCAGCCGCGAGCGCGCGTCGAAGACCTGGCCGACCACGCCACTGTAGTGGGACGCCAGCAGCGCGCCGAGCGCGCCCACCAGTACGGCTCCCGCGACCAGCGATCCGACCACCACGCGGGTCGGGGGGCGCCGCACGATGCAATACAGCGCCATCGCCGGCACCGGCAGCATCACCGCGTGCTCCTTCGACAGCAGCGCCGCCACGTAAAGCGCGACGGCGACGAGCAGATAGCCCCAGCCCCGCCCGCGCGCCGCGGCCAGCACCGCGACCAGCGCCCAGGCCGAAAACAAGCCGGCCATCACGACCGAACGCTGGATCAGGTAGCCGACGCCGTACACCGCCACCGGGTTGGCCGCGAACAGCGCCACGCCGGCTGCGGCCGCCATGTCCAGCGACCCGACGTCCGGCGGATCGGCATCCTCCCGCCGCCAGTCGGTCGCCGCCATCAGGCCGCGCACCAGGAACCACAAACCGAGCGCGGTGCCGAGGTGTAGCAGCAAATTGATGGCACGCTGCACCGGCCAGTGACCGTCACCGAGCCAGACAAAGCTGCCGTAGGAGAGCAAGCGCGGCTTCAGCTCGGCCAGCGAGCCGTACGCGCCGAAGATCGTGCCGTCGGTCAGGCGAGCGTCGTCGAACACCAGCCCATTGCCGAACCAGAATCCGTATACAGCCGCAACGATCGCGAAGACCGCGAGCAGGAAGGCGACGCGCCCTTGCAGGAGTTGTTTCATCATCGATCGGCGGGGAAACACATTGCCACAAACAGGCGATCCTACTACAATCGCATGTTTCCGCGCAGCCATCCATCCGACGAATCGTGAGTCCGGCATCCGACGCACCCCTGCCTCGCGTATTGCACGTCGGCAAGTTCTTCCCACCTGAGCGCGGCGGGATCGAGACCTATCTTGCCGACTTGGTGCGGGCTCAACGCTCTGCCGGACAAAGCTCGTTTGCCTTGGTCCATGGCGAACCACGCGAGGAAGACCCGGACTGGCTGCGGCGTGTCCCGGCCCCGATCTCGCTGGTCTTCGCGCCGATCGCACCAGCCTTTCCGTACCGTCTGGCAAAGGCCATTCACGACTTCAAGCCGAACGTGCTGCATCTGCACGTCCCGAATCTTTCGGCACTGTGGGCACTGGCGGTACCGGCCGCACGCCGGCTGCCGTGGGTCGTGCACTGGCATGCGGACATCGTCCAGTCGCGCATTCGGCGCAAGCTTGCGATCGCGTACTGGCTCTATCGGCCATTCGAGAGGGCGTTGCTCGAACGGGTC
>JBNLET010000146.1:0-33812 GCA_050305135.1 Rhodocyclaceae bacterium | reverse complement strand
CCAGGTTTGGGGGGCGGCACGCCCCCCAAACCTGGGGCCACCGCGCCCAGTGAGGTTCCGATGGCCGGCACGACGCCAGACCGGAGCCGCGCCCGAGGATGGTCCGACCGGCTGCAAGCCGGGCTTGGTGGGCCTTGGGCGTGGGCGCCGAGGCGACCATGCGGCGTCGCCGGGTGGACCGCCCGGAGTTCCGTCGGCGCATCGTGGCCCCCTGCTCGACACACCGCTCCGGACGGTCCTGCCGGGAGCAATGCACATTGGATGCCAGCTGCGGTGCATTCGGTTTGCGGGAGCGGGCCGAGGACTGCCGGCCAGGCGGCAAGGCCGCACCGTTCAGCCGGGCGAAGGCGGCCCGCCGAGGGATGCAACGGGCCGAGTCGCTGCGCTGATCTGCGCGACGGCCTCGCTCAGGTGGGTCGCTCGAGACCGAATTTCTCGATGCGATAGCGCAGCATGTCGCGCGACAGGCCGAGCAGCTTGGCCGACTTGGAGACGTTCCAGTCGGTGCGCTCCAGCACCCGCACCACTTCGTCCCGGTCCGGATCGCCGGGCTTGCCCTGGATCGGCCCGTAGCGCGCGCCGTTGAGCGGCGAACTGCAGCTCGATATGCAGTTTGGCGGCGCGATCTGTTCGGCCACGGCCGGATGGCTCATGGCGCGCGAACAGAGTGCCAACTGCTCCGGCATGATCACCGGGTGGCTGGCCAGCAGCACCGTCTCCTCCAGCATGTTGCGCAATTCGCGCACGTTGCCGGGCCAGTTGTAGCCCATCAGCATGCGTTCCGCGTCCTGGCTGAAGATCAGGTCGCGCTTGCCGTAGCGGCGCCCCAGTTCCTTCAGGAAATACTTGCTCAGTTCCAGTACGTCGCTGCCGCGCTCGCGCAGCGCCGGGATCTTGACATCGATGATGCGCAAGCGGAAATAGAGGTCGCTGCGGAAGCGCCCTTCCTGCACCAGTTGCGCCAGATCCCGGTTGGTGGCACTGACGATGCGCACGTTGACGCGCCGCGTGCGCAGGCTGCCGATCCGGCGCACCGTGCGGTCTTCGAGGAACTTCAGCAGCTTGGCCTGGATCGTCAGGTCGGTCTCGCCGATCTCGTCGAGGAACAGCGTACCGCCTTCGGCCGATTCGACCAGGCCCACCTTGCGCTCCTTGGCGTCGGTGAATGCGCCCCGCTCGTGACCGAACAGTTCGGACTCCAGCAGATGGTCCGGGATGGCGGCGCAGTTCACCTCGACGAAGGGCTGGGTCGAGCGCGAACCGTCGAAATGCAGCGCGCGGGCCACCAGCTCCTTGCCGGTACCGGTCTCGCCGGTGACCAGCACGGCCGGCAACTCGTCCTCGGTCAGGCGCGATTCGGCGTCCAGGATCTGCCGGATGCGCCCCTTCACCTCTTCCATCGTCGCCGAACCGCCGATCAACCGCTTCAGGCCGCCCTTTTCCGCCTGGCGCCGATTGTGGGCCGACAAGGTGCGTTCCATCTTGACGCTGCCCAGCGCCCGCTCCACCGACAGTTTCAGTTCGGCCAGCGCCACCGGCTTGGTCAGGTAGTCCGCGGCGCCGAGCTTCATGGCCTCGACGGCGGTCTGCACCCGCTCGGAGCCGGTCATGAAGATCACCCGCAGGTCGCGATCCATCTCGTTGATCTTTTCCATCAGCTGCAGCCCGGACAGACCCGGCAGCATGACGTCCGACACGACGATGTCGGGATGGGTGGTTTCGAGCGACTTCAGAGCCTCTTCCGCCGTCAGGCAGTAATGCGCATCCCAGCCGTTACGCTCCAGGAAGACGCAGACGTTCTCGGCAAGAGTCTCATCGTCTTCGATGATCAGTGCCAGATTACTCAACGGTCTGCTCCATAGTTCCAAACGTGATCTGAACCCGGGTACCGGACCCGACACGGCTGGAGAATGCAATATCTCCGCCAAGTCGATCGATGATGCGTCTGGCCAGTGGCAGTCCGATTCCCAGACCGGTGCTCTTGGTGGTGAAGAAGGGCTTGAAGATCTGCTGCATCTGCTCGGGCGTCATGCCGGGCCCGCTGTCCTCGATGATCAGCCGCAGCGGACGCCGGCCGGCCTGGCCCTCGATCGTCACCCGCAGCATGCCGCCCCGCTGCATGGCCTCCAGCGCATTGGACAGGATGGTGTGCACCAGCTGCGACACCACGGCGCGGCTCGCGGCGATGATCGGCACCACCTCGCCGCGCTGGGTCAGCACCACGTCGACGCGCTGCTTCTCCATCTGATGGCGCATGCCGGCCAGGCATTCGTGCACGACCGCGCCGACATCGACCGTCTCGTCGGCGTGAGACTGGATCGGCCCGGCGTAGACCAGCAGTTCCTTCAGCCAGCGTCCGAGCCGATCCGACTGGCGGATGATCGACTCGAGATTCTTCTTCAGCGTAGCCCCCTCGCTGTCCATCGCCAGTTCGGCGCTGGAGCGGATCGCGGCCAGGGGATTGCGAATGCCGTGCGCGACCGCAGCGGACATTTCGCCGATCACCATCAGGTTCTCGGCGTCGATCAGGCGCACCTGGTGCTCGTTGATCAGCTTCTCGCCACGCCGCGCGATCCATACCAGCGCACCGAACAGCACCAGACCGCTGAACAAGGCCAGCGCCCACACCAGCAGCCGGCCGGCAAACAGCGTCTCGCGCAGCGACTTGGGCTGCTTGTACACCTCGACCACCGAGGCCACTTCCTCGTGCATGTCGAAGAGCGGAATGTATTCCTCGACAAAGTACTCTGTGCTGCTCTTCGCGAAGCCGTGGTCATCCCCGTCAGCATTGCCCGCGAACGGCGAGAAGCTGTGCGAAATCGTCAATTCCTTCTTCCTGAAGGCGTGCTCCAGGTTGCGGTTGTCGTTGTCGGGCTTGCCCAGCATGCCGACCGCCGTGGACCACACCACTTCCCGATCCCGCGAATAGACCTTGACCATCACCACGTCCGGCAGCATCGCCACGTGTGACAGGAATTCGGCGCGCGCCGAGGCGGCCCGCTCGGCCGAGACGTTGAAGCGGTCGGCGTCGAAATGCGGATCGAGGATCTGGCCCAGCGTCAGCTGACCGATCATGCCGCCATGCAAGACCTCGGTATCCGCCAGGTTGCTGATGAATTCGCTGGTCAGCGTGGCGTCGTGGCGCAGGATCGCCTCGCCGACGAAGTGGGACAGCAGTGCCGCGAAGCCGGCAATGATCATCATGACCGCGACGAAGCTGGCCGCCGCGAACCACTTCAGCAGCCTGAACCTCCGCGGCGCCTCGGATGCGGCAGCCCGGCCGCCGGCCGCGTCGGCCTGATCGGCCGAGGCGGCGGCCTCCTCATCGGCCCCCGCCTCGCGGCGCTCGCCTTTGAGCCGCCCGTTGAACATCGACAGTTCCATATCCTTGTTCTCCCGCATGGCCCTTCGCGGATCGGTCACGGGGCATGCAGCATGTAACTTTTTGCAACTGCACTATGCTCACTGTGCGCCGAATGTCCATCCAAAGCATTGATCCGTATCACACTCACCCTCATCTATTGGCGCCGGCGCGGGCGCCACGAGTGACGACAGGCTCCGTGGCAGCGACGAGCGTTCGATGCGGCCAAAGCGTTTTCGGAACAATGAGATCCGCGGCTCGTCCCGCGGCCCGGACATTCCGTATGAAGCGATTCCCGTGCCGGAACGTGAGCCCGTTCGGCCGCACCGGAGCAAATCGCGCCCCGGGAGCTCCCAAGCGGTATGCATTTGCGTTGCAACATCGTTCGCCCGGCCCGACGAGCCGGGAAATGCCGGATGCTTTCGAGGGACGGACAGCCAGCGCGAGACGGCAGCCCCCTGCCCGGCGGCGTGGTGGCCCGCCTCTGCGGAAATCCGCTCTCCGTCGCCAGCGGCGCGATGCCGGACGGAGTGAGTGCCAGCAGTACCGACCGATCGCCACGGCTACGTCCTGGTCATGTAGAGGTTCAAGCGCAGGCGCACGTCGAGCCGATTTTCGCTGGCCCGCTCGCGGGACAGGCCGAGTTCGTCCACGGCCAGCGTCGGCACCGATTGCAACACCCGTTCGACGAAGCCGCGGATCTGCCCGTACTGGCCCGTCAGCGGAACCAGCACCCGATAGCTGACCAGGCCGGCTTCCCGTTCGTCGGCAATCACATAGTCGGCATGCAGCACTTGCAGGCCGAAGTCGCTGGCGGCCTGGTATACCTGCTCGAGCAGCTGCGGGGCCTGGCGGCGGGCCGGGAAGCGCTCGTAGAAGCGCGCCAACTGCTCCTCTGCGCTCGCCGGCCCTTGCTCGTAGCGGCCCGATGCGTGCAACTGGGGGCGGGCTGCGGTCACGGCCAGGCGGGTCTCGTCGAGCTGGCGTCTGGCAGGCAGCAGCACACTCAGTCCGGCAATGGCCGCACAGGCCGACAGCGCCAAACCGACCATGCCCGGCAGGCCTGCGCGGCGAACCTGCTCTGCGAGCGTCAATCTACTGATTCCGAGCATCTGTTTGCCTCCAGATAGCGGTCAGGCTGAACCGGACGGGTTGCGCTGGGTCATCCAGCACCAGTTCGTGGCTGCTGAGCGCGACTTCGGCCAGCAGCGGCGATGCCGCCAGGCGCGCGTTGTAGTCCAACATTGCGTGCAGGTCGCGCGCCAGGGCCTCGATCCGAATCGTCCGTTTGTCCGGATCGGGCGACAGCGCGGTGACGGCCACGCCGTCCTCGCCGGCCTGCTTGATGGTGGCCATCAACTCGGCCCAAGGGACCGCCAACCGCCCGGCGACGGCCTGCGCGCCCTCGATCGTTTCACCTTCCGCCGGCGCCGCCCCCTGCCGTGCGCCGCGCACCCACCGGTCGGACGAGCCGGATCTGGGCAGGGCCGCTTCGACGCGGGCCAGTACCACCCCTTCCTCGCCCAGACTACGTCGCACTTCGATCAGCTCGAAGACGACAAAGAGACAGGCCAGCAGTCCGGCCAGCAGCGACAGCAGCCCGGGCAGGGAGAAGCGCGGTCGATAGTGAAAGTCCAGTTCCAATTTCTTCATCCTTCGCGCGTGCCCCAGGCCATCGCGTAGTCGGCTGTACCACCGGCCAGCACGATCCTCGCGCCGGCGGCTTCGATTTCCTCCAGTTGCCCGGCGGCGATACGGGGGGCGTGCACCAGGACCGTGCGCGGCGCCTCCCCGCCCAGCAACTGCAGTTCCCGCTCGATCAGCCCCGTCAGCCTCTCCTCGCTCGCCGCCACCGGGCAGTTGCGCACCGAGGTCCAGCCGCCGCGGTCGGCGGCGGCCAGCGTCACCCGTTCCGGCTCGGCCAACACGAACAGGAAGCGCTGTCGGCCGAGAGGCGAAGCCAGCGGGTTGAAGGCGTGCATCAGGTAGGGCTGCACCCCGACCAGCCGGCAACCGGCCTCGGCCGCGACGGTCGTGACGCCGAGCAGCAACTCGCGATCGATCGCGCAAGCCATACGCCCGTAGCCGGCCCGCGCCTCGTCGACACGGATTTCCCACCGCCGCGCCGCCTCGTCGTGCGCCCGCTCGAAACTGGCCCGCGCGTAGGCCGCGAGTTCGTCGGGCGAGGCGATCTGCGGGTTCCACGGCAACACCAGGAAGCGCACCCAATGGCTCGACAGCACGACCTTGAGCCGGCTGCGAGGCGGAATGTCCGCGCCCAGCAGGCCGGCGAAGGCGTCCAGCACGAAGCGCCAGCAATCGCTCTCCTTGCCGGCCGGACTCAGGTCGGCGCGCCGCCAGGCCTCAACGCGCCGACGCAGGCCGTAGCCACAGCGCGTCAGCTCGATCCGACCGGGTGCCAGCGCGGCGCAATACTCACTGGGAAACAACGGTGGCACGTTCGTTCTCCGCCGGCGTACGGCGCCCGCAGCGCACCGGGTCGAGAGCGGATTCGCACGACGGCCGCAAGCCCCATCGCCGGGCGGCAGCACCGATCCGGCCGCCAAGCTCAGCGGCTCCATTCGTCCGCATGGCGCCCTCCGCTTCCTCCGCAGCCCCCACGGGGCCCCATTGCAAACATGTGCCGACTCCCCCAAAGCAATTCATGTTGGGGAAGGAACAGCCAGAAGCGTGCCACACGGGCCATTGCAGACAAGCCCTTGTTTTAATGCGATTCCCCACCCATTCAACCGATTCCCCAAGAGTGGGGAAAGGCGTGGGGGAAGGCGGGCCCGGCGTTCGATCCGGGCCCCGGCGCCGAAATGCGCGAGGCGCTCGCCATGCGGCTCGACATGGTGTATACAATTACAGCTCCGGATTTCACTCGAGGCACCATGCTTCGCTGCCTTTGCCCGTTCTGCCACGCCGCCCTCGGCGCCCACCGCTTCGAGCGGGCGGCGGATTCGCAGCGGTGCTGGCTGGCCTGCCCCGACTGTGACGGGCTGATTCCGCTACCGTCGGCCGTCGCGGTGCTCGCCGACGATCCGCTCCCCGATTGCGAGGCTGCCATTGAACGCACCGGCCCCAGCGACGAGTTGCAGCGCACCTGACTGGCTGTCGGGCTTGAACCCGGCCCAGCGGGATGCGGCGACCATCGGCATCGACGACCGGCAGGACGCGCCCTTGCTGGTGATCGCCGGTGCCGGCACCGGCAAGACCACTACGCTCGCCCACCGCGTCGCCGCGCTGCTGCGCGCCGGCCGCGATCCGGATGCCGTGCTGCTGCTGACTTTTTCGCGCCGCGCCGCCGACGAGATGTCGCGCCGCGTGCGCCGCATCCTGGCGCAGGCGGCCGCGACGAGCGGCCGGCCGGCACCGATCCGCCTGCCCTGGTCCGGCACCTTCCATGCGGTCGGCGCCCGGCTGTTGCGCGAATTCGCCAGCCGGATCGGCCTGTCGCCCGATTTCAGTGTGCACGACCGGGAGGACTCGGCGGACCTGATGAACCTGGCGCGCCACGAACTGGGCTATTCCTCGCGCAACAAGCGCTTTCCGCTGAAGGGCACCTGCCTCGCGATCTACTCGGCGACGATCAATTCATGCCGCGCGCTGGACCAGGTGCTCGAGTCGAACTTCCCCTGGTGCCGGGAATGGGAAGCCGAACTGCGCCGGCTGTTCCTCGCCTACGTCGAAGCCAAGCAGGCGCAGGCGGTGCTCGACTACGACGATCTGCTGCTCTACTGGGCTCGCATGATGGAGGTGGCGCCGCTGGCGGCCGAACTCGGCACGCGCTTCAGCCACGTGCTGGTGGACGAGTACCAGGACACCAACCGGCTGCAGGCCGCCATCCTGCTCGCGCTGAAGCCCGATGGACGAGGCCTGACCGTGGTCGGCGACGACGCCCAGGCGATCTACTCGTTTCGCGGTGCGACGATCCGCAACATCCTCGACTTCCCGGGCCACTTCGACCCGCCGGCACGCCGCATCGCGCTGCAAAGCAACTATCGCAGCACGCGACCGATCCTGGCCGCGGCGAACGCCGTCATCGCACTGGCCGGCGAGGGCTTCGCCAAGTCGCTGCACGGCGAGCGGGACGGCGAACGACTGCCGGCGCTGGTGTCGGTGCGGGACGATGCCGACCAGGCCGGCTGCATCGTCGAGCGGACGCTGGCGAGGCGCGAGGCCGGCCTGCGCCTGAAGCAGCAGGCCGTGCTGTTCCGTGCCTCCCACCACAGCGCCCGGCTCGAAATCGAGCTCGGCCGCCACGACATCCCGTTCGTCAAGTTCGGCGGACTGCGCTTTCTGGAGGCGTCCCACGTCAAGGACGTGCTGGCAGTGCTGCGCTGGGCGGCCAATCCGCGTGACCGGGTGGCCGGCTTTCGCGCCATCCAGTTGCTCTCCGGCCTCGGACCGCGCACGGCCGCGACGGTGCTGGACAACGTCGCCAAGGCACCGCCCGGTGCGGCATTGCTGGCCGAACAACCGGTACCGGGTCATGCCGCCGCGGCGTGGCGGGGCTTCGCCGCGCTGATCGAGGCAGCGGGTCGCAACGAGGGCGGCTGGCCGGCGAGCTTCGAGCGCCTGTGCGACTGGTACCAGCCGCAACTGGAGCGGCTCTACGACGACGCCGCGACGCGCGGCGCCGACATCGCCCAACTGGCGCGGATGGCTGCCACCTACCCCGATGCCGAGCACTTCCTGACCGAGCTCACGCTCGAGCCGCCCGAGGCCAGCAGCGCCGAAGCCGGCGAGCCCTTGCTCGACGAGGACTACATCATCCTGTCCACGATTCACTCGGCGAAGGGCCAGGAATGGTCGGTCGTGACGCTGTTGAACGTGGTGGACGGCTGCCTGCCGTCGGACCTGGCGACCGGCAGCAACGCCGAGATCGACGAGGAGCGCCGCCTGCTCTACGTAGCCATGACCCGCGCCCGCGACGAACTCGACCTGATGCTTCCGCAGCGTTTCCATCCGTCGCACCAGGCCGGCCTCGGCGACCGCCATGTCTATGCCGCGCGCACGCGCTTCATTCCGAACCGGCTGCTGCCGCTGTTCGCGCAGCACAGCTGGCCAGCGCCTCCACCGCTCGGCGAACGCGTCACCGATCCCCGCCGCGCCGCCATCGATCTGGCGGCCGGCATGCGCGACATGTGGCGTTGAGCGGGTAGCACGAAAGCTGCGCCGCACTAACACTTTTGACAGATTTTCACGCATCTCCGGACGCGCTATGCTGCTTCGGTAAATATCCCCGGAGAATTGCGCATGGCCCCCCTCCGTCGCATCCGGCCGGACGAAATCACAGCGCGTGCGCCGCTGCCGTACGCGGTGTTCGACAAGGACGGCCGCAAACTGTATCCCGCCGGCGTCGTGATCGGATCGATCGGCTACACCCAGTTGCTGCTGGGGCGCGGTCTGTACTGTTCGGAGCCGATCGAGGCCTCCGCCGGCATATCGTTCGGCGCCACCCCGCAGGCTCACGACTGACGGCACGCCCCCTCACAGCAGTTGCGTGTCCTCGTGCCGGTAGGCCGGCGCGCAGCAGCACAGGAAGCGCAATTCCTCATCACCCAGCGCGCCGATGCAGTGGCGCGTGCCGGGCGGAATGCAGACCGTATCGCCCGGCCCCACCTCGAAGCATCGTTCCCCCAGTTCCATCCGACCGCGCCCGGCGAGGATGAAATACAGCTCCTCGCTGTGCCGGTGCAGATGGGCCCGAGTGGTCGTACCGGCCACCACCCGGGCCTCGGCCAGGCTCTGCGCCGCGTTGCCGTGCACGGACGGATGCATCAGTTCGCGGATCACCGATCCGTCACGGGTCACGTAGGGTTCGGCCTCGCCCAGCGCCTGTCGATACCGCTCCATTGCCTTCTCCATCATTGCCCAAGTCCGGCGACCCTCGCGGAGGGCGCGGGCCACGTCTTATAATCGCGGCCCCGCGTCGCCGCCCGCAAGCCATGTCCCGCCGCCCAGAACTCCTCGCCCCCGCCGGCACGCTGGCGATGCTCGACACCGCACTGGACTACGGCGCCACGGCGATCTACGCCGGCCAGCCGCGTTATTCGCTGCGCGTCAGGAACAACGACTTCGGCCGCCTGGACGTGTTGGCCGAGGGCATCCGCCGCACCCATGCGCGCGGCCACCGCTTCTACCTGGTCTCGAACATCTATCCCCACGGCGCCAAGCTCAGGACCTACCTGGACGACATGGCGCCGGTCGTGGCGCTCGGGCCGGACGCGCTGATCATGTCGGACCCGGGACTGATCATGCTGGTGCGCGAGCGCTGGCCGGAGGTGGACATCCACCTTTCGGTGCAGGCCAACACGGTCAACGCTGCGGCGGTGCGCTTCTGGCGCGGCGCGGGCATCTCGCGGGTGATCCTGTCGCGCGAGCTGTCGCTGGACGAGATCGCCGAGATCCGCGACGCCTGCCCCGACACCGAGCTCGAGGTCTTCGCACACGGCGCGCTGTGCATCGCCTACTCGGGCCGCTGCCTGCTGTCGGGCTACTTCAACCACCGTGATCCGAACCAGGGCAGCTGCACCAACTCCTGCCGCTGGGACTTCAAGGTGCACGAGGCGCGCGAAGACGCCGGCGGCGACGTCTTTCTGCTCGAGGAGCGCGAGAAGCGCCGGGGCAGCTACATGCCGATCGAGGAGGACGAGCACGGCACCTACGTGCTGAATTCGAAGGACTTGCGCGCCATCGAGCATGTGCGGCGGCTGGTCGAGATCGGCATCGATTCGCTCAAGATCGAGGGCCGCACCAAGAGCCCCTACTACGCCGCACGCACCTGCCAAGCCTACCGGCAGGCCATCGACGACGCCCTCGCCGGCCGCGAGCTGGACCCGGTCCTGCTCGGCCGGCTCGAAGGGCTCGCCAACCGCGGCTACACCGACGGCTTCTACCGCCGCCACACGCCGCAGGAAACCCAGAACTACCTGCGCGGCCACTCCGAATCTGGCCGCAGCCTGTACGTCGGCGACCTGGTCGGCTACGACGCCGACGGACTGGCCGAGGTGGAGGTCAAGAACCGCTTCTCGCTCGGCGACCGGCTGGAGCTGATCCACCCGGCCGGCATCGAGGAATGGCTCGTGGCGCGGATCCTCGACCGCGACGGCCGCAGCCTGGACTGCGCCCCCGGCAGCGGCCATCGCGTCCGGCTGCCCCTGCCGGCCGGGCGGCAGGGGGCGTTTCTGGCGCGCTTCCTATAGCGCGGAGCGCCGGGCACCGCCCAGCCGCCCGGGGCCGGGTGCATCCGGCCCTGCCAGCGGCGATTCATCGAGCCGTGGCCGGCGTCCGGGCCCGGCCGCCATTTGTGAAAAAAAAAGTTTAGAAAGCGCCCGCATTGCATGCGCGCCGCCTACCCTTGATGCATCGCATCAATGTCTTCCGGCGTTCGCGGGCGGATCGCCACTCGGCGACGAAGCTCGATCCTGGTCGAGGCGCATCCCGACGAACGGCCGCAACCTCGCCGATCGCACGATGAACAGTCACACTCTTTCCGATTCCAGGCACGGCGGCCCCGCCGCCTCGGCGAATCCCGCACAGCGCGAGATTCAGCCGGTGCGCGATGCCTTGCCGGCGGGCACCCGGCTCGACGAATACGAGCTGCTGTCCGTGCTGGCAGCGGGGCGATCCAGCATCGTTTATCTGGCCACGGACCATGGCCTGCAGCGCCGGGTCGCCATCAAGGAATACTTTCCCGCCCTGCTGGCGACCCGGCACCAGGGCATCGAGGTGAGCCCACGTTCCGACGCGCAGGCGGAGACCTTCGCGCTGGGCCTCGAGGCCTTCATCGACGATGCCAGGCTGCTGGCGCATCTCGACCACCCGGCCCTGGTCCGCACCTGTCGCTGCTGGCAGGCCAACCGCAGCGCCTACCTGGCGATGCCCCACTACGAAGGGACCACGCTCCTCGATGCACGCCAAGGCATGCTGCGCCCGCCGGACGAACGCTGGCTGCACGGCCTGCTGCTGCCACTGCTCGAGGCGCTGGATGTCCTGCACGACGCCGGCGGCCTTCCGCGCGACATCTCGCCGCAGAACATCCTGCTGCAGCCGGACGGCCGCCCGGTGCTGCTGGACCTCGGCGCCGCGCGCCACCTCATCGGCCTTCGCAGCCGGATGCTGACCGACTTCGTCGATCCCGCCTTCGCCCCGGTCGAGCAATACGCCGAATCGAAGAACCTGCGGCAGGGGCCGTGGAGCAGTCTCTACGCGCTGGCGGCGGTCGCCTACTACTGCGTCACCGGCCGCGAGCCGCCTGCCTCGAGCGTGCGCGCGCTGGACGACGAGATGGAGCCCCTGTTCGAGGCGGTGGACCGCCTCGGCCGCAGCTTCCCGGAGCTCGACTACAGCGTGGCCTTCGTTTCGACGATCGAACGCTGCCTCAGCGTCCGGCCGCAGGAGCGGCTGCAGAGCGTGGCCGAATTCAGGCGTGCCTTGCTCGGTGGCCGGCGGCCTGCCGAGGACTCCGCCGCCACCTACGACGCGGAGCGACACGGGACGTCCACGCCGCTGCCGCCCGGCTGGCATGACAGCGGAGCGTTCGAGTTCACACCGACGCCCCCCCGCGGCGCCCACACCGAGGAGGCATCCGCGCAACCGATCCCGCCATGGCCGGCCGCAGCGGAAGCCAGGGCGGAACCGAGGCCGCCTATCGCATCGGCCTGGGACACCGGGCCCGAATTCACGCCGCCGCCCGCGCAGCCCCCCCACGCAGGCGACGACGACGCCCACGAAGCGGCCAGATGGGAAGCGCTCGAGGCTGCCCTGGCGCGGGAAATGAAAGAACGTGACAGCGCCCCGCAAGCGGCCGGCGAGGCATATCCGTACGAAGTGCGCGAGACGCCCCGAGCGGGCGACCAAGCGAAGGCGGGCGGCTGGCGCCGGATCGCGTTCATCGGCGGCACCGCGCTGCTGCTCACCGTGCTGGCGACGGCCGGCTGGGTGCTGTGGTCGGACTACCGCAACACGGCGACGGTGCTGCAATCCGGCATGCCCGGGACAGCAACGGCGCGAGTGCCCGCGCGACCGCTCCCCCCTGCTTCGCCGCCGACCCGTCCCCCGGAGCCGCAGCCAGGCATCGCCGCCGAGCCGCCGAAGCCCGTCCCGCCCGAGTCGGCTAACCCCCCCTCACCTGAGACACCCGTGGCGCTCTCGCCCGAGCCGCCCGAGCCGCCCGAGCCGCCCGCGACGAGCCCGGCCGAGCCGCCTGTCACGAGCCTGTCCGGGTCGCCGGTGGCGGCTTCGCCGGCGGCGCAGATGACGAGCGCTCCCGAGTCACCGACGACAAGCGCGTCCGACTCACCGACGACCCCGCCCGAGTTACCGACGACCCCGCCCGCGGCGCCGCCAACCATCCTGCCCGGACCGACCGCCGAACCACCCGCTGCCGAGCCCGCCGGCACGGCAGCCGTGTCGCAGTCGTCACCCTCCGAAGCCGCTCCGCCGGACGCCGCGCCGACCGAGGCACCGCCGCCGGCGGCAGCGCCCGCTGTGGCGGACGAAGCGCCGAGTCCGCCCCCCCGACCCGCGGTCGTCAAGAAGGAACCGGACAATCCGCGGGATCTGTGCGCGCCGCGCACGCTGTTTGCGCTGTACCGCTGCATGAAAACGGAATGCGAGCGGTCGAAGTATTTCGACCACCCGGAGTGCAAGTACCTGCGCGCAACGGACGAGGTCAGGCCGCGCAAGTGAGCTGACAAGGGTCAGTCGTCTGCCGGCGCGCGGCTGCGCCGCCGCCTCACGCCACGCCTGCCCAGGTTCGGCCAGATGCGCTACTCCGTCCGCGCGCGGGCGACGATCGCGCGCCGGATCGCCGCCAGCGGCGCGGCTTCGTTCAGTTCGACCCGCCCTTCGTGCAGTTTCACTCCAAGCCGTGCCCACAGGCCATCGAGATCTGCCCGGTAGGGCACGTCCTTCACCTGCCTGTAGAGATCGGCCAGCGCAGTTCCGCCGGTGGCGCGGTCGCCGATCGCCAGCAAGTCGTCGACGCCGCCGTCGCGCGTGATGTTGCCGCCCGCTTCGACGATCGCCCGCAGCGCCTGCTGCAGCCCGGCCCGGTTGCCGCTGCGACGGCGGATCTCGACGTCCGCCAGCAGGCAGAAGATCGCCCCGCCCCAGTAGGTGCGCCCCCACGTGCGCGTGTGATCGAGCCCGGCATCGCCTGCCCGCGGCTGCCCCATCGGCATCCGTTCGACGAACTCCCGCCACATCTCCGCCGCCGCCCGGCGGCCGGCCTGCACCCGCGCGATCGCCTCGACGTAGGTAGCGATGCCTTCCTCGAGCCAAGTCTGCGCGTCCTCCAGGTCGGGCAGCGCGAGATGCACCATTTCGTGCGGCAACACCCAGTTCTCCAGCATCTCCGCCTCCGGCACCTCACGTCCCAGCGGAATCCGGATCGCCGCGCCGCGGTAACCCCAGGTCGTGCCATGGATGCGCCCGCCGGCCGTCGGTACGATCAGCAATCGAAGATCCTCGACCGGAAATCGACCGTAGTAGTCCGCCACCATGCGCGCGCTCTGCGCCACCCAGCGCAGAACGGCGGCGCGCGACTGCCCCGGTTCGCCCGGTGCGAAGGCGACGCGCAGCGACGCACCGGCCACCTGCAGCCTCTCCGCGGGCAGGCCTTCGAACGCGCGGTAGGGCATGTGCGGCCCCATGAACGCCTCGGCCGCGGGCACAGGATCGTCTGCGCGCGCCGGCTGCAGCAGCGCAGTGGCCAGCAGGAACAGCAGGAAGAGCTGCATCAGTCCGCCCCGTCCGGACGAACCGAGGCAGGAACTCATGCCCAGGTTGCGCAACCCGGGAAACGGAACGCGGGGGACCTGCGGCCCGAATCCGCTCGCGCAGCAAAGACCTGCACATTCGAACCACTGCCGGTACCTCTCCACCCTGCCCTCCCATGCGGGCTGCCACGATCGCCCCGCCCCGACATACGGACCTTCGAGTGAAGTTTCAGGCAACTGGTTTCAGAAGGCAGTCCTGGTGCTTGATCGTTCGATCGGTTCATCGCGGCCCCCGGTGTAAGAGCGGTTGGCCGACCCCGGCTATTAGCCGGTAGCAAGCCGGGCCAATGCCTTCGGCGGCGCACTTCGGATTGCGCCAAAGGCGGTGCGGCCCTTTCCAGAGACCCTGGGAGGAGACCCACGATGACCAGGATTCTGCACCCGAAGCCCCTGCTGGCGGCCTGCCTGCTCGCCGGTTTCCTTGGCGGCTGTGCGAATGGAGCCCGCTCGTCGAATTACCGCTTGGTCGCAAATCCGGCGGGATCTCGGATGGGCTTGCCGATCCCCCCATGCGACTCCTGCACATCTGCCGAGCGGAGCTCGCCCGCGGCACCCTGTGCCGAAAATTGCCTCGGGATGTGCTGCAAGAACTGAGCACGTTCGGCCCGGCCGGCGGCGTGGATCGGGCTGCGCGACCGTTCCATCGGCGTAGACGCGGCTACGCCCGGCCAACGGCGACCGGCCTGTTCCCGTACGGAATGTCGCCCGAACTCGTCGACCGGATGGCGCCGATGAACACGCCGGAGCACCTCGGAACGCCGGCCGAGATCGCCGACACGGTCGCCTTGCCGGCCGGCCCGCATGGCGGCTGGATCCATGGACGGGTGGTCCACGCCGACGGCGGCACGGTTTGACCCTCCCGCGATCCCGCACCCGGCACGAAGCCGGCATTGGCCGAGCGTGCCACAGCGCCTATGCTGATGCTGACTGCCGCGGAAGCGAGCCGCAGCGGCATCGCCGATGCGCGACGATTGCTTCCGAACGTTGTTGCGCTGGAGGTGCCAATGAAGGATCCGCGCTCACGCTCGTATCGCATCTGGTCCGGCGTGGTGGGATTCGGCGCATACGGGCTGCTGCTGACGATCGACTTCCTGACCGAAACGGAGGTGCGCTCGATCGGCGAAATCCTCGGCGACGCCTTCGAACTCGCGCTGATCGTGGCCTCTGCGACCGGTGTGGCGCTGCTGTCGGGCAGCGTCCGGCAGGTGCACGAGGAACGTCGCATGCTGACCGAGGATCTGCGGCTCGCCCGGGCGGAAGGCGAAGCCTGGCGCCAGCGCGCGCAGGCGCATCTGCAGGGACTGGGCGAGGAGATCGCGGCCCAGTTCGAGATCTGGCAATTGACGACGGCAGAGCGCGAAGTCGCTCTGCTGATGCTCAAGGGCTTTGCCCACGGCGAGATCGCCAGCCTGCGCGGGACCACGGAGGCGACGATCCGCCATCAGGCGCGCGCAGTCTATCGAAAGTCCGGCATGCCGGGACGCAGCGCGCTGTGTGCTTATTTCCTCGAAGATCTGCTGCCCGCGGGCAGAATCGGCCGGGCGAGCCGCCCGCTCCCGAGCCGCGCCGCGGCAGATGTCGGCGAGCACGGCGTCCCGATCGGGAGCGAGGGCGAAAGCCTGCCGGCGTCGCCGATTCGGCGCGAGTCGGCACGCCGCTGAAGTCCGGACGGCAACGGTGCGACCTGCCGTCAGGTGCCTGCTAGCTGGGCTCGACGACGAAGCAGCTCTCGACCGCGGTGTTGTTCAGGTTGTCGGCACGGGCGATGATCTCGAACTTGAAGAGTCCGCCTGCGGCCGTGAAATCCGGCGGAATCGCGAAATCGGTCACCGTCGGCGGCAGGTCGATGGCGAGTTCGGCCTCATCCTGCTCGACGAAGAACTGGTAGCGGAGAATTTCGACCGCTCCGAATGCGCCGATGCTCGGGTGCGACGTCGTCACCGGATCCCAATGGACGAGCACCGGTCCGGCCACGATCGGCAGTTCGTCCGCATCGCAGTCTTGCGCGGACGGCTGGTCGTTGATCGTGATGCCGGACGGCGCCGCCGCCAGCACGTGGCTCAGGAAGACGACGGACTCGACCTTGTCGCGATGGCGCTTCAGCTCGACCGCGTAGGGCCCCTCCGGAAAGCGCATGAAGAATTCCTCGGGCGAGAGTTCGTCGAAGTCCGGCTCGGCGCTCTCGAAGTCGAACTGGGTCAATCCCTGCCTCGCGAGTGGTCCCGACGCACTCAGGCGCAGCAGCGGGCGCCCGTACGGGTCTTCGATCTCGAGCCGGGTATAGGGCCCACCGTCAATGGCGGCGTGAAGTCCGAGGTTGCCGTCGGTGTCATTGAGTTCGAAGAACACCTCGACTTGAGACAGCTCCAGTTGTGCGGCGGCGGAACCCACGAGGATCGGCGCCAATGCGGCGAGCGCAAGCACCCTCAGGCAGGGTCGCGGGCGGGTCTGGTCGTTCATGTCGTATCCTCCATTGCAGCAATTGGCAGTCCATCGACAGCCGCGCCATCCCATGCCGCAGCGAATGCACGCGGCTGCTATCGAGCATGGCCGGGTGACCGGCCGGCTGCATCGGAGCTTTGTTGCATGCCCGGAAAGCCTTTGTTGCTCGGCCCTTCGAGCGCTTTTGTTCGACGGTTTGTGGCATATCTCGCATGGGACGGCGACGCTTGCCGCAGCCGATCAGGGCGCGAGCGACAGTCGGACGCCGACCTGCTGAACACGGCGGCCCGGCACGGGCTCGTCTGAAGCCCCACGCCCGCCCGGGACGTGACCATTCAGATACTCGATCGATACGGCCACCCGCGGGTCCAACTGCCAGCTTGCCGCAATGCCCCAGCGACTGCGGGGCGCATCCTCCAGCTCGCGGCTCCCCTCGAGCCGCAGGGCCCACAGGAAGCGAGGTCCGACGAAGCGGACGAACTCGAGGTTCCATGCGCGCGGTCGCTCGAGGTCCGCCGGCAGTTCGCGGAATGAACGCAACGCGCCCAGCAACTCGGCGGTGAGCTCGAACCTGTCGTTGCTGCGGCGGGCGTACGCAGCAGCAGCCGGCACGCGGCGGGCATGGCGCCGACCGAGAGCGGCAGGCAATCCATCGGCCGCATCCGCGACGTCGGTCTGGTAGCTCGCACCGAGGCTCCAGCCGCCGCCGAGCCGCCCCTCCAATGCCGCCGACCAATCCAGCGACCATCGGCCGTCGCCTGCGGGACGCGCCCGCCCCCCATATCGCATCACTTTCAGTTCGAGCTTTTCGGACGGCGCGTAACCGAGAGCGACGCCCTCGGCGCGGGTCTCGCCGAATTCCAGCAGCGGGCCGGACGGGAAGTGACTGAAGTATTGCCCGAGCGGGGTATACATGCGGCCGGCTTCGAGCTCCCAGTCACCGCGCGCCAGCGTCAGGACCGCCTCGTCGACGCTGGGCTTGGCGGTGTCCGATTCGTACTGCAGCACCAGTTCGGCCTGCACGACCGAACCCGACCGGGCGACCAGCCCCAATTGCAGGCTGTTCGTGGCGTCCCACGAACGGGACGTGCCGTCGCCGGAGGCCGGACGGATCCGGCGCCGCTGGAATTCGGTCTCGATCAGCGCGCTCGCCTGCAGCCAGGGCGCCAAGGAACGACTGCGGCCCGCTTCGCGACGTTCGGCAGGCGTCGCATAGGCTCGCGCCGGCTCGCGCCGGGCATGCTCGTCGGCCCACGTCGCGGAGCAGGACAGCAGTACCAGTCCGACCAGCGCCGAAGCGCTGATGCGGCCAGCAATCGGTCTCGAATGTTCGGCCATGCCATGGACCTCGCCGCATCGGCAGCGACCGGCGCTGCGCCGCCACGCCGACCGCCGGCGGCGGCTGAATCGCCACCCGCGGAAGGCGGGGCGCATCGGCGCGACTGGCAGCCGTGGGCGAACGGCTTGCGGGGCGGCTGCTTCGCTTCCTATCCTGAAGCGTAGCCAAGGGGAATCGAATGGCACTGCAATCACCCCGCTTCAGGTCCGACCCGACGCTGTCGAGCGTCGAGGCGAATCAGAGGTTTCTCAAGCAGGGCTCCAGCGGACACGCTGTTCACCTGTTGCAGATGGCGCTGATCGATCTCGGCCATTCTATGCCGCGATCGACCGGCAACCCCAACTACAACCCCGACGGGATCTTCGGCAGCGAGACGGACGCCACGGTGCGGGCATTCCAGCGCGCCCACGGCCTCGGTGCGGATGGCGTGGTCGGGCCCAAGACGATGCGGGCGCTGGACGGACTGTTCGCGAACTTCCAGCACCGGGTGCGGCTGCATTTTCGGTCCACCAGCCTGACCCAGCAGCCCTTCAGCCTGCTGCTGTCGAATGCGGAACGGGTCTACGCGCAGTACGGCATCCAGATCGTAATGGCCAACGGCGAATCGCTGGCGCTGTCTGCGGCGGACCAGGCCCTGTTCGATCAGATCGACCAGCAGTGCAACTGGGTCATCAACGACGGCGAAATCCGGCGCCTGCATGCCCTCGGAACGCCGGCGCCAAGGACCGACGTCCTGGTCTATTTCGTCCGTGCCTTCAGCAACCCCAACCTGCTCGGCTGCGGCGGCCACGGGGGCGGGCGGCCGGCGTGCACGGTGGCCGCCGCGGGTTCGCCGTGGAGCATGGCGCACGAGGTCGGGCATGTCTTGCTGACCAGCAGCTTCAGCCCGGTGCACACCAGCTCGACCAAGAACCTGATGTTCAGTTCGACGCCGTCGATCACCAGTACGCCGACGCTGACCGTGCAGCAGCTCGCGCAGATGCGCGGCAGTACCTGTTGCAGCGCAATCTAGAGAACGCGTCGCGGACCGCCGGGCAACGGGGACGGCCGCCGCAGCGCCAAAGCGAGCATGCGGATGGCTGCGGGGCAGTCCGGCCGTCGCTCGCAGCGGCCGAGGCCGAGGATCCGCCTGCGGGCTCAAACGGCGGCGGCATTCCACCGAATGTTCCAAGGCAACGCAGCGTCCAGCCGGTGTGTGGCAGCGACTGACGGCCCGCGATGCCTTGCCGGCGACGGGAGTAGAGTTCGAGCTTCTGACCGACGGAGCCGACATGAGCGCGCTGTTCTCACCCTTCGCCCTGCGCGGGATGTCCCTTGCCAATCGCATCGTCGTCGCCCCGATGTGTCAGTACTCCGCCCACGACGGCGAAGCCGGCGACTGGCACCTGATCCACCTGGGGAACCTGTCCCTGTCCGGCGCCGCGTTGCTGATTCTCGAGGCGACCGCGGTGGCGCCGGAAGGCCGCATCTCGCCGGCCGATCTCGGGCTGTGGTGCGAGGCCACCGCGGCGGCGCTGTCACGCACGCTGGCGTCGGTGCGCCGCTACTCGGCGGTGCCGATCTTCGTCCAACTCGCCCATGCCGGGCGCAAGGGCTCCAGCGCGGTGCCGTGGCAGGGCGGCCGGCAGATCCCGCCGGACAGCGGTGGCTGGACCGCGCTCGCGCCATCGGCGCTGCCGCATGCGGCGGGCGAGATCCCGCCCCGCGCGCTCGACGGGGACGACATGGCGCGCATCCGCAAGGCCTTCGCGGCGGCCGCCCACCGTGCGGCGCGGATCGGGCTGGACGGCATCGAGCTGCACAGCGCCCACGGCTACCTGCTGCACCAGTTCCTCTCTCCACTGGCCAACGCCCGCAGCGACGAATACGGCGGCAGCCTGCCAAACCGCATGCGCTTCCCGCTCGAGGTGTTCGACGCGATCCGCGCCGCATTCCCGGCCGACAAGCCGGTCGGCATCCGCATCTCCGCCAGCGACTGGGTGGAAGGCGGCTGGGATCTGGCGCAGAGCGTCGAATTCGCCCACAGCCTGAAGGCGCGCGGCTGCGACTTCATCCACGTCTCGAGCGGCGGCGTATCGCCGCAGCAGCAGATCCCGCTCGGCCCCGGCTACCAGATTCCGTTCGCCCACCGCATCCGCAGCGAGACCGGGCTGCCGACGATCGGCGTCGGCCTGGTGACCGAGCCGCGGCACGCCGAGCGCATCATCGCCGACGGTCAGGCGGACCTGGTCGCGCTGGCCCGCGGCATCCTCTACGATCCGCGCTGGCCGTGGCACGCCGCGGCCGAACTCGGCGCTCAGGTCGATGCGCCGCCGCAGTACTGGCGCTGCCAGCCGCGCGAGATGACGAACCTGTTCAAGGGGGCGGCCATCGGCCAGCGCTGACGCACCGCCCTGGCGTCGGTTTCCCCTCCGGGCCGCGCTTCAGCCGGCCGGATTCGCCGGCCGCTTGCAGCGCGCCTCGAAGCACTCGGCCGCCAGCGCCAGCACTTCGCTGCAATCGCCCTCGATCTTCGCGCGGAGCAGCCCATCGGCGCGCGTCACGCCGCGGTTGATCGCGAGCACCGGCTTGCCGATGCGGTGGGCGCGCTCGGCGAAGCGGAAGCCCGAATAGACCATCAGCGAGGAGCCGACCACCAGTAGCGCGGCACTGTCCTCGACCGCCCGCATCGCCTCGGCGACGCGCTCGCGCGGCACGCCGTCGCCGTAGAAGACGACGTCGGGCTTCAGGATGCCGCCGCAGGCGGGGCAGGCGGGCACCTGGAAGCCCGCGTGATGGGCTTCCTCCACGTGCGCGTCGCCGTCCGGTGCGCGCCCCGCGTCCGGCGCATCGCCGGCCGGAAACGAGGGATTCGAACTCAGCAGCCATTCCTGCACCGCCGCCCGGGGATAGGGCGCGCGACAGGCGAGGCAGCACACCCGCCGGATGCTGCCGTGCAGTTCGATCACTGCGCCGCTGCCCGCCTTCTGGTGAAGCCCATCGACGTTTTGCGTGATGAGCGCCGACACCGCGCCGCGGCGCTCCAGCAACGCGAGGGCACGATGGCCGGCGTTCGGCTCGGCCGGTCCCATCGTGCGCCAGCCCACCAGGCTGCGCGCCCAGTAGCGCTGCCGCACCGCTGCCGAGGCCAGGAACTCCTGGTGCTGGATCGGCTTGCGGTGCTGCCATTGCCCGTCGGGTCCGCGATAGGTCGGCAGGCCGCTGGCGGCGCTCAGCCCGGCGCCGGTCAGCACCGCGAGCGGTTCGCCGCGCAGCAGTTCGAGCAGTGGAAGCAGGTCGTCGCAATCCATTACCGGCATGAAGAATCGAGCTTGCGGTTTCGACCCGCGGAGCCGGCGGCACGCCGGGAGGCACAGTCTCTTGCAGCGACCGCGACGCGGGCGTTTCCGGCTACGCATGGGCGCGCCGGCATCAGAAGATCCCCATCTCGAGGCCGGCGGCCAGCGCAGCCCCCAGCTCCCTGCACTGCGCGAGGTCCGCGGCTTCGATCCGTTTCGGGCGAAGGATCTCCTCGGTGCTCTGGGCATGGGTGCAGACGATCAGTGGCGGCGCGATCGCCTTCAGCCGCCAACCGGTCGCGATGCGCTCGATCTGCCGGGCGGCGTTCGTGCCGTCGCTGCCGGCGCAGACCAGGCTCAGGTACGGCCGGCCGCTGACGCGGTCCAAGACCGGGTAGTAGCTGCGATCGAAGAAATCCTTCAACTGGCCGGAGATGGCCGCCAGGTTCTCCGGCGTCGCGAAGACGTAGCCGTCCGCCGCGAGCACGTCATCGGGACCGGCCTCGCTCGCATGCAGCAGCCGCACCGCGACCGCGGCCTCCGCCGCGGCCCCCTCGGCGGCGGCGCTCGCCATCTGCCGAGTGCCCCCGGTCATGCTGTGATAGACGATCAGCAGCGTCTTCATGGCCGCAGCCTGCAGCGAAACGCCAGAGCACAGACGCCCGGCCGCGGATCGGGCGTCGGCGACGCCGGACGCAGCGCGCCGTGGCCTGCCTGCCTCATCCGGCGTCGCTCAGCGCCGCGCGGGCCATCGCGATCAAGGCGCGGGTCGAGCCGTCGTGCTCGCCGCGGTCCTCGCCGGCCAGCTCCTCCGCGATGCGGCTCGCGAGCTGCTTGCCGAGCTCGACGCCCCACTGGTCGAAGCTGTTCACCGCCCACAGCACGCCCTGCACGAAGACCTTGTGCTCGTACAGCGCGATCAGGGCGCCCAGCGCGGACGGCGACAGGTCCCGCAGCACGATGGTGTTGCTCGGCCGGTTGCCGGCGAACACGCGGTGCGGCACCAGCCGCTCCAGCGCCTCGCCGGCGAGGCCGGCGGCGGACAGCTCGGCGCGCACCGCGGCCTCGCTCTTGCCCACCATCAAGGCCTCGCTCTGGGCGATGCAATTGGCCAGCAGCAGCCGGTGGTGGCCGGGCAGACCGTGCCCGGCCTCGAGCGGCACGATGAAATCCACCGGGATCAGGTCGGTGCCCTGGTGCAGCAATTGGAAGAAGGAGTGTTGGCCGTTGGTGCCGGGCTCGCCCCAGATCACCGGGCAGGTGCGGCTGCCGACCGGCCGGCCATCACGCATCACCGACTTGCCGTTGCTCTCCATCTCGAGCTGCTGCAGGTAGGCCGGCAGCCGCGCCAGGGCCTGCGCGGAGGGCGCCACCGAGACGCTGGCCGCAGCGAAGAATTCGCGGTACCACAGGCCGACCAGCGCCAGGATCACCGGCATGTTGCGTTCGAGCGGAGCCTCGGCGAAGTGGCGGTCCATCCGGTGAGCGCCGTCGAGCAGTTGCAGGAAGCCCTCGCGCCCGACCGCCAGCGCGATCGGCAGGCCGACCGAGGACCAGATCGAGTAGCGCCCGCCGACCCAGTCCCAGAAGCCGAACATGTTGCCGGCGTCGATGCCGAATTCGGCCACCTTCGCGGCATTGGTCGACACCGCCACGAAGTGCCGCGCGACGTCCGCCTCGCGCGCCCCGCTGTGCAGCAGCCAGGCGCGCGCGCTGGCCGCATTGGTCATCGTCTCGATGGTCGTGAAGGTCTTCGAGGCGATGACGAACAGCGTCGTCTCGGCATTGACCCGCGCCAGCACCCGCGCCAGCTGCTCGCCATCGACGTTCGACACGAAGTGCATCGACAAGCGCTCGTGCGAATGCGCGGCGAGGGCCTCGCAGGCCATGCATGGCCCGAGGTCGGAACCGCCGATGCCGAGGTTGACGACATCGGTGATGGCGCGACCGCTGCGGCCGGTCCAGCGCCCGTCGCGCACCGTCTCGGCGAACGCCAGCATGCGCTCGCGCTCCCGCAGCACCGCCGGCATCACGTCCACGCCGTCGATCTCGAGCCGCTCGCCGGGCGGCCTGCGCAGCGCGCTGTGCAGCGCCGCGCGCCGCTCGGTGTCGTTGATGCGCGCACCGGCGAGCATCGCGTCGCGGGCCTGCTCGACGCCGCGTTCGCGCGCCAAGTCCACGAGCAGTTGCAAGGCGTGCGCGTCGAGGCGGTTCTTCGAGTAGTCCAGCGTCAGGCCGGCGGCGCTCAGCGAAAAGCGCTCGAAACGTCGCGCATCGGCCGCGAACATCCCGCCGATCGTGGTGTCGGCGAAGCGCCGGCTTGCCAAGGCCAGCGCCGACCAGCCGGCACTGGCTTCGAGTGCCGTCGTCGGCGGCATGAGGGGTTCAGTCGATGAAGCCACGGATCCTCTACTCTCTCAGAACGTTCATCGGGCGTCCCGGCCCGCGCCATCCATCGCGCGCCGCGCCGGACGCGGCCCGGGCGGCCGGACACTGGGGCAGCATGCCTGTCAGCGGGGCAATGCGCAAAGCCCGCATCGGTTCAAGTGCTTCCGGATGTTGTCGCGCAGCACACGGCCGGTGCGAGGCCGCGAGGCCACCTCGCCGACCCGCGCGTTCCCCCTTTCCCCTTTTCCCGGCTACCGGACCGACTGCGGCACACGGATCTCCGGCGAAAAGCAAAAAGGCCACCCGCGAAGGTGGCCTTTTTGCTTGATGTCTGGTCGGGGAAAGAGGATTCGAACCTCCGGCCCCTGCGTCCCGAACGCAGTGCTCTACCAGGCTGAGCTATTCCCCGAATTTTGCATCGTGCCGCTGCATTTCACCTAGTGGTCTCTTGCAACAGCAAAGTCCGATAATTTTAGCAGCGAGTCTTTGAAAATGGAAGTGGGAAGTGTTTCGATCGCTGCCTTCGCCAGCGTGACTTCCTGCGCAGCCTGGCGCCGCGTCTCCTCCAGCGCGCCACAGCTGCGGATCGCGTCCAGCACGCCGGCGAACTCGTCGCGGCCGCCCTCCTCGATCGCCTTCCTGACCAGCGCCGATTGTTCCGGCGTGCCGTGTTTCATGACGTGGATCAGCGGCAGCGTCGGCTTGCCCTCGGCCAGGTCGTCGCCCAGGTGCTTGCCGGTATGCGCTTCGTCGGCCGAATAGTCGAGCACGTCGTCGATCAGCTGGAAGGCGGTACCCAGGTGCATGCCGTAGGCGGCCAGCCCTTCTTCGACCTCCTCGCTCGCAGCACCGAGAATGCCGCCGATGCGGCAGGCGGCCTCGAACAGCTTGGCGGTCTTGAAGCGGATCACCTTCAGGTAGTCGTCCACCGTGACGTCCGCTTCATGGCAGTTCAGCAGTTGCAGCACCTCGCCCTCGGCGATGGTGTTGGTGGCGTCGGCCAGCACCTGCATCACGCGCATGCTGTTCACCGACACCATCATCTGGAAGGCGCGCGAATACAGGAAATCACCCACCAGCACCGAGGCGGCATTGCCGAACATCGCGTTGGCGGTCTGGCGGCCGCGACGCAGGTCCGATTCGTCCACCACGTCGTCGTGCAGCAGCGTGGCGGTATGGATGAATTCGACCACCGCCGCCAGTTCGTGGTGATGGGTGCCGCGGTAGCCGGTGGCGCCGGCTGCGAACAGCACCAGCGCCGGACGCAGGCGCTTGCCGCCGCTGTGGATGATGTATTCGGCGACCTGCCGGACCAGCACCACGTCCGAGTGCAGGCGCACACGGATGACCGCGTCGACGGCCTGCATGTCGGCGTTGATGGGCAAATAGAGCTGCTGAGGGGACACGGGTGCGGCAGCGCGAAAAAACGCGATGGTAGGTTCGGCGTCGGAGGGCGTCAAGGCGGCGTACCGGCTTCGCCCCGTTCGAGCGCCAGCAGCAGGTCGGGGCGATCGGTAAACAAGCTGTCGACGCCGAGCGACAGCCAGCGGCGGGCACGCCCGGGATCGTTCTCGGTGTAGGCCGCGAGCCGGAAGCCGGCATCCTTCACCAAGGCGATCGAGGCGGTATCGAGCGCGTCGACGCTGCAATGGAGGGCGACGCAGCCGAGCTGATGCAAGCACTGCCGCCAGTCCGGCGGCAGCGACTCGAACAGCAGCGCGCGCGGCAGCTCGGGTGCCGTCGCACGCGCGGCGGCCAGCGCGCGGCGGGAAAAGGACGACAACAGCGGCGGTTGCGCGGCGCCCGCCCATAGCCGCCTCACGTGCTCCGCCACCTGCGCGCCGAGCAGATCGCCGCGATCGTCCTCGCACTTCAGTTCCACGTTGGCGGCCAGCCCGAGTTCGATGCACAGGCGGGCGACGGCTGCCAGCTCCGGCAGCGGCTCACCGCGAAAGGCCGGATGGTGGCGACTGCCCGCGTCGCAGCCGCGCAAGCGGGCGGCGTCGGTGTCGGCGACCAGTCCGCCGCAGGTGGTGGTGCGCGCCAGCGACTCGTCGTGGATCACCACCGGCACGCCGTCGGCACTGAGCTGGACGTCGAACTCGACACCGCGGCAGCCGAGTGCGGCGGCAATGCGCAGCCCGGCCAGCGTGTTCTCGGGCGCCAGCGCGCCGCCGAGCCGATGGGCGATCACGTGGGGCAGCGGCCAGTCGGGATGCATCGCACTCCTCCCTCGTCGGACTACGCGCACTGTATATCGATTCTCGCTTCCGGCTGCGCCGGCGGGTCAAGAATCCGCCTGCAAGGACGTTACTGCCTTCATCGCCACATCGAACAGCAGCCATGCATGCCATGCGTCGACTCATTGCCATCCTGCTCGCTCCGCTCGTGCTGTCGGCCTGCGAGGAACTCGGCATCCCCGACCCGGAGAAGCGCGCCGCGGCCGCGCTGGCGGAAGGCCGCGCGATCGGCAGCGCCTGCCGGCAGGCCGGGCGGGCACTGGAAGACTGTTTCGCGCTGAACCCGGAGGCGCAGAAGGCGGCGATCTTCGATGGCTGGCGCTCGATGAACGACTACATGACCGAAAACGGCATCGACATCGTCAAACCGACGATCGAACCGAAGCTGCCGCTCGCCGCGGCCGAGCCCCAGTCGGCGGCCCCGCCGGAGGAGGCGGCCGACGGCGCGGACGACGGCCACGCCCAGACGCCGCTGGAAAAGCTGCGCAACCGCAGCCAGCGGGAAGCGCAGGATCATTGAGCCGTGGTCGGCTCCTGCTCCGCATCCAGGCCATTGCGAAGACGCCACCAGTGGATGAAGTCCCGCAGCGGCAGCGCCGCGCTTTCCAGGTAGCCTTGCATCAGATTGCAGCCGGCGGCGTGCAGCAGGTCGCGGGCCCGGGCATCCTCGACGCCCTCGGCGACCACCTGCAGGCCGAAGCCTTCGGCCAGCCGCATGATCGCCTCGACGATCGCCTGGTCGACCGTTGAGCTGCCCAACTGGCGGACGAACAACTGGTCGATCTTCAGCTCCGTGACCGGCAGATTGCGCAGGTAGGCGAGCGAGGAAAAGCCGGTGCCGAAATCGTCCAGCGCCACCGGACAGCCCAATTCGCGCAGCCGGGACACCAGCCGGGCGGCACGCTGATGATCCGCCACCAGGGCGGTCTCGGTCACCTCGAGTCCGAAGCGTCCGGGCGGCACGCGCCAGGTCTCGAGGGCCTGCTGCACCAGTTCCGGCAACTCGTCGTCGCGCAGATCGATCGCCGTGACGTTCAGATTGACCTTCACGTCGACGCCGGCCTCGGCCAGCTGGGCGGCGATCCTCGCAGCGTGCATGATCAGCCAGCGCGACAGCTTCGGCAGGATGCCCAGGCGCTGGGCGCCTTCGATGATGTCCGGCGGCGGCACCCATTCGCCGTCGGTGCGCTGCCAGCGCAGCAGCAGTTCCGCGCCTTCGCAGTAGCCGTCGTCGATGCGGACCTGGGGCTGCAGGTGGAGTTCCAGCTCCTGCATGTAGATGGCTGCCAGCAGTTCGCGCTCGAACTCTACGACCTCCTCCACCGCGTCGGAAAACTCCTCGCGATAGTCCTCGAAGCGCAATTCGTTCTGACGCGCCACCATCAGCGCGGTACGGGCGGCGAACTCCAGCGTCGTCGGATCGCTGCCGTGGTCGGGCCCGACCGCGCCGCCCCCGGTCAAGCGCCCGCACAGCTCCCGGAATTCGCCGTCCAGCAACGCTTCGCAGGAGGCGATCAACTTGTTCGCGGCCAGGCGCACCTGGGCCGGACTGCGCATCGCCGGCAACAGCAGCGTCCATTCGTGGTCGCCGGTCGCGCACAGCACGTCGCCGGCACGCACCGCGTCGCCGAGATGCCGGGCGACGGCCAGGCGCAACCTGTCGCGTTCCGCCACCGGGCGGTGCTGCACCGCCACGCCCCACTCCATCGACAGTACGACCATGCCGACGCGGCGGCTGACGTCGGCCTGCCGCAGCCATTCTTCGAGCAGGCGCGCGCAAGTCCTCGGGCCGGGCAGCCCGGTCAGCGCGTCGCGCTCCTCCTGCGCCTCGTCACGGGCGACCAGACTGCGCGGCGGCAGTCGCCCGAGCAGCGAGGCCACGCACCAGGCGAAGGCATCGATCGCAAACAGGATGTCCATTTCCAGCGGGTTGACGACCGCGCGATCGCCGGCCAAGTGGCGCGCGGCGGCCTTGACCAGCGAGGCGCAGGCGTCGAGGGCGAAGCCCGTACGGGCGCCGGCCGCAACGCACTGCTGCCAGGCGGCGTGCACGCGGGCGAACCAGGGGCCGGGCTCGGCCCAGTCGCCGCAGGCGGCCAGTTCGCTGCAGAAGCTTGCTTCGGCCTCCCCCGGCACTCGCGCATCGAACGATTCGTTTGCCAGCTGGGCCAGGCAGGCGGCGAAATCGCGGGTGAAATCGTGCACCGAAACGACGCGGGAGAATGCCCTGATCGCCGCCATCTCCGCCGAGCCGACGCCGTGGCTGGCGAGGGCATCGGCCAAGTCCGGCGCCGGCGCATCTGCCGGAGTGGGTTTCATCCCAGGTAGAACTCCTGTGGGTCGATGCCGTGGGCGTCGGGCGGCAGGGCACGCAGAATCGCGTAAGGCTCTCCGCTCGGCGTGACCGGGTCGTACAGCAGATCGAGCAGCGGCGGGTAGCGGTTCGGGCTCTTGTCGGGCGCCAGCAGCACCATCACCCGCGGCTTCAGCCGCCGCACACGGTTCTGGCCGATCACCACCGCCACTTCGCCGCTGTTCAGTTCCACCAGCGAGCCGACCGGATAGATGCCGATACATTGCACGAACTGATCCACCAGGCCCTCCCGGTGCTTGCTGCCGCGCAGCCGGATCAGATCCTCCAGCGCCTGGTGGGTCGAAAACATCGATCCGTAGGTGCGCTTGTTGGTCATCGCGGTATAGCTGTCCACCAGGCCCGCGATCTCGGCCGCCATGCCGATCGCGTCGCCGGCGAGGCCGGCCGGATAGCCGGTGCCGTCGTAGCGCTCGTGGTGCCGCGCGACGATCTCGTTCACCTCGGCAGGCAAGTCCTGGACTTCCCGCAGGATCGACAGGGAGTAGTCGACGTGGGTCTTGAAGATCTCGTATTCGAGCGGCGTCAAGCGCTCGCTCTTCGCCAGCAGGCGCGGCGGCAGCCTGACCTTGCCGACGTCGTGCAGGATGCCTGCCATGCCGAGCATGCGGGTCGTCGCCTCACCCATGCCGAGGCTGCGGGCGAAGACCATCATATGCACCGAGGTGTGCAGCGAACGCTGGTAGCTCTGCTCGTCCGCGGCGCGCAGGCGGGTCAACCAGATCAACGCGTCCGGGTTCCGCGCCACGCTGCGCACCATCTCTTCGATGCCTTCGCGCAACGGCCCGAGATCCGGCGAAACCCTGTTGCGCACGTCTTCGAGCAGCCTTTCGAGCTGCTCGCCCATGCGGGCGAATCGCGGCGCCACGTAGACCAACTCGCGCTCGACCAGGCTGTGCTCGCGCAGCAGGCGGGCGCGCGCTTCGAAATCACTCATGCCGCCGCGGCGGAGCATCTCGCCGAGCGATTCGAGCGTCGGCTCGGCCAACATCGCCGGGCTGCCGTCCTGCTCCGCCCCGGCCTCGAGCTCTTCCGAGCGGACTTCGGGCAATTCGGCCAGCCGCCCGCTGCGGATGGCGCGGAGGATCTCGATGAAGTTCGGCAGCTCGGCCCCGCCGAGCTTCGACGGCTTGACCGCCGGATCCCGCAGCGGCTGCCCCTTGAGGCTGGCGCCGACCCGGGAGGAAACGTCCTCCCGGCGCCTCGCCCGATGGGCCTCGCCGACCGAACGCGACCGATCGATCGAGACGAAACGGCACAAATGCTGCAGCTTGCCCAGGGTATCCCGGTCCTCGATCAGGAAGCCTTGCAGCAGGAACGGTGAATCGATCCACGGTCGATCCAGATCGGTCACGAACATGCCGATCTCGAGTTCCCCACTCGCCAGGATTTCTTTCATCGGCCGCCCCTCCCCAGCCATGGATCGGTCCGCCTCATGGTGCCGGGTTCGTATGGCGCAGGTGGATTTCATCGATGGCGGCGACCAGATCGTCGGGCAGGACGTGGTCCCAGGCCGCCAGGTTCTCCTCGAGCTGGGCGCACGCCGTCGCGCCGATGATCACGCTGCCCATGAACCAGCGCCGGTAGCACCAGGACAGGGCCATCCGGGCCGGCGCCATGCCTGCATCGCGGGCCAGTTCGACGTAGCAGCACACCGCATCGTGCACGGCCGGCTTGTCGTAGCGTCCGCCGAAGCCCGGAAACTCGGTCACCCTGCCGGGCGCCGACGGGTCGGCCAGATACTTGCCGCTCAGGTGGCCGAAGGCCAACGGCGAGTAAGCCAGCAGCGCCACCTCCTCGCGGTGGCACATCTCCGCCAGCCCGTACTCGAAGACGCGGTTCAGCAGGTTGTAGGCGTTCTGGATCGACACCACGCGCGGCAGACCGTGGTCGCGTGCGCAGCGCAGGAACTCCGCGACGCCCCAGGGATGCTCGTTGGACAGCCCGACATAGCGGATCTTGCCCTCCTGCACCAGTTCCTGCAGGGCCTCGAGCTGCACCTGCACCGGCGTGCACGCCCTTTCTTCCGAGGGGTCGTAGTTCCAGCGGCCGAACGTCGGCTGGTTGCGCTCCGGCCAGTGCAGCTGATAGAGGTCGATGTAGTCGGTCTGCAGCCGCTCCAGGCTGGCGTGCACGGCCTGCCTGATGTTCGTCCGGTCGAGGGCCGGCGGGCCGCCGCGAATCCAGTCCAGCGTGCGCCCCGGCCCCGCCGCCTTGGTCGCCAGGACGACCTGGTCGCGCGGCTTGCCGCGCAGCCAGCTGCCGACGATGCGCTCGGTCGTGCCGTAGGTCTCGCGGCGCGGCGGAACCGCGTAGAGCTCGGCAGTATCGATGAAATTGATGCCCCGCTCGAACGCCAGATCGAGCTGGGCGTGCCCCTCGGCTTCGCTGTTCTGCTGGCCGAAGGTCATCGTACCGAGACAGATCGGGGACACCATCAACGAACTCGATCCGAGTCTTCTGAGTGCAAACACCTTGCCCTGGTCCTCCATCGCGAGCGGCCTCGTGCCGACCGGTGCGCGGGTCCACGCTAAGCTTCCCGCCCCGCCACTGCCCAGCCCCCCGGCCATGCAAGCACGCCCGGAAGATCTCCCTTGCCGTTTCCTGATGGCACTGTGCCGCCCCGGTTTCGAAGCGGAATGCGGCCAGGAACTGGAACGCACTCTGCAGCGCCACGGCCTGACCGGCCGGGCCGAGATCTGCGCCGGAGCGGGTCAAGTCAGGGTCGGTCTCGAAAAAATACACTGCTTCGGCGCGCTGGACCGTGCAATTCGCCTTGCAACGCTGACATTCGCACGCCAACTCGCGTTCGGCTTCGAAATCGTCGGCGACCTGCCGGACAAGGACCGGGTATCGCCGCTGCTGGCGGCAGCGGAGCGCGCCGCGACGCCATTCTCGGCGCTGCTGCCGGAAGCCGGCGACGGCGACCGCAGCCGGCCGCTGGCCGGCCTGTGCCGGCGACTGCAGGCGCCGCTCGAGCGGCAGTTCGAGAAGCGCCACCTGTTGCGGCCCAAGCGCACGCACCTGCCCCGCCTGCACGTCCTGCTGGCCGAGCGCGGCGAAGCCTGGCTCGGCGTCTCCCGCGCCGACAACGCCTCGCCCTGGCCGATGGGGATCCCGCGCCTGCGCATGTCCGCCGAAGCGCCGAGCCGCTCGGCGCTGAAGCTCGCCGAAGCGCTGCTGGTGCTGCTGACGCCGGACGAACTCGCCCACGCGATGCGGCCGGGCCAGCGCGCGGTGGACCTGGGCGCCGCGCCGGGCGGCTGGAGCTGGCAGCTGGCGGGCCGCGGCCTGCACGTGACGGCGATCGACAACGGCCCCCTGGCCGCCTCGGCGCTCGCCACCGGCATGATCGAGCACGTGCGGGCCGACGGCTTCACCTGGCGGCCGCGCTCGAGTGTGGACTGGCTGGTCTGCGACATGGTCGAGCAGCCGGCGCGGATCGCGGCGCTGGTGACCGAGTGGGTCGCCACCGGCCGCGCACGCCGGGCGATCTTCAACCTCAAGCTGCCGATGAAGAAACGGCTGGCCGAACTCGAGCGCTGCCGCCAGGCGATCCATGCGCGGCTCGATCGCGACACCCTGCCCCACGTGCTGCGCGTGCGCCAGCTCTACCACGATCGCGAGGAGGTCACCGCCTACCTGGCATTGTCAAGCGACTGACGACAAATCATCAATGTATAATGACTGGTTTTGTCGCCTGCCGAATCGGTCGGCTGCGGCACCGGCGCGTCGATCGCCGGTAGGATTTTGATCCGAAACACAACTGAATCGCCGGTCACGTGAAGCATGGCGGCAAGGCGATTCCGGAGCGACTCATCGAATGAAATTCGCAGACCTCGGGCTGATCCCGGAACTGGAGCAGGCCGTCGCCGACGCCGGATATACCGAGCCGACGCCGATCCAGCAGCAGGCCATCCCGATCGTCATGCACGGCCTGGACGTGATGGGCGGGGCGCAGACCGGCACCGGCAAGACCGCCGGCTTCACGTTGCCGCTGTTGCACCGTCTGGCCCGCCACGCCAGCACCAGCACCTCGCCGGCGCGCCACCCGGTGCGTGCGCTGATCCTGGCGCCGACCCGCGAGCTGGCGATGCAGGTGCACGAATCGGTGCAGACCTACGGCAAGCACGTGCCGCTGCGCTCGACCTGCATCTACGGCGGTGTCGACATGAACCCGCAGATCCAGGAGCTGCGGCGCGGCATCGAGATCGTCGTTGCCACGCCGGGGCGGCTGCTCGACCACGTGCAACAGAAGACCATCCAGTTGGGCCAGGTGGAGATCCTGGTCCTCGACGAAGCCGACCGGATGCTGGACATGGGCTTCATCCCGGACATCCGGCGCATCCTCGCGCTGCTGCCCGCCAAGCGCCAGAGCCTGCTGTTCTCGGCCACCTTCTCGGACGAGATCAAGAAGCTGGCCGACCAGATGCTGAAGAATCCGCAGCTGATCGAGGTGGCGCGTCGCAACACCGTCAGCGAAACCATCACCCACCGCGTGCATCCGGTCTCGTCCGGCCTGAAGCGCAACCTGCTGGCCCACATCCTGCGCCACGAACCCGATGCCCAGGTGCTGGTGTTCGTGGACACCAAGATGGTCTGCGGGCGGCTGGCCCATTTCCTGACCCGCCACGAGATCGCGGCCGACGCGATCCACGGTGACAAGACCCAGCAGCAGCGCACCGAGACGCTGGAAGGCTTCAAGTCCGGACGCATCCGCGTGCTGGTGGCGACCGACGTGGCCGCCCGCGGCCTCGACATCGACGATCTGCCCTACGTCATCAACTTCGAGTTGCCGCATACCGCCGAGGACTACGTGCACCGCATCGGCCGGACCGGACGCGCCGGCCGGACGGGCAATGCGGTGTCGTTGGTGAGCGCCGAGGAGAAAGGCCGCCTGGCCGAGATCCAGAAGCTGATCAAGCTGGAGATCCCGCAGGAAGTGGTGCCCGGCTTCGATCCGGAAAGCGATTTCTTCGACCCCGGCCATCGCAAGCGGCGCAGCGGCGGCCGTGAGCGGGACGACGGCGCGCGCGCGCAGGAGCGGAGCCGCAAGGCGCCGCCGAAGAGCCGCGAGCGCAAACCCGCCAAAGCGGCCGACGGATTCGACTTCAGCCAGCCCTACCAGCCGGCGCCGCGCGCCGAGCAGGCCGACATGGACGACTCGCAATCGCCGCTCGCCGGCGCGCCCGGTCGCAAGCATCAGCGCCCGATCGCCTTCCTGCTCGGCGGCCTCGGCCGCAAGCAGGGCTGAGGCGGCGGCGGACGGAAACGAAAAGCGACGGTTTCACCCCGCTAATCCGGTCAAGTCATCACCGGTAGGGTCGTTACATTCGCAATCATCGCGAATCCGTGTACGACCCGACGCATGGACATCTTTCCGATCCGGCGCCCGCCGGACGTTGCGCCCGAGACCCTGGTTCCGGACCTGTCCGACGGTGCCGAGGCAGGCCTCTACCTGGCGCTGTTCGAGCTGGTCGAGGAAGGCCTGATCATCACCAGCGACGAAACCATCCTGGAGGTGAACAGCGCCGCCTGCCACCTGCTCGAACGCACCTATCCAGAACTGGTCGGCCAGCCTCTCGCCGAACTCTTTCCGACCG
>JBNLET010000145.1:0-27406 GCA_050305135.1 Rhodocyclaceae bacterium | reverse complement strand
TACTGCTGCAGGTAGGCCTGGATCATCTGGCTCTCGCGCGAGGTGTAGAGCGCCGCCTCCTCGAAGACGAAGAAGCGCGCCTCGGAGCCCGCTTCGAGCTGCTCCTCGAGGCCTTCGCGAAGGTTCTCGACGCCCTTGATCGCGAGCACTTCCTTGTCCGCGTCGAGCAGTTGGAACACGCCGGCCTCGGTGCTCACCGCGGCGATCGCCTCGGCCGTGAACTCCAGCCAGTCCTCGGGCGGCAGCACCGAGTCGGTGATGCGGGGTGCCAGGTTGCACTTCAAGCAGCGGCTCGCCTCGGCGCGCGCGCCGGCATCGTCGAAGCCCTTCTCGCCCTCGTCCCCGCCCTCCCTGGCGGCGGGCGCGAGCATGATCGGGTGGATCTTGTGGCGCTGGTTGAAGCCATCCTCGCGGCCCAGATGGGGCGAGGTCTGCCAGCCCTCGGGCAGCAGCGTCTCCTCGATGTCGCCATCGCCGCCGAGCTGCTTGTCGATCGCCGCGGCGGCGATGCGCCCCTGGGCGATCGATTCGATCAGCGTCGAGGGGCCGAGCACGCAGTCGCCGCCGGCATACACGCCGGGACGGCTCGACAGCATCGAATCCTCGCGCACCACGATCCGCCCGCGGCGGTCGGTCTGCACGCCGAAGCCCTCGAAGCGCCTGGGATGCTGGCCGACCGCGGCGATCACCAGATCGACGCCCTCGACGCTCTCCTCGCCGGTGTCGACCGGACGGCGGCGGCCCGAGGCGTCGGCCTCGCCGAGCGCCATCTTGGCGTAGGTGATCTCCAGCCGATGACCATTGCTGCCAGGCTGGATTTGCTTCGGCGACAGCAGGTAGCGGACATTCACCCCCTCATCCACGCAGCCGTCGAATTCCTCGTCGCGCGCCGGCATCTCCTCGCGGGTGCGGCGGTACACCATGTCCACCTCGGCGCCGAAGCGGCGCGAGGAGCGGGCGTTGTCGGTGGCGACGTTGCCGCCGCCAATCACCGCCACCTTGCGGCCGGTCTGGATGCCGTGCTCGGTATTGACCAGGCCCATCGTCGCCGCGCGCAGGTAGCTCGGGCTGTCGATCACGCCGTCCAGATCGTCGCCGGGGATGCCGAGCGTGTCGCCGCCCTGGCAGCCGATGCCGATGAACACCGCCTCGAAGCCCTCGGCCGTCAGCACGTCGATGTTCTCGACGCGGGTTTCATAGCGGAACTCGACGCCGAGCTTGGCCACCTCGGCGACCTCCTGGTCGATCACCGAGATCGGCACGCGGTAGGACGGAATGCCGTAGCGGGCCATGCCGCCGGCGGCCGGCTGGGCGTCGAAGATCGTTACCGCGTGGCCCTTCTTGGCCAGGTAGTAGGCCACCGTCAGGCCGGCCGGGCCGGCGCCGATCACGGCGGCCTTCTTCCCGCTCGGCGGAAGCTGCTTCGAGTATTGGCGCCACAGGCCGGTGTCGTGGTCGGCGGCGACGCGCTTCAGCGTGCGGATCGACAGCGGATCGTCGAGCTGGCCGCGGCGGCAGGCCGACTCGCACATCGCGAAGCAGGCGCGGCCGACGATGCCGGGGAACGGCAGCTTCTCGCGCACCACCGCGATGGCCTCGTCGTAGCGGCTCTCGGCCGCCATCTGCACGTAGCGCGGCACGTCGATGCCGGCCGGGCAGGCGGCGTGGCACGGCACCATCGATTCTTCCCGGCGCGCCGGATCGAGCGTGCGGTCGGTCAGCGCGCCGGTCGGGCACACCGTGACGCAGGCCTGGCAGAACTTGCAGCCGGAGTCGATCAGCGTTTCGGCAATGGTGCCGACGTAGCGGCGCGTGCCCTGCGCGGTGTCGACCTCCTTGACCTCCAGGCAGCCCACGCCGCGCACGTCGTTGCAGGCCACCAGGCAGCGCCGGCAGTCGATGCACAGGTTGTAGTCGCGGTCGAAGAACGGCTCGTCCTTGATGACCGGAAGCTGGACCGGCTTGTAGGTCGGCGTGCTGTTCGGAATGCCGATGAAATCCGACACCTTGCGCAGCTCGCAGCTCGAGAAGATCGAGCAGCAGCGGGTCTCGGGCGGATTGCCGTAGGAGCACTGGCTGCGCGAACAGCCGTCGCGCTGCGGACAGGTCAGGCAGACGTGCGGGTGCGTGCCGAGGATCTTCGCCAGGTTGGCCTGGCGCGCCTGCTGGATCGCCTCGGACGCGCTGGTGATCCGCATGCCCTCGGCGACCGGCAGCGAACAGGCCTTCTGCAGCCCGTCGACGCCGTCCACCTCCACCAGGCACAGATTGCAGCCGCCGCTGCCGCCGTCGGCGCAGGCGCGCTGCTCGGCCGGCGGCAGGTCCGGATGGGCGCACAGCGACGGAATATAGATGCCGGCCGCGATCGCCGCGTTGAGAACCGACGCACCCAGCGGCGCGCCGACTTCGCGGCCGTCGATGCTCAGCGTGACCTCCTCGCCGAACGCGGCCATGTCGCCGGGCCGGCTCGCGTGCCACCAGATCACCGATTCAGTTGCTGTCTGTTGCATCCTTCATGCTCCTCACGCGCTTCGTCTTCGTCACTGCCGGCCGGGCTCGGGGTCGCGCCGACGGTTGTCCGGGTGGCCGTCGAAATAGGCGCCCCGACATCGCCCCGCGCGCACGGCCCGGACGAAATCCGCCATCGAGCCGATGCGATCCTCGAACTGGGTCGCGCAACGGCCGACCGCAGCGACCTTGTGGCAGTCGCTGCCGCCCAGCCCCGGCAGTCGCATCGCCCGCGTGGCCTGCTGCGCGAGCTCGTTGTCGTGATCCAGGTTGCCGCCGTTGTGGGTCTCCACCGCAACGATGCCCTGCAGTTCGAGGATCCCCTCGAGCAGGCTCGACAGGCCGATCTCGCGGAACGGGTGGGCCGGTACGCAGACCCCTCCGAGCGTGTTGATGCGGTCGATCACCGCCTGCAGCGGCAGGTAGTTGTCGCGCCCCCACACGTTCCAGCCATCGTCCTCGACGCCGTAGGCCAGCAGATGCCCGCGATCGGTGGAAATCTCGACGCCGCGCAGCACCAGCACGCCCTCCTCGCGCCCGATCGCCTCGACCGGCTGCGAGGCTTCATACGAGTAGTGCTCGGTGATGCACACGCCGTCGATGCCGAGTTCGCGGGCGCGCCGCAGCAGGTCGCGTGGCTCGAGCCAGTTGTCATGGGAGTAGCGGGTATGACAGTGCGCATCGATCCACATCGCGGCGTCGCCCCGGATCAGGACAGCTGGTATTCCAGGTTGATGCGCTTGGACGGCACGAACTTCTGCCGCGAGAAGAATTTCTCCAGCGCGAAGTCGTCCCAGTTCACCAGCGTGTAGATCTTGCGCACGCCGGCGGCCTTCATGTTCATCATGAACTGGTCGAGCATCTCGCTGGCGACGCCGCGACTGCGGAATTCCGGGCCGACGCCGAGCGTATCGATCGTCGCGGTGCCGTCGGCGATGCCGAATTCGCCGAAGAACACGTAGCCCATCACGAAACCGACGACCTGGCCGTCGACCTCGCACACCAGCGAGCAGTTGATGTCGTCCTTGCGGTTGACGATGCTGTTGATCTTGCGCTCGTAGTACTCGCGCCGGTTCTGCCCGGTCGCCGCCTCGTCGACCGCCACCACGTCGTCCAGATCTTCCTTGCGGAGAAACCGCATCACACGCTCGTTGCCAGCCATTTGAATCTCCTCGTCGAATCGAGCCCCACGCGGGCTCGAACGGTAATCAGTGCTTCAGAACAAATCTTCGTCGAGCGGACGCGCCTCGCTTGCGCGCCGCACATAGACCGCACCCCAGGCCTGCCTCGCGTCGCCGCGGTCGGCCTCGTCGAAGCAGGTCGTGCAACCCTCCTCGCCGCCTTCCTCGCCCTTGTCGGGCACCTCGAAGTACTCGACCTGCACCTCGTAGCCCATCGCGCGGTAGTTCTCGACCACTTCGGACAGCCGCGGCTCGCCGATCGTGGTGCGCAGGATCCAGCCCTCCGCCTGCAGCTGCGAGCTGCGATCGTCGCCGCCGCCGCCGCAACCGCTGCTGCTGCAGGAACTGCCGGACGAGCACGACGAGGCGGACGCGCAGCCGCCGCTATTGCCGCCGTCGGCGCCGGCGATCGGAATGACCTTTTGTCCCTGGCTCATCGCGGCGCCCTCACCAGGAATGCCGGATCGCGCCCGGCGTGCAGGCGTCGGTACAGGGCAGCGCGTCGTAGCCCGAGGCCGGCTTGCAGTCGGTGCAGTCGAAGGCCAGCGTGCGGCGGTTGGCCTCCTTGACGCAGGCGACGTCGTCGTCATAGTCGTCGGTGATGATCTCGAACATCTGCTTCGGACAGGCGCCGAGACAGGCCCGACCGGCCGCGCAATCGATGCACAGGTCGGTGTCGATGCTGATGTAGTACTCGCCCGAGCCGTCCTTGTATCCGTAGTTGGCAATCATTCGCTGCTTCCCCCAGTGTGTTGGCGGGGCGCGCCGGCGCCCCGCGGGCAGACCTCAGGCGGCCTTCGCGGCCTGCTTCTGCACCAGCGTGTAGCCGAACAGCGCCGCACCGAGTGCACCGGCGATCTGGCTGTCGATCTCGGTGTTCAGCGCCTCGATGCCGAGCAGCCTCTCGATGCGCTTGACCACGCCCGGGTTCTTGGCGATGCCGCCGGTGATGAAGAAGCCTTCCTCGACGCCGATCCGCTCCAGCAGCGACACCACGCGCTCGGCCATCGCCTGGCAGTAGGCGGCGATCACCATGTTCTTGGTGTAGCCGGACTTGAGCAGCGCCAGCGCCTCGGACTTGGCGAACACCACGCAGATCGAGGACACCGCCTCGGGCTCCTCGCGCACGTCGAAGGAGCGCGGACCCAGCTCGCCGATCGGGATCTGCATCAGGTCGGAGATGACCTCCATGCCGCGCCCGGTACCGGCCGCGCACTTGTCGTTCATCAGGAAGTTGGTGACCTTGCCCTTCTCGTCGCAGTGGATGGCCTTGCAGTCCTGGCCGCCCATGTCGAGGATGGTGCGCACCTTGTTGCCGCCCATGTAGTTGGCACCGCGGGCATGACAGGCGATCTCGGTGATCGCCTTGTTGGCGAACGGCACGTTGACGCGGCCGTAGCCGGTGCCGACGACGAAGTTGATGTCCTCCAGCTTCATGCCGCACTTGTCCATCACGCCCTGCAGGGCGTTCTTGGCCGAGTCCGGCGAGTTGTTGCCGGTGCGCATGCTGTTGTAGCCGTACAGTTCGCCGTCGGCGACCAGCACCGCCTGCGAGGACACCGAGCCGACGTCGATGCCGCAGGTCAGGATCTTGGCGTCGCGCCAGTCGCGCGACTCGTCGACCCAGGTGTTCTCCTGCCAGCGCCAGAATTCCTTCTTCTCCGGTGAGGTCGGGGCTGCGACTTGATTGCTCATCTGCGTTCTCCTTGTTCGATCAGTGCAGCCGTTCGGCCGCGATCAGCGCGCATCCCAGCGCACTGACGTACTCGGGCATCTCGGGCAGGGAAATGGTGTCGACGTCCATCGCGTTCTTCAGCGACTGGACGAAACCGGGGTTGTGGACCATGCCTCCGATCAGCACCACCTCGCCGTCGATGCCGACCCGCCGCACCATCGCGCAGACCCGGCTGGCAACCGCATCGAGCACCGCCTTGGCGATGTCCTCCTTGGGCGTCGAGGAGTGGATCAGCGACACCACCTCCGACTCGGCGAACACCGTGCACTGGGCGTTCATCGGGATCGACTTGTCCGAGCGCAGCGCAGCCGCGCCGAATTCCTGCAGCGACAGCTGCAGCGCCCGGCTCATCGCCTCGGCGAACGAGCCGGCGCCGGCGGCACACTTCTCGTTGCCGGCGAAGTCGGTGGCGCGGCCGTCCTTGTCGGTCTTGATGCCGCGCCCTTCCTCGGCGCCGACGTCGACCACCGTGCCGGCGTCCGGGAACATGAAGTTGGCGCCCTTGGCGCCGGCGGTCATCTCGGTCACGCCCTCGGTCGCGAACTTGACCTGGGCGCGGCCGGCGCCGGTGGCGAACACCGACTTGACGTCGTCGCGCGTGAGCCCAGCCTCGCCCAGCACCGTGTCGAAGGCCTTCTCGGCCGCTTCGTCGGCGTCCAGCTCGCCCGGCAGCATCAGGTGCGCCTTCTTGACCGCGTACTTGAGCTGCGGCGCGTTATCCACATTGACTTCCTCCAGCAGCACCACCTTGATGCTGCGGGAGCCCATATCGATTCCGGCGGTAATCATCGATTCCGTCTCCTATGCCGTGATTGCCGGTCAGGCGGCCTGGCGCCGCATGCCGAGTTGTTCCATGAAGGCGTCCACGCGGGCCTGGGTGCGGACCTCGTCGAACTCGCGCTCGTCGCCCATGTTTCCTTCGAAGGTCATGATCGGAACACCGGCCTTGGCGATGCCCAGGCGGTTCTCCATGATGCCGAGCGACAGGCCTTCGCAGCCGCGGTTGAGGTGCAGCATCACGCCGTCGACCTGCCACTCCTTGACGATCCGCAGCATCATTTCGGTCTTCAGCTGCGGGTTGTAGAAGTGCTGCCACTGGGGCTTGGAGAGGTTCCAGTCGGCATACAGGCGCAGCGCGGTCTGGCGGTCGTTCATCTCGATGCCCTTGTCCCACGGCAGCGTGCGGCCGCCCCAGGTACCGTCTTCCTTTTCCTCCCAGATGCCTTCCAGCGCGAACGTGTAGAGCGAGCCGATCGACACCGCGCCGTAGGTTTCGAGGTAGCGGAAGATCTTCAGGAAGGACCACGGCGGCTGGGTATCGGTCATCAGCCGGCAGGTCTCGTTGGGCACCGCCGCGATGCCGCGCGCGACGCGGTCCTTGACCTCCTCGTAGAGCTCGTCATAGAAGTCCGCGCACCACTGCGAGGACTTCGACAGCGTCGCCAGCACGTACAGCGAGTACATCGTCTTCTCGTCCAGCGGGGCCGGCTTGACCTTGTTCAGCGCGCAGATGTCGGCCCAGCGGCTGGTCGAGCGCATCTCGTTCTTGGCCGCCTGGATGAACAACTCGTCATCGAACTTGCGGCCGGTGGACTTCTCCAGGAACTCGATGCCCTCGTTCAGCTGGCCGACCACGTAGTCGAGCCGCGCGTCGGTCATGTCCTTGTACGGGCCGACGCCGACGTCGAGGTAGAACTGCGGCACTTTCTCGACGTGGGCGACGTGCTGGTACCACTTCGAGTGCGAACAGCAGATCTGGGTCTGGAAGATGAAGTCCGGCTTCGGGAACTCGCCGCCGAACAGGTACTTGTTGTTGTGCATCCCGCCCCAGTAGATGCGCATGTAGGAGCACAGGTCGCGGGCGAAGCCGTAGGCCTCGGCGGCATCCATGCATTCCTTGGCGAACTTGCGGTCGTGCGCCACCGCCGCCGCGTACGGCTCGCCGGTCAGCGAATGGACGTCGTTGCCGAGGCCGGCCGGCAGCGCGTCGAGCGCCCAGGCCGAGCCGGACCAGCGCAGGCCGCCGCGCTCCTTGGCGGTGGCGTAGTCCTGGTAGTAGCGCTCGCGCAGCTCCTTGGCCTTCTTCCACAGCTTGAGCGGTTCGGTGGGATATTGGGTCGCAGCATTCATGTCGGTGTGTCCTCCGGGATCCGTTCAGAACAGGTCTTCTTCGGTCAGCGTCTCGAGGAATGCCTCGACGCGGATGCGGAACGGACCGATCGGGTTGGTGATGTCGAACTCGAGGAACAGGGTCGGAACGTCGTTGGCCTCGAGGTGGCGCTTCAGGTCGGGGTAGTCGCCCTCGTGCGGATCGCAAAACTTCTGCTGCAGGAAGATCGCGGCACGCGCGTTGAACTCCTTCGCCAAACCGAGCACGTGCTCATAGCGGGTGTGATCCGGATAGTCCTTGGTCGGACAGGCCGGACGATCGCAATAGCGCTCGGCGATCGCCTTGATCGGGTCGGCGTCCTTGTTGGACTGGTTCCAGAAATAGCGCGTGCCGGAGCACTGGTCGTCGATCACGATGGTGCCGCCGACCGACTCGATCATCGCCATGAACGCGACGTCGTCGTTCTCCGAACCGATGGTCATGAAGCGCACGCCCTCGGGCCGCTCCAGGTTGCGGTTGGGCAGCGCCGCCAGCACCCTGCGCAGTTCCTCGTTGTGCTCGCGCTTGTCGATGAACTGCGCGGTCAGGCCGGCCAGCAGCGCCTCGACGCCGGTGACCTGCGGGTCGGTGGCCTTGCGGTATTCGAACAGCTCGCGCAGCAGGCGGCGGTTCTCGTCCACCACCTCCAGCGCGTCGTGCAGCATTTCGTCGGTCAGCGGCTTGCCGGTCAGCGCCTGCAGGAACTCGCGGAAGCTCTGCACCTCGGCGTAGTGCGCCTTGCGGGCGTGCGGCGACTGCACCTCGTTGGGCATCGGCACGAAGTAGTCCCACTGCACCGTCGGCACGTGCATGCGCCACGAGCCGAAGGCCTGCCGGTACTGGATGCATGACTGGGTCAGCGTGACGCCGTCGGCGTAGTCGAAACGGCCCTGCAGCCCCTGCGCCAGCGAGTCGCGGCAGAACGGGCAGAACATGCCGAAGATGTGCGGCTCGGTCACGTTCTGCGGCTCGTGGGCGCCCAGCACCCGCACCGGCAGCATGCCGGCCGCGATCAGCAGCTCTTCCGGCGTGTAGGTACACATCGTGGCCACCACCTGGCCACCGGTGCGCGCCTTCCAGTCACGCGCATAGTCGTGGCGCTTCTCGTACCAGTTCTTGAACTGATCGAACAATCCATCACTCATCGGGAACCCCCTCTTCTTGGTTTCGAGCGGCCACTGCACGCCGGCCATCCGTTTATGCATCATATTGCGTTGCATGCACTATGTCGCATCTTAAGGGGCGAATTCGTCCGCATTTTGATCTATGTCAAAAGATCCTGAACTTGGCGCAAGAAAGTGGGGGTGGGGCCGAACGCCGCTCGCCGGGCAACGAAAGATGTCGCGAAGGGCTGATGCGCCGCGGGCGCGCGCCCATGCCGGCCGGCTGAAGCCGGCCCTGCCGGGAAACACGCTTCGGTCGGGTTCGTAGGGCCGGCTTCAGCCGGCCAGCGGCAAGCCACGCCCTGGTCGAGTTCGTAGGGCCGGCTTCAGCCGGCCTGCGGCGGGCCACGCAAGCCGACGCCCAAGAACCGCGCGGCGCAAATCACCACCGCCGCCGAGCGCCTGCAGGCGCAGGCGCGGACGCCGCCAGGGACTTACGCTTCGAGCCGCTTCAGCAACTCGCCAAAGGTCTCGTCGACGCTCAGGCCGGAGGTATCGACGACGACGTCGGCCTTGCGGTGCATCGGTTCGCGATTCGCCAGGATGCGCTCCAGGTCCTTCAGCGCTTCCTTGTCGTCGCCCATCATCGGGCGCCGGTCGCCCTGCTCGACGACCCGCCGCATGTGCTCCGCCGGGCTGGCCTTCAGCCACACCGAAAAGCAGGACGCGAGCAATTCGTCGAAGGTCGCCGGCTCGGTCACCAGGCTGCCGCCGGTGGCGAGCACGAAACGCTCGTGGTTCTCGACCACCCAGTCCAGCGCTCGCCGCTCGTAGCGGCGGTAAGCGCCTTGTCCGTAAAGGGAAAATATCTCGGGCAGGGTCATCCCGGCAGAATGCTCGATGAGATCCCCCATCTCGAAGAACGGCACCTCGATATGCGCCGCCAGCAGCCGGCCGACCGCGCTCTTGCCGGCCCCGCGCAAGCCGATCAGCGCAATCCGGTGCTGCCGCCCCTGCTTCTCGAAGGCGCTGTAGACGAGCGAACCGGCCTTGTCCAGCGCCTGCGGAGAGAGCCGCGACAGGAACTGCACCAGGCGCGAGAGCTCCGGCGTCGGACCGGGCCCGACCCGCAGCACCTCGTCCAACGGCATCGCCAGCGCCTGCGCCACCTGGCGCAGGCGGACCACCGAGATGTTGCCGTCGCCGGCCTCCAGTTGCGCCAGGTAGCGCAGCGACACGCCGGAGTCGCGCGCCAGCATCGCGCGCGTCATGCCGCGCCGCAGCCGCAGGTCCCGCACGCGCTCGCCCAGCGCGGTCAGGAACGCCTCGTCCGTATCCACCACCGGCCCGTCGCCATCGTCTCGCGTATCAGCCATCGCCTCTTCTGCACACCATTTAGTGCACTTTAGTGCACTTTTGCGGCCACCGCAGCATGCGCCGGGCCGTCCGATCAACGCCGAAAAGCATATTACCGATATCTTCCCGGCTTGGCCGAGTACGCCGCCGGATGCGTGCTCGGCGGCGCCGCTGCGCACGACGACGCCGATCGGGATGTCCGGACATGAATCGCGGGGTGTTCGTCGAGCAACTCCGGACATGGTCGGGCGAACCGGCGACAAGCCGTTCAAGCTCGAACGGCTGCTCGATGATCCGCTCCTCCTGCATCGGCACCTCGATGATCGGCGGCACCCCGGCAAGGTTCGTCGCAACGCACCGGATTCGATTCCGGTATCGGTCATCGGCCGCCGTAGCTGTTGGTCGCGGCGCATCGGGCGGAAGAAGCTGTTCGGATGCGCAACTTTTGCCTCGATCGGGAAATCAGATCGTACGAGCCGGGCACGCCGGCATCGCCGCCGTCCCGGCGCATCGCCCCGTACCGCCGGCCGGCCCGGTCCGGGGGCGGGCCGCGGGTGTTCCTGCCATGGCCGGCGCTTGCACCGGATCGGAGGGCGCTATGGGATCGTCAGACCTGATCTATCCGATGGCCGCGATGTTCGGATGGACGTTCCTGATCATGCTGAGAAACGTCCAAGTCAGAGTCCGTTCGGTACTGCGCGGCGAACTGAGCAACGAGTACTTCGAACTGTTTGCCGGCGCCCACCCGCCCGAGGTGGTCGTCAAGACCGGAAACCACCTGCGAAACCTGTTCGAGTTTCCGCTGCTGTTCTACGCCGCCGCGCTCGCAGCGATGGCGACCGACCGATCGGGCACGGCGTTCCTGGCCCTGGCCTGGACATACGTGGCGCTCAGAATCGCCCACAGCCTGGTCCACCTGACGATCAACAAGGTTCCGCCACGCTTCCTGTTCTACTTCTCGAGCAACATCGTTCTGTTGGTCATGTGGATCTTGCTGGCGGGTTCCTGGCAGGCTGTCTGACAAGGCACGGTGAGCAAGAAGACCAGCGGATTGTTCACCATGAACGTTAGTTCACGTTACGCGAACATAACGATTTCTCGAACAGCATGACTCTCAAGTCAGGTTTGTCCATGCCTATCAGTCACATGGATGTTTTTCTGGGGAGGCATGAACAACCTGTACGGGGCAACCAGGGGCTCGGCGCTAAATAGCTGTTGTGGCGGCGCCGGCGCACAAGAAACTCAACGGTGCTCGATTGATGTAGCGCCATCGACGGCAACCGACTGGTCATTGCTTCCGGTTCTCGGAACGCCGGCAGAGAACGCTTGCTCAGTCGGGGACGTCCGGACTCCGCATCCAGGCGGGGATGTCGCGCTGATCATGAAGCACGCGCCAGACATCGATGTGGTCCGGCCGTTCGACATGGAAGACGAGACAGGGATAGCGGGGCAGCGCCCACGAGCGCAGACCGGGCAGGTCGAGTTCCTGTCCATGTCGCGCGGATCCCGTACCGGGATGCTGTGCGATATGGGCATACGCCAGTTCCAATGCGTCGACGAATCCGAGAGCAACCGAGGCTGGGGCCCTCGTCGAGGTCGTGGGCTACGGCGTCATCGACATCACGGTTGACCCGCTCACGCGGGACGACCGGTTTGATCGTCACCTTCAAGGATCGGACTGGGCCTGCCTGCGTACGCGGTCACGAAGACCTTCGAAGTAGGCAGTCCCGGCTACCTCGGCCGGCGCGGAAGCTGCGCCGGCCAGCAGCAAGCCGCTCAAGTGCTGGCGTCCCTGATCCTTGCGGATCAACTCGCGCACGTATTCGCTGCTGGTGCTGTATCCGCGCTCGCTGACCTGCTCGTCCACGAAGGCCTTCAGGCTGTCGGGCAGTGAGATGTTCATCCTGCTCATGGCCTCAAGCTAAGCACCTTGGCAAAGTTTGGCAAGACCGCGTGCCGGGGCAGGCCGCCCGTCCGATCGAGCGTCGCTGGCGGGATGAATCCCGCCCGACGGAATCCCGGCGCCGTCGATCGTGGATAGGCGGAAGCAAGGGCTGGCGAGCTGAATCGACCGACGCCCGCACCCGCTCCCCGATTCGATCGGCCAATCAAGCGGAGGGCGGCGCGCCAATGCCGCCGCCGACCTCCGGGTCCCCTCGAGGCCGCCCCCTACCCTTCCGCCGACGCAACCCACGCCGCCGGCCGCTTGGCGAGGAACGCGCCGAGGCCTTCCCTGGCCTCCGGCGTGGCCCGCAAGCCGGCGATGCGGCGGGCGGTGTCCTCGACCACGGCGGGGCCGATCGGCTCGGGCGTGACGGCCGCGATCAGTTGCTTGGCGGCGGCCTGGGCCTTCGGGCCGCCTTCCATCAGGGCTTCGACGATCGTATCGATGCGGGCGTCGAGGGCGGCCTCGTCTGCGACCACTTCATGCACCATGCCGAGCACTTCGGCGCGGGCGGCCGGGATGCGCTCGGCGGTCTGGAAGTAGCGGCCGGCCTGGCGCGGGCCGATGGCGCGGATCACGTAGGGGCTGATGGCCGACGGGATGATGCCGAACTTGACCTCGGAGGTGGCGAAGACCGCCCGCTCGGCCGCCACGCAGATGTCGCAGGCCGCCGCCAGGCCGGTGCCGCCGCCGAGCGCCGCGCCGTGCACGCGGGCGATGGTCGGGCGCGGCAGCTGCGCGAGCTTCAGCAGCATGCCGGCCAGCCGGCGCGCGTCGGCCAGGTTTTCGGCCTCGGAATAGCCGGCGGCCTCCTTCATCCAGTTCAGGTCGGCGCCGGCCGAGAAGCTCTTGCCGCGCCCGCCCAGCACCACCACCCGCACGGATTCATCGGCGGCGAGCTGGTCCCAGGCTGCGTCCAGCTCGTCGATCAGTTTCGCGTTGAAGGCGTTGTGTACTTCCGGGCGATTCATCCAGACGTGGGCGATGCCGCCCCGCCGTTCGATTTCGATCGTCTCGAACATCGGTTTCAGGCTCCAGGCAATGCGAAGCGCGCGGCTCATTCCGCCAACGGCCGGCCGGCCAGGCGGCGGCGCTGCAGCAGCGGCGAAGTGCGGTAGCGGGTTTCGCGGTAGTGGGCGTAGAGGTTGTCGAGCACCGCGGCGATGCGCGCCAGCCCGATCTCGTCGGCCCAGGCCAGCGGCCCCTTCGGATAGTTGGTGCCGCGCTGCATCGCGATGTCCACGTCGCGCGGCGAGGCCACGCCGAGCAGCACCGCGTCGGCGCCCTCGTTGGCCAGCATCGCGACGGTGCGCATCGCCAGCAGGCCGGCCACGTCGTCGAGCGGCACGACCTGCAAGCCGGCCGCCTGCAGCGTGCCGACCGCTGCCTGCCAGGCGGCCTCGCTGGCGCGGTCGCTCTTCGCCGCGGCGATGGTCTCGGTCTTGCCGAAGTCCTTCACCAGATCGAACAGCACGAGATCGTCGTGGCCCTCCTCGACGCTGCGGCGGGTCGCCGTGCGGCCGTCGGTCAGCGCCAGGCGGGTGCCGCCGACCTCGAGGTACGGTGCGCAATCGCCGCCGCAGGCGCGCCGCTCGACGCTTACGCCGGCGGCCTCCAGCCGCGCCGCCAGCGCGGCCAGCGGGCCGTCCTCGCCGCACAGCGCGACCGCCTCGGGGCGCGGCGCCGCGGCGGCGTGGTCGGGCGCCGGCCGGGCGGCGCCTTCGCGGTAGTCGTGGAAGCCCTGCCCGCTCTTGCGGCCGAGGCGGCCGGCCAGCACCAGCTCCTGCTGGATCAGCGAGGGGATGAAGCGGTCGTCGGCGTAGTAGGCGTCGAACACCGAGCGCGTGACGGCGTAGTTCACGTCGTGGCCGATCAGGTCGGTCAGCTCGAACGGCCCCATCGGGAAGCCGGCGCCGTCGCGCATCACCGCGTCCAGGCTGGCCGGGCTGGCCGCGCCTTCGCCGAGCACCTTCAGACCTTCGGCATAGAACGGCCGCGCGACGCGGTTCACGATGAAGCCCGGCGTCGAGCGGGTATGGACCGGATCCTTGCCCCAGGCCGCGGCGGTGGCGAACAGCGTGTCGGCGACCTGCTGCGAGGTGGCGAGGCCGGACACGATCTCGACCAGCCGCATGCGCGGCGCCGGGTTGAAGAAGTGCAGGCCGGCCAGCCGCTGCGGGGCGGCCAGCGCGGCGCCGATCGCGGTGATCGACAGCGAGGAGGTGTTGCTGGCCAGGATCGCCTCCGGCGCGATGCGCTCCAGTTCGGCGAACAGCTTCTGCTTGACCTCCAGCTTCTCGACGATGGCCTCGACGATCAGGCCGCAATCGGCCAGCTCGGCCAGCTCGGCGCAAGGGCTCAGGCGCGCCTGGGTCGCATCGCGCTCGGCCGCCGTGAACTTGCCGCGGCCGACCAGGAAGTCCAGGTCCTTGGCGATCGCGGCCAGGCCGCGCTCGACGGCTTCGGCGCTCATGTCGAACAGTCGTACCGGGTGGCCGGCGCGGGCCGCCACGTGGGCGATGCCGCTGCCCATCGCGCCGGCGCCGATGACCGCCACCGTCACGCTTGTCTGCAGGGGATTCATCGATCTACTCCATCCATCTCAGTGGCCGGTGAAGCGGGCGGCGCGCTTCTCCTTGAACGCCGCCACCCCTTCCCGGTAGTCGTCGGAACGGCCCAGCTCGCGCATCAAGTCGCGCTCCAGATCGAGTTGGGTCTCGAAATCGTTGCCCGAGCTGGCCCAGATGCATTGCTTGGTGCGGGCGTAGCCGAGCGTCGGGCCGGCCGCCAGCCGGGCCGCCAGCGCGGTGGCGCTCGGCAGCAGCGCGTCGTCGTCGACGCACTGCCAGATCAGGCCCCACTCGGCGGCCTGCTCGGCGCTCAACCGCTCGCCGAGCAGCGCCAGCCCCATCGCCCGCGCCGGGCCGAGCAGCCGCGGCAATATCCAGCTGCCGCCGGTGTCGGGCACCAGGCCGAGCTTCGAGAAGGCCTGGATGAAGCTCGCCGAACGGGCCGCGACGACCAGGTCGCAGGCCAGCGCGAGGCTCGCCCCGGCGCCCGCGGCGACGCCATTGACGGCGGCGATCACCGGCATCTCGAGCGCGCGCAGCGCCAGCACCAGCGGCTTGTAGTTGTGCTCGATCGAGGCGCCCAGGTCCGGCGGCGAGCCGTCCGGATTCGGCCGCCGTTCGTCCAGGTCCTGGCCGGCGCAGAAGGCGCGCCCGGCGCCGGTCAGCAGCAGCGCCCGGATGCGGCCCTCGGCCCGCCCGCTGCGCACTTCGGCCAGCGCCTCGCGCAGTTCCTCGTGCATCCGGCGCGTGAACGCGTTCAGCCGTTCGGGGCGCGACAGCGTGATCGTCGCCACGCCGCCGGCCAGCTCGAAGCGCAGCGTCTCGAAGCTCGCGGTCATCGCAGGCTACTCCGGGTTGTAGGCGATGAAGCCGGCCTTCGGCGTGCCGCACTCGGGACACACCCAGTCCTCGGGAACGTCCTGCCAGAGCGTGCCGGGCGCGATGCCTTCGTCGGGCAGGCCCTCCTCTTCGTCGTAGGGAAAGAAGCAGGCGCCGCATTGATAGTTGGCCATTTGTAGTCTCTCTGTATTTTCTGTAGGGAAAAACGGTTCGCGCCGGCGGCCCTAGGCCGAGGGCACGACCAGCAGCTTGCCCGGCGTGCGACGCCCGGCCAGTTGTTGCAGCGCTTCGCCGGCCCGTGCCAGCGGGTACTTGCGCGTCACCGGCGGCCGCAGCCGCCCGTCCGCCCAGGCCGCCGTCAGCGCGTCGATCTGCGGGCGCGAGGTGGCCGGCTCGCGCCGCAGCATCTCGTCCCAGAACACGCCGATCACGTGGCAGCCCTTGAGCAGCATCAGGTTGCAGGCCAGCCGCGGGATCGCGCCGGCCGCGAAGCCGATCACCATCAGCCGTCCGCGCCAGGCGATCGAGCGCAGCGCCTTCTCGGTGTAGTCGCCGCCGACCACGTCGATGACGACATCGGCGCCGCGGCCGCCGGTGAGCGACTTGACGGCCTCGCGCAGCTCCTCGGCGACGTAGTCGATGCATTCGTCGGCGCCGGCCTCGCGACACACCTCGAGCCGCTCCGGGCTGCCGGCCGCCGCGATCACCCGCGCACCGGCCAGCTTGGCGACCTGGATCGCCGCCAGCCCGACACCGCCGGCCGCGCCCAGCACCAGCACGCTCTCGCCGGCCCGCAGGCGCGCCAGGTCGTGCAGCGCGAACCACGCCGTGCCGTAGGTCGTCAGGCCCGCCGCGCCGGTGTCGAAGCCCACCGCGTCGGGCAGATGCCAGCACATCGAGGCCTTGGCCCGCGTCAGCTCGGCGTAGCCGCCGAAGCTGGTGAAGGCCAGCACCCGGTCGCCCGGACGGAACTCATCGACGCCCTCGCCGACCGCCTCGACCGTGCCGGCGATCTCGCCGCCGGGCGCGAACGGCAGCGGCGGGCGGATCTGGTACTTGCCCTGCACGATCAGCGTGTCGAAGAAATTCACGCCCGCCGCGGCGACGCGCACCAGCAGCTCGCCGGCAGCGATGCCGGGCACCTCCATCTCGCCCGGGGCATGGCTCTCGACCGGGCCCAGCTCGCGGCAGACGAAGGCCTTCATCGCTAGTCTCCGGCCGCCGCCGGCCGCAGCGGCGAGGGCGGGAACTGCGGCGCGCGCCGCTCCTTGACCGCGGCCAGCCCCTCGCGCATCTCGGGACTGCCGAAGCCGAGGATCTCCAGCGCCAGCGAACTGTCGAAGGCCGGCCCGGCCACGCGCAGCCAGTGGTTCAGGCTGTGCTTGGTCCAGCGCAGTGCGGTCTGCGGTCCGGCGGCGAGCTTTTCGGCCAGTTCGCGGCAGGCCGGCAGCAGCTCCTCGGCCTCGACCACCTTCGCCACCAGGCCGATGCGCTCGGCTTCCTCGCCGGAGATCTCGTCCGACAGCAGCAGGTGCAGCTTGGCCTTGGCCATGCCGCACAGCAGCGGCCAGATGATCGCGGCATGGTCGCCGGCCGCCACGCCGAGCCGGGTGTGGCCGTCGATCAGCCGGGCGTCGCGGGCGGCGACCGGGATGTCGGCCAGCAGCGCCACCGCCAGTCCGCCGCCGACGGCCGGGCCGTTGATCGCCGAGATGACGATCTTCGAGCAGTCCACCATGTTCATGACCAGTTCGCGGGCCTCGCGCCAGACCCGCGCGCGGTCCTCGAAGCGCTCGGCCATGCTGTCCACCAGCTCGAGCGTGCCGCCGGCCGAAAAACCCTTCTGCTGGCCGCGCACGATGACGACCGAGATCTCCGGGTCGAGGTCGATGTCGCGCCAGATGGCGGCCAGCTCGGCGTGGCCGCGGGCGTCGGCGGCCGGCAGGCGGCCCTCCTCGCCCATGATCAGTTCGGCGATGCCGGGGGCGGTCTTTTCGACGCGCAGGCTGTGGTAACGGCTGTAGTCCATCGTCGCTTCTTCAGTCTTCGCTGGTTTCGAGATAGCGCTCGAAGCGGCTGCGCCACTCCGGCTCGATCGGGATCGCGCGCGGCCCCGAGACGTCGGCCCAGACCAGGGTCTGGCGCGCGCAGAAGCGCAGTTGCTCGCCGTGCCAGGCCTCGATGCGGATCTTCAGCGAGGTGCCGCCGACCTTCTCGACCAGCAGCGAGAACGCCAGCGTCTCGCCGTGCACGGTCGGGGCCAGGAACTCGGCTTCCAGGTGGCGCATCGGCACGCCGCGCTGCATCTTGGCATGCAGGTCGTAGAAATCGATGCCGTGGGCCTGGGCGAACCAGTCCTCGACGGTCTCGTTGCACAGCACCAGGTACTGCGGATAGAACACGATGCCGGCCGGGTCGCACTGGTGGAAGCGCACCAGCTTGGAAGTCGTGAATTTCATTGCTGCATGTCTCCGTCGAGTATTCGCCAGACGAATTCTCGCGCGACTTCGATCACCGCGTCGGGCTGATCCTTGTGCGGCGAATGGCGGCAGTCGGCCAGCTTGACCAGTTCCACGTCGCCGGCGCCGGCGGCAATGCGCTCGATCTGCTCGAAGCTGCCGTACTCATCATCGTAGCCCTGCATGGCCAGCACCGGGCAGCGGATCGCGGGCAGGTAGGCCTCGATGTTCCAGGCGCGGAAGTCCGGATGCAGCCAGATGTCGTTCCAGCCGCGGAAGGCGGCCTCGACGTCGGCGTGGTACTTGCCCAGGCGCTCGCGCAGATTGGTGGTCTGCCAGGCCACCTCGGCCGCGGCGATGCTGTCCACCGAGATCTGCTCGACCAGCACGTGGGGCGCCATCAGGATGAGGCCGGCCAACGGCGTCGGCGTGCCGCCGGCGCAGATCAGCGCGATCGAGCCTCCGTCGCTGTGGCCGAACAGCAGCGGCGTGTCGAGTTGCAGCGCCTCGATCAGCGCCGGCAGCACCTCCAGCCCCTCGTCGTGCATGTAGCGCACGCCGCGCGGCAGCGTGGCCGGATCGGAGCGGCCGTAGCCGGCGCGGGAATAGACGATCGCCTCACAGCCGGTGGCGTCGGCGACGCGCTGCGGAAAGTCGCGCCACATCGCGACCGAGCCGAGCCCCTCGTGCAGGAAGATCATCGGCGGCGCGTCGTCGCGCGGGTGGGCGGAGGGCAGGCGCTGGTATTCGATCCGGCGCCCGCCGATGTTTACGAACTTCATTCAGACTCCCAGGTGCTGGCTGATCAGTTCCGGATCGGCACGGAAGTCCTCGCTCGAGCCGTCGAACACCACCCGCCCCTTGACCAGGATCATCGTGCGGTCGGTGATCGAGCTGACCGCGGCGTGGTTCTTGTCCACCACCACGGTCGCGATGCCGGACAGGCGGATCTCGCGCACGATGCGCCAGATCTCGCGCGCGATCAGCGGCGCCAGCCCCTCGGTGGCCTCGTCGAGGATCAAGAGGTCCGGGTTGGTCATCAGCGCGCGGCCGATCGTCAGCATCTGCTGCTCGCCGCCGGACAGCTGGCCGCCGCCGTTGCCGAGGCGCTCGGACAGGCGCGGGAAGGTTTCCATGACGCGCTCGAAGGTCCAGTTGCGCTGCCCGTCCACGCCCGGCCGGGCCGCCATCGACAGGTTCTCCCTGACCGACAGGTTGGGGAAGATGCCGCGCCCCTCGGGCACGTAGGCGATGCCGCGACGGGCGACCAGGTGGGTGGCGGCGCCGCGCACGTCCTCGCCGCGCACCCGCACCGAGCCGGCCGCCGGGCGCACCATGCCCAGCATGCTGCGGATCAGCGTCGTCTTGCCCATGCCGTTGCGGCCCATCAGGCCGAGCGCCTCGCCGCGGCGCACGGTGAAATCGACGCCGTGCAGGATGTGGCTGCTGCCGTAGTAGGTGTGCAGGCCGCGCGCCGCGAGCAGTTCCTCGCACGCCGCCGCGACCGCCGTCGGGCTCGCTGCCGGCGCCATCGCCGGCATCATCGCCGGCGCCATCTCGATGGCCATGGCTGCTTCAGGCATGGAAGGCCTCCTCGCCCAGGTAGGCCTGCTGCACCTCGACGTTGGCGCGGATCTCGGCCGGCGTGCCGGAGGCCAGCAACTGGCCGTTCACCAGCACCGTGATGACGTCGGCCACCGCGAACACCGCGTCCATGTCGTGCTCGACCAGCAGGATCGCGCGCGTGCGGCGCAGCTTGTCGAGCAGCTCGACCATCTTCGACGCCTCCTCCGAGCCCATGCCGGCCAGCGGCTCGTCGAGCAGCAGCACGTCGGCGTCGGTGGCCAGCACCATCGCGATCTCGAGCTGGCGCTGCTCGCCGTGCGACAGCGTGCCGGCGATGCGCATCTCGCTGCCGCCCAGGCCGGCCTCGTGGATCACCGCGCGGGCCTTGTCGAGCGTGTCGCCGAGGCCGAGCGCGTCGGTGAACAGCCGCCAGGCGCGCTGCCGGCGCGACTGCGCCGCCAGCCGGCAGTTCTCCAGCACCGTGAAGCCCGGAAAGATGTTGGTGCGCTGGTAGCTGCGGCCGATGCCGATGCGCGAACGCTGCGGCGCGGTGAGATGGGTGATGTCGCGTTCCTTGTAGCGGATGCGTCCGGCACTGACCGCCAGGTCGCCCGACAACATGTTGATGCAGGTCGATTTGCCGGCGCCGTTGGGCCCCAGCAATGCGTGCAGCTTGCCGCGCTCGAGCGTCAGCGAGACGTCCTCGTTGGCGGCCAAGCCGCCAAAGCGGCGGGTCAGGCGCTCCGCCACCAGCAAGGCCTAAGTCATGGCTTTCTCCTTTGCGCGCGAGCAGGCGCAGCCGCGCCGGCAGCGCCATCAGGCCGCCGGGCAGGAACAGTACGACGGCCAGGATGACCAGCCCCATCAGCAGTTGCCAGTGCTTGGTCAGCATCGAGAAGGCCTCTTCCAGCGCCACCATCGAACCGGCGCCCAGCACCGCCCCGATCGGGCTGCCAATGCCGCCCAGGATCACCATCATCAGCACCTGGCCGGACTCGTGCCAGGACAACAGCTCCGGCGTCACGAAGCCGAACAGCACCGCGTACAGGAAGCCGGCCAGCCCGGCCAGCGCGCCGGCCAGCACGAAGGCGCCGAGCTTGTAGCCGAAGGTCGAGTAGCCGAGCGAGCGCATGCGGTGCTCGTTGGCCTTGATGCCGACCAGCACCCGCCCGAAAGGCGAGCGCAGCACGCGCAGCAGCAACAGGTACACCAGCACCAGCGCAATCAGGATGAAGTAATAGAGCTGGTGGCCTTCGTCCAGGTCGAACGGCATCCACCCGCCCAGCCGCGGCTGCGGCCGGAAATTGAGATAGATGCCGTCCGAGCCGCCGCCGAGCGAGGTGTCGTGGAACAGGTAGAAGGCCATCTGCGTGAAGGCAAGGGTCACCATGATGAAATAGACGCCCTTGGTGCGCAGCACCAGCACGCCGACCAGCAGCGCCGCCAGCGCCGAGGCCAGCACCGACGCCGGCAGCACCAGCCACAGGTTGGCCGGATCGTACTCTGGCGAGATCAGCGCCACCGCGTAGGCGGCGACGCCGAAGAAGGCGGCATGGCCGAGGCTGACCAGGCCGGTGAAGCCGACCAGCAGGTCGAGGCTCATCGCGAAGATGCCGAGCACCAGGATCTTGGCCACCAGCTCGACGTAGAACTCCGAGCCGACCAGCGGGTAGGCCGCCAGCGCGGCCAGCGCGACGAGCTTGAGAACAGGCAGCGAGCGCACCATCATGAAGCCCTCTTCAACAGGCCTTCGGGCCGCCACAGCAGTACCGCGGCCATCACCAGGTAGACCATCACGCCGGCGAACTCGGGCAGCACGACCTTGCCGAAGGTGTCCGCGAAGCCGATCAGCAGCGCGCCGATCAGCGCCCCCCAGACCGAGCCGATGCCGCCGATCACGACCACCACGAAGGACAGGATCAGCACCGAGCCGCCCATGTTCGGCGCCACCGAGGAGATCGGCGCGGCCAGCATGCCGGCCAGCGCGGCCAGCGCCACGCCCAACGCGAACACCACGCGGTAGATCAGCTTGATGTTGATGCCGAGCGCCTGGACCATGTCGCGGTCGTGGCTGCCGGCGCGGATCATCATGCCCAGCCGGGTGCGCTGGATCAGCAGGTACAGGCCGATCGCGAGCAGCACGCAGACGCCCGAGATCGCCAGCCGGTAGACCGGATAGCTGAGCGTGTCGTTGAGCGGAATCGAGGCCGACAGGAAATCGGGCATCGGCACGCCGTGCACGTCGTCGTCGACCAGGATGCTGCGCAATTCCTCGAACACCAGGATCAGGCCGTAGGTCAGCAGCACCTGCTGCAGGTGGTCGCGCTTGTACAGATGGACGAACAACAGCGCCTCGAGCGCGGCACCGATCAGCATCGCCAGCGGAATGCCGAGCAGGATCGCCCACAGCAGCGAACCGGTCAGGCTCGTCAGGCCGAAGGCCAGGTAGGCGCCGGCCATGTAGAAGCTGCCGTGGGCCAGGTTGATGATGCCCATGATGCCGAACACCAGGGTCAGGCCGCTGGCCACCAGGAACAGCAGCAGGCCGTATTGCACCGCGTTCAGCGTCTGGACCAGGAACGAGAAGATATCCATGCAGATTCCCCTCCCGGGTGCCCGCGGGCACCCGGGATGCGAAGTTCCGACAGGGCGTGGCGAGTCGCCGGCCGCTTACATCTTGCAGCCGCGGGCCGGGTCTTCCAGGCCCTTGACGGCGATCTCGACGGACGGGTTGGCGTCACCCTTGGCCTGGCGCAGGTAGATGTCCTGCACCGGGTTGTGCGCCTTCGACATCACGAAGCTGCCGCGCGGGCTGTCGATCTTCGCGCCGGCCATGGCCTTGATCATGCCGCCGCGATCATCGACCTTGCCTTGCACGCCGGCCACGCCGGCCGCCAGCAGTTGTGCGGCGTCGTAGCCCTGCACCGCATAGACGTCCGGCGCGTTGCCGTAGGCCTTCTGGTAGCCGGCGCGGAAGGCCTTGTCGGTCGGGTTGTCGAGGCCGTCGGCGTAGTGCAGCGTGGTCAGCAGCCCTTCGCCGGCGCCGCCCATCGCGGCCAGCGTGCCGTCGGTGAGGAAGCCCGAGCCGTACAGCGGGATCGAATCCTTCAGCCCGGCCGCGGCGTAGTCCTTGACCAGCTTGACCGCACCGCCGCCGGCGAAGAAGACGAACACAGCGTCCGGCTTCAGCGCCGCGATCTCGGTCAGGTAGGGCTGGAACTCGGTGTTCGGGAACGGCAGCGTCAGTTCTTTGACGATCTCGCCGCCGCCCTTCGTAAAGGAGTCCTTGAAGCCGTCGATGGCCTGCAGGCCGGCCGAGTACTTCCAGGTCAGCGTGACGACCTTCTTGACGCCCTTCTTCAGCAACACCGGCCCCATCGCGTAGGAGGGCTGCCAGTTCGTGAACGAGGTGCGGAAGATGTTCGGTGCGCACAGCGGCCCGGTCAGCTGGTTGGCGCCGGCGTTGGGCACGATCATCAGCGTCTTGGTGCCGCGCGCGACCTTGGCCATCGCGATCGCGACGCCCGAATGCACGGTGCCCACCAGCACGTCCACCTCGTCGCGCTTGACCAGCTTGTTGGCGTTCTCGGTGGCCTTGGCCGGATCCGACTCGTCGTCCACCACCGAGTACTCGACGTCGAGCCCGCCGATCTTGCCGCCGTGCTCGGCCACGTAGAGCTTGAAGCCGTTGGTGATCGCATTGCCGAGCTTGGCGTAGGTGCCGGTCGCCGGCAGCATCAGCCCCACCTTGATCTTGTCCGCCGCCTGCGCCTGGGGCAGCGCCAGAAGCGATGCGGCCGCGGCGCTGGCCAGCACGCCGGCCAACTGCTTGATGCTTTTCTTCATGATGTCTCCTTTCTTCTCCTCAAGGGCTGGACGTCTTGCGCCCCGGGGGGGCCGTCCATTTTCAGCACCCCGGCGCGGCTGCACCGGGGCCGGCTGAGCGGTGCTACCACTGGCCGCTGCGGTTGGCCGCGAACGCGGCGTCGATCGCGGCCCAGTCTTCGGCGTTCAGGTGCGCCTCGGCGAGCGGCAGGATTCTGTCTTCCTCGATGCCCATGTGCTCCCACATGAAGCCCGCGTAGGCGTCGAGCGCCGCGGCGAAGCCCTGCAGGCCGGCTTCGCCGGCACGGGCCTGCTCGAGCGTCTGCCGCAGCCCGGCGAGCAGTTCGGCGCAGCGGCCGTGCTGGGCCTCCAGTTCGTCGAGGATCGGCACCGCCTCGGCGCTGCGCAGGCGCAGGAAACGGAACAGGTATTCGTCTTCCTTCGGATGGTGGAGCCGGTCCGGGAAGGCTTCGATGTAGTCCAGCATCGCGCCGAACAAGTGATAGTCGGGCTCGCCACCGCCCTGCCGGGCGGCCGCGATCTGGCCTTGCAGGCCCTTGATCACGGCGCCCATCGAACGGTGCTCGTCCTTGATGATTTCGATTGCCTGAGTCATTGGGTTCTCCGGTGCAGGCTCGGCGGTCGGTCTATCGCGCGCGCAGCTTGAAGCGCTGGATCTTGCCGGTAGCGGTCTTCGGCAGCTCGTCGACGAACTCGAACCAGCGCGGGTATTTGTAGGGCGCCAGCAGGCTCTTGACGTGGGCCTTCAGCTCGGCCGCCAGCGCCTCGCCGGCCTCGACGCCGGGCTTCAGCACCACGTAGGCCTTCGGCTTGATCAACTCGTCGTCGTCCTGCTGGCCGACCACCGCGGCCTCCAGCACCGCGTCGTGGGTCACCAGCACCGACTCCACCTCGATCGGCGAGACGTAGATGCCGCTCACTTTCAGCATGTCGTCGCTGCGCCCGGCATAGACGTAGCAGCCGTCCGGGCGGACGCTGTACTTGTCGCCGCTGCGCGTCCATTCGCCGAGGAAGGTGTGGCGGGTCTTGGCGCGGTTGTTCCAGTAGCCGGCCGAACTGGTCGGGCCGGCGATGTGCAGCTCGCCCACCTCGCCCGGCGCCACCTCGACGCCGTCCTCGTCCACCAGCCGCACCCGGTAGCCGGGCACCGGCGTACCGGTGGTGCCGTAGTGCACGTCGCCGGCGCGGTTGGAAAGGAAGATGTGGAGCATCTCGGTGGAGCCGATGCCGTCCAGGATCTCGACGCCGAAGTGTTCGTTCCAGCGGCGGCCGATCTCCTCCTGCAGCGCCTCGCCGGCCGAGGTACAGACGCGCAGCGCGACCTCGGAGCGCTGCGGCAGCTCCGCGCTCGCCAGCATGCCGGCGAACAGCGTCGGCACGCCGTAGAAGATCGTCGGCCGGTGCTCGGTGAGCCGTTTCGCGACCGCCGCCGGCGTCGGCCGCTCGGCCATCAGCACCGCGGTGGCGCCGACCGCCAGCGGGAAGGTCAGGCCGTTGCCGAGGCCGTAGGCGAAGAACAGCTTGGCCGCCGAGAACACCACGTCGTCCTCGCGGATGCCGAGGATCGGCCGGGCGTACAGCTCGGCGGTCTGGATCAGGCTGGCGTGCACGTGGGTGGTGCCCTTCGGCGCGCCGGTGGAGCCGGAGGAATAGAGCCAGAAACAGACGTCGTCGCAGGAGGTCTCCGCCACCTCGAAGCTGTCCGGCTGCTCGGCCATCAGCAGCGACAGCGAGTCCGGCCCTTGCGCCCCGCCCGAGACGAGGATCCGCTGCAGCGTCGGCACGCGCTCGAGCAGCGGTTCGAACAGCGGCAGCAGCGCCGCCGACACGACCGCGACGCGGGCGCGGCTGTCGCGCAGCATGTATTCGTAGTCGCCCTGGGTCAGCAGCGTATTCACGGCGATCGGCACGATGCCGGCCTTGATCGCACCGAGGAAGACGATCGGAAAGTCGATGCAGTCGTGCAGGCACGTCAGCACGCGCTGCTCGCGCTGCAGGCCGAGCGCGGTGAGCGCGTTGGCACAGGCCGAGGTGCGGCGATCGAGCTCGGCATAGCTCACGCTGCCGCGATCGTCGATGAAGGCGGTCTTGTCGCCGCGGCCGGCGGCCAGGTTGCGGCCGATCAGGTCAGCGGCGGCGTTGTAGTTTCGGGGGATCTCCACCCTGGGCGGACTACTGCTGTGGTCCGCCTGACTGAGCTCCGGCATGGTTGTCTCCTGATCTCTCTCTGTTGTGTATGTGCCGGCGGCCGGTCGGCACTGTCCTGCGCGCTACTGGCCGGTGAAGCGGATCTCGCCGCCCGGCAGCAGGTACAGCACCCAGGCCTTGCCGCCGGCAACGGTCGGGCGATGCACCGAGCCCGGCCCATAGACGAACCAGCCGGCGCCGGCGCCGTCGAAGCGGGCATCGCCCTCGAGCGGCATGATCATGTCCACCTCGCCACGCGGATGCTCGTGCTGCGGCCCGACGACATCCTCCATCTCGACCACGTCGATCGAGAAACCGTGCAGCTCGGGGCCGGGTTTCGCGATGCGGCCGAACTTGATGCCGCCATGCTCGTGCTTGCACATCCAGCCCTCGGCGACGCCCTCGCGACAGGCCTCGACGATGGCCAGGAAGAGCTCGCCGTCGGCCGGGAAGCGTTCGTTCAGCTCGGCCTCGAGTTGCTTGTCGACGGTCTTGCCGTCGATCGCAGCGGTCACCTGGGCGACCAGTGCGACGAAGTTCTCCACACTCACTTTAGATCTCCTGTGATTCAGGCGGACAGCAGTGCCGCGTCGGCGCAGCCGGCCGCCAGTGCCTCCAGCCGCTGCGGTGAGCCCTGCACCGCGTGGCGCCTCAGGTAGAGGCCCAGCGCCCGCAGTCCGCCCAGCTCCTCGCCACCGCCGGCGCGGCCCGGTCCGCCGTGCAGGCAGGTGGGCATGGCGTTGCCGTGACCAGTGTGATCGGCACCGACCGCCTCGTCCACCAGCATCAGCCGGCCGTGCAGGTCGCCGACCTCGGCCACCAGCGCATCGGCGAAGGCCGCATCGGCCGAATAGACCGAGGCCACCAGTGAGCCCTGCCCGCGCCGCAGCATGCGCACCAGCGCGTCGCCGTCGGCGTATGGGATCACCGTCGCCACCGGCCCGAACACCTCGACCCGGTGCACTTCGCCGGCGGCCTCGCCGTCGGCGCAGAACAACAGCGTCGGCTGCACGAAGGCCGAGCACGCCGGATCCGCGTCGAGCGGGCCGAAACCCTCGCCGCCGCCGAACGCCAGCTCGCACTCGCTGCGCAGTTGCGCGATGCCTTCGAGCGCCGCCCGCTGCTGGGCACGGCTCACCAGCGGCCCCATGCGCACGCCTTCGCTGCGCGGATTGCCGACTGTGACGCGAGCCAGCCGCTCGGCCACCGCGCCGGCCAGCGCACGGGCCTGGGTGGCCGGCGCGAAGACACGGCGGATGGCGGTGCATTTCTGCCCGCTCTTGATCGTCATCTCGCGCACGATCTCCTTCGCCGCCAGCTCGAACAGCGGGCTGCCGGCTTCGGCGTCGGGTCCGAGCACGGCCGAGTTCACGCTGTCGGCCTCGATATTGACCCGCACCGACTGCTCGACGAGCTTCGGGTGGCTGCGCACGCGCCGAGCGGTCTCGGCCGAGCCGGTGAAGGACACCACGTCGCTCTCGCCGACGTGCTCGAGCAGATCGCGGGCGCCGCCGCAGACGATCGACAACGCGCCGGGCGGCAGGATGCCGGCCTCGACCACGTCGGCCACCATGCGCTGGGTCAGCCAGGCGGTCGGCGTGGCCGGCTTGACCAGCACCGGCATGCCCGCCAGCAGCGCCGGCGCGGCCTTCTCCCACAGCCCCCAGGCCGGAAAGTTGAAGGCGTTGATGAAGATCGCGACACCTTTCTGGGGCGTCAGGAAGTGGCGCGCGGCGAAATTGCCCTGCTTCGACAGCGGCACGATCGCGCCATCCACCAGCCCGCGGGTCTCGCCCAGCGAGCGGGCGGCACGGGCATAGGTCTTGAGCGTGAAGATCGCTCCGTCCACGTCGAAGCCGGCGTCGGCCGCGGTCGCGCCCGAGTTGCGCAGCGAAATCTCGAAATACTCGTCGCGGTGCGCCGCCAGCGTCTCCGCGATGGCGGCCAGCAGCGCACCGCGC
>JBNLET010000144.1:0-5210 GCA_050305135.1 Rhodocyclaceae bacterium | reverse complement strand
AATCGGTCATCGATCGGTGCCGGCTCGGATCCGGGCGCGTTCTTCGGGCGGCAGATTCTGATACTCCTGCCAGCGCTCGCGCAAGGCTTCGCGTCGCTCGGGCGGGATCGCGAGCCACTCGCGGTAGCGGTCGCGGGCCTGTTCGCGCGCCTCGGGCGCCAGCTTGGCCCAGGCCTTCATGCGCGACAGCAGATGCTGCTGCTCGACCGGCGTCAGCGTGTCGTATTGCTGCGCGATGGCGATCCACTTGCGGCGCTGCCCGGCCTGCATGCCAGCCCACTCACCCTCGATCGGCCCCAGCACGCCCTGCATGCGCGGCGACAGGTCGCGCCAGTAGGGCGGCTCGCGCTGCGCAAGCGCCGGCGCCGCCGCCAGCACGAGCAGCAGGCTCAGGATTCCGAACGCTGCGCGAGCCATTGGCTGAATCCTTCGTCCAGGTAGGCGTCGATCGGCAGATCGTCCACCAGCAGCGCGTAGTCGACGTCGCGCGGCGGCGGCGATTCGACCGGCGGCAGCAGCTCGTGGTGCAGCAGCAGTGCCGTCACCACCAGGACCGCCACCGCGGCACCCACCAGCGCCGCAGCGCCACGCGCCGGCACCCGGCGCCAAGGCTTGCCCGCGGCAAGCGCCAGGGCCGCCGCGCGCGCGCTCGCGAGCCGCCGCCGCTGCGCCTCGGTGGCGCCGCCGAAGTCGAGGCGGCGGGCTATCCGGCGCGCCAGTCTGTCCTCGTCGACTGCATTCATGGTTCGATTCCCCGCGCCCGCAGGGCCGCCGCCAGCGTGTGGGTGGCGCGCGAGCAGTGGGTCTTGACGCTGCCCTCGGAACAGCCCATGGCGAGAGCGGTCTGTGCGGTGTCCATATCCTCCCAGTAACGCATCAGGAACGCCTCCCGTTGACGCGCCGGCAGGCGGGCGACCTCGCGTTCGATGACGGCCAGCAGCTGCGCCTGCTCGGCACGGCGGTGCGGCGACTCGTGCTCGTTGCGCTCGTCGGCCGCCACCAGCACGTCGAACGGGTCGCCGGCCTCGCCGTCGCGCTCACCGCCGAGCCCCAGCACGGACAACAGGCTGACCCAAGTGTCGCGCACCTTGCGACGGCGCAGCGCGTCGCGGATCACGTTTTGCAGAATGCGCTGGAACAGCAGCGGCCATTCGTCCGCCGGCCGCGAGGCATAGCGCTGGCACAGGCGCATCATCGCGTCCTGCACCGCATCGAGCGCGGCCTGCTCGTCGCGCAGCGCGTACATCGCGTGGCGGAAGGCGCGCCGCTCGGCTCCCTGCAGGAATCGATCTAGGTCGGGGCGCGTCGGCAGCGGGAAATCCTTGAGAAACCAGTCATCTGGGGCGGCGGGTTCGCCTTGACCAAAAGCGGGCCGGCCGGTAAGGTTTCGCGTTTCCCCAATTGATCCAGGTGGTAGCAAGATGGTCTTGACCGGTGCGGAGATTGTAGTCAGGTGCCTGCAGGAAGAAAAGGTCGAGTACGTCTTCGGCTACCCCGGCGGGGCGGTGCTGTTCCTGTACGACGAGCTCTTCAAGCAGGACCAGGTGCGCCACGTGCTGGTGCGCCACGAGCAGGCCGCGGTGCATGCCGCCGACGGCTTCGCCCGCAGCACCGAGAAGGTCGGCGTGGCGCTGGTGACCTCGGGCCCGGGCGCCACCAATGCCGTCACCGGCATCGCCACCGCCTACTGCGACTCGATCCCGCTGGTGATCATCTCCGGCCAGGTGCCGACCGCCGCGATCGGCCAGGATGCCTTCCAGGAGGTGGACACCGTCGGCATCACCCGCCCCTGCGTCAAGCACAACTTCCTCGTCAAGGACGTGCGCGAGCTGGCCTCGACGATCAAGAAGGCTTTCTATCTGGCGGCCTCGGGCCGCCCGGGGCCGGTGCTGGTGGACATCCCGAAGGACGTGTGCACGCACAAGTGCGAGTTCGAGTATCCGAAAGAGATCTCGATGCGCTCCTACAACCCGGTCGTCAAGGGTCACCAGGGCCAGATCAAGAAGGCGCTGCAACTGCTGCTGGAAGCCAAGCGGCCGATGATCTACGCCGGCGGCGGCGTGATCCTGTCGGACGCGGCCGAGAAACTCACCCGGCTGGCCAGGCTGCTCGGCTTCCCGATCACCAACACGCTGATGGGCCTGGGTGGCTACCCGGCCTCCGATCGCCAGTTCGTCGGCATGCCCGGCATGCACGGCACCTACGAGGCGAACATGGCGATGCACTACAGCGACGTGCTGCTGGCGGTCGGTGCACGCTTCGACGACCGGGTGATCGGCGACCCGAATCACTTCGGCCAGGAACCGCGCAAGATCATCCACGTGGACGTCGATCCGTCGTCGATCTCGAAGCGCGTCAAGGTGGACGTGCCAATCGTCGGCAACGTCGGCGACGTGCTCGACGAGATGATCCGCCTGCTGGAAGCCGGCAGCGCCCGTCCCGAGCCCGAGGCGGTCGATACCTGGTGGAAGCAGATCGAGGAATGGCGCCGTCGCGAGTGCATGAAGTACCGGAACTCCGACGAGATCATCAAACCGCAATACGTCATCGAGAAGCTGTGGGAAGTGACCGGCGGCGATGCCTTCATCACCTCCGACGTCGGCCAGCACCAGATGTGGGCGGCCCAGTACTACAAGTTCGACAAGCCGCGCCGCTGGCTCAATTCCGGCGGCCTCGGCACGATGGGCGTCGGCCTGCCCTACGCGATGGGCGCCCAGCTCGCCCACCCGGGCAGCCCGGTGGCCTGCGTGACCGGCGAGGCCTCGATCCAGATGTGCATCCAGGAGCTGTCCACCTGCAAGCAGTTCCGCCTGCCGATCAAGATCGTCAACCTCAACAACCGCTACCTGGGCATGGTGCGCCAGTGGCAGGAACTGTTCCACGGCGGGCGCTACTCTGAGTCCTACATGGATTCGCTGCCGGACTTCGCCAAGCTGGCCGAGGCCTACGGCCACGTCGGCATCCGCGTCGAGGCGCCGTCCGACGTCGAAGGCGCGCTGCGCGAGGCCTTCAAGCAGAAGAACGACCTGGTCTTCCTGGATTTCCAGGTGGATCAGACCGAGAACGTCTATCCGATGGTCCAGGGCGGCAAGGGTCTGACCGAGATGATCCTGTCGGCCGAAGACTTGTAAACATCGGAACCTTCACGGGGGCGCGGCACCACCTGCCGCCGCGCCGCGCCCGGGCCGCCTACCGGCCCCCGGGCGCGCGAACACCGGCCGCCGGCAGTTCGTTTCCGGGATCGATCCGCCCACCACTGAATCGCCTTTTCGAGAGCACCGCATGAGACACGTGATCTCCCTGCTCATCGAGAACGAAGCCGGCGCGCTGTCGCGCGTCTCCGGCCTGTTCTCGGCCCGCGGCTACAACATCGAGTCGCTCACCGTCGCGCCGACCGAGGATGCCTCGCTGTCGCGCATGACCATCGTCACCACCGGCTCGGACGACATCATCGAGCAGATCAACAAGCAGTTGAACAAGCTGGTGGACGTGGTCAAGGTAGTGGACATCTCCGAGTCGGCCCACATCGAACGCGAGCTGATGCTGATCAAGGTGCGCGCCACCGGCAAGGACCGCGACGAGATGAAGCGCATGGCGGACATCTTCCGCGGCCGCATCATCGACGCCACCGAGGCCTCCTACGTCATCGAGATGACCGGCAACCAGCAGAAGCTGGATTCCTTCGTCGCCGCCATCGATGCCGGCCTGATCCTCGAAACAGTGCGCTCCGGCGTGGTCGGCGTGGGTCGTGGCGAGCGCGTGCTGAAGGTCTGATACGCCAATTTTTTTGCGAACCCGGGCGCGGCCCTTATGATGTGGCCCGCCCAGCGAACTGGAAGAAAAGGACGAAAATGAAGGTTTATTACGACAAGGATGCCGACCTCTCGCTGATCAAGGGCAAGAAGGTCACCATCGTCGGCTACGGCTCCCAGGGCCATGCCCACGCCCAGAACCTGAACGACTCGGGCGTCAAGGTCACCGTCGCGCTGCGCAAGAGCGGCGCCTCGTGGGACAAGGCCAAGAAGGCCGGCCTGAAGGTCGAGGAGATCGCCAAGGCGGTCAAGAGCGCCGACGTCGTGATGATCCTGCTGCCGGACGAGAACATCCCGCAGGTGTACCGCGAAGAGGTGGAGCCGAACATCAAGAAGGGCGCCACGCTGGCCTTCGCCCACGGCTTCAACGTGCATTACAACCAAGTGGTGCCGCGCGCCGACCTGGACGTCATCATGGTGGCGCCGAAGGGTCCCGGCCACACCGTCCGTTCCGAGTACCTGAAGGGCGGCGGCGTGCCGACCCTGATCGCCGTGCACCAGGACCAGTCCGGCAAGGCCCGCGACATCGCGCTGTCCTACGCGGCGGCCAACGGCGGCACCAAGGGCGGCGTGATCGAAACGAACTTCCGCGAAGAGACCGAGACCGACCTGTTCGGCGAGCAGGCCGTGTTGTGCGGCGGCGCCGTGGAACTCGTGAAGATGGGTTTCGAGACCCTGACCGAAGCCGGCTACGCGCCCGAGATGGCCTACTTCGAGTGCCTGCACGAACTGAAGCTGATCGTCGACCTGATGTACGAGGGCGGCATCGCCAACATGAACTACTCGATCTCGAACAACGCCGAATACGGCGAGTACGTGACCGGACCGGAGGTCATCAACGAGGAATCACGCTACGCCATGCGCGAGGCGCTGAAGCGCATCCAGAGCGGCGAGTATGCCAAGAACTTCATCAACGAAGGCAAGACCAACTATCCGTCGATGACGGCCCGCCGCCGCCTGACGGCTGCCCATCCGATCGAGACGGTCGGCGAGCAACTGCGCGAGATGATGCCCTGGATCAAGAAGAACAAGCTGGTGGACCAGTCCAAGAACTGATCGGCGAATGCTGATTCGGGCCGGGAGCGCGAGCAGCGCGTCCCGGCCTTTTTTCGTCGTAAATCACCGATATCCGGTTGCCCGCACCCGATGCTGGCGCGCGAGGCCGGCCCTTCATCGGGGCGAGCTTCGCCGCCACGCTGCGGCTCGATGCCACTGCCGGCCTGGTGGCGCGCCCGCGTGACGGTCGGTGATCGGGCCGCGGCCACCGGCACGGTACCCGCCGGGCTGCCATGAAACGGGCCGTGCGCCGTCGCCGTGCGGCGGACCGCCGTGCCCACCCGCGCCCGATAACGGGCGTGCAACGACACTGGAGTACAATCCACGCCTCCAGCCCCTCGC
>JBNLET010000143.1:0-30135 GCA_050305135.1 Rhodocyclaceae bacterium | reverse complement strand
CCTGCACCGTGTGGGTACGGGGGTCGGCGGTCGGAATCAGCTCGACGGCCACCGCGTCGACCCAGCGTCCGTCGTCCGGAAATTCGACCCGGGCGGTCAGCGGCCCGCGCCGCAGCGCCTCCAGCCGCGACTGGGGCAGATCGGCGACGACCCGCATCTCGGCAGGATCGTAGATCGTCAGCAGCGCGCGCCCGGGCTGCGCCATCTCGCCCGGCTGGGCGTCGCGCCGCGCCACGATGCCGTCCATCGGCGCCGCCAGCGTGGCGAAGCCGCGCGCTACCGTCGCCTGACCGCGGCCGGCCTCGGCGGCGCGCAGGGCGGCCTCGGCCGCGCGCTGCGCGGCTTCGGCCTGGTCGAGCGCCGCCCGGCTGACGAACTTCTGCTCGAACAAGCCCTTGGTGCGCTCGTACTGGGCCCGCGCATTGATCGCGTTGGCGCGCGCCTGCTCGACCTGCGCCTCGGCGCCGGCCACCGCCTGGGTGGCCTGCGCGGCATCGATGCGGATCACCAGATCGCCCTGGCGCACCCGGTCGCCGGCATCGACCGACATTTCCAGGATGCGGCCCTGGGTCTGGGCGGCGATGGTGGCGCTGCGCACCGCCTCGACCACCCCTTCGGCGGGGTAGGACGCCAGCACCGGGCTGGCATCGACGCGCACCGCCGATGGCGGCGTCTGCGCGAGCAGCGGCGAGGAGAGGCACAGCAGCAACAGCAGCGGGAAGGCAAACTTGGGTTTCATGTATATGAGTATATTCTTATATACATGCAGGTCAAGCGTGTCCTGCCACTCGTGTGACCTGGGTCACCGCCCCGCCGCAGCTCAGAACGCCGAGCGAATCGCCACCGCCTCGACGACATTGCCCGGTGCGCGGTAGTTCAGCGACTCGAAGCACAGCTTGCGGGCCAGCACGATCCCCCGCCCGTTCGGCGCCGACATGCGGGCTGCGTCGTGGCGCATCCATGGCGCCCAGTCGAAGCCCTCTCCGTCGTCGCTGATCTCGAACCGAACCACGTCGATGTAGCGCGACACGCGAACCCGTACCTCGCGCCCACTGCCCGGCACCTGCTGCAGCCGGCGACGCACCTCCTGGCCTAACCGCGCCTCTGCCAGCAGGGCACGCTTGTACTCGAAACCGATGCCCAGATTGCCGTGCTCGATGGCGTTCATCAGCAGTTCCGACAGGCCGATCGCCACCTGCTCGGAGCGGGCACAGCCTCGTGCCAGCGTATTGGCCAGCCGCAGCACCTCCTCGGGTGCGCGCAAGCGGTGGCTTTCTGTCTCAAGCATCCGTCCGCGCCAGTTCGGCCAGCGCGAAGTCGCCCATCGCGGCCAGCACGCCTTGGTCCTCGCCGACCGCAGCCGACAAGCGCAGAAGGCAGGTCGGGTGACGGCGCGCGGCACGCTCGATCAGCAGCGGCAGATCGCGCTTCAGGTGCCCGCCCTGGGCCAGGAAGATCGGCACCACCTGGATCCGGCCGGCACCGCGCGCCACCAGGTCGTCCACCGCCTGGTCGAAACCCGGCGACATGAACTCCAGGAAGGCCGGCTGCACCAACACCTGTTCATGCCGGACTTGCAGCATCGCCGCCAGCCGATTCACCGGTCCGGCCCACTCGGGGTCGCGCGCGCCGTGCGCAAACAGTACGATTGCCTGATTCAAAGACTGGGCCCCCAGATAGACCTGCCGCGATGCGTTTGCCTCGAGTGCTGATTCTTGTGTCGTTCGCCCTGTTGTGGCAAGCGCCGCCGGTGCGGGCGGCAGAGCCGGCCGGCGTGCCGGGCGGCGTGGTAAGGCTCGATCTAGGCCCGGGCTCGGCCAACGAGCCGGTCGTGCATTTCCAGGGTCACCGGGTTCTGGTGGCGCGCCGGCACGGCCGGTGGCAGGCCCTGCTGGGCATTCCGCTCGACAGCGAGCCCGGCTGGCTGAGCGCCGACGTCGCTGCGGCGGACGGCTCGCAACGCGTCCAGCCGTTCGTGGTCGAACCTCACGACTATCCGGTGCAGCATCTGCACGTCAAGAACCGCCGCCACGTCGATCCCGATCCGGAAGATCTGGCCCGCTACGCGCGCGAGCGGGCCGAACAGGACGACGCCAAGACCGCCTGGCGCGAGCCGGCGCCAACGACGCCGACACTGCGGCCGCCGGTGGCGGGGCGGCGCTCGAGCGCCTTCGGCCTGCGCCGGACCTTCAACGGCCAGCCGCGCAATCCGCACAGCGGGCTCGACCTGGCGGTGCCGACCGGGACGCCGGTCGCGGCCCCGGCGGCCGGCCGCATCTCGCTCGTCGGAGACTATTTCTTCAACGGCCGGACCGTCTTCGTCGATCACGGCCACGGGCTGATCAGCATGCTGTGCCACCTTTCGCGCACCGACGTGTCGGTCGGGCAACAGGTGCGTGCCGGCGAGACGATCGGCCTGGCCGGCGCCACCGGCCGCGCCACCGGGCCGCACGTGCACTGGAGCGTGTTCCTGAACGGTACGGCGGTCGACCCGGACGCGCTGGCGGCCAAGCCCTGATTCAGCCGGGCGCCGACCGGCCGACAGCAAGCCGCTCCAGCGCCCGGGCCGCGGCCTGCAGGCCGAAGCTGGCGGTCACCACCATGCTCGAGCCGTAGCCGGCGCACGACAGCCCCGCCGGCGCCGCGACCGGGCCGCAGGCGGCCACCGGCGCCTGCAGCGGCTCGGACGAATACACCACCTCGATGCCGAACTTGCGCCGCGGATCGCGCGGATAGCCGTGTTCACGGCGCAGCCGTGCGCGCAACTTGGCGAGCAGCGGATCCTGCTCGCTGCGGGCAAGGTCGGCGACGTGGATGCGAGCCGGATCGCGCTTGCCGCCGGCGCCGCCGGACACCAGCAGCGCGATGCCGGCGTGCCGGCAGGCCAGGACCAGGGCCAGCTTGGCCCGCATCTGGTCCGCCGCGTCGATGACGAAATCGCAGCCGGCAACCAGTTGTTCGGCCGTCTCGGGCTCGAGGAAGGCATCCACCGCCTCCACCTCGGCCGCCGGATCGATGCTGCGGATCCTGGCCGCCATCGCATCCACCTTGGCCATGCCGAGCGTGTCCTCGAGCGCATGCACCTGGCGGTTGATGTTCGATTCGGCGACGTGGTCCAGGTCCACCAGCCGCAGCCGGCCGACGCCGCTGCGGGCCAGCGCCTCGGCCGCCCAGGAGCCGACGCCGCCGATGCCGATCACCGCAACGCGGGCGGCGCGCAGCTTCGCCAGCCCTTGCGGGCCGTACAGCCGCAGGATGCCGCCGAAGCGGCGCTCGGGATCGGAATCGAAGACTGGAGGCTCGCTCATGGATCGGGTGCCGGACGGACTCGCCGGCCGGATGATACCCGCTGCAAGGCTGAACTTGCGCCGCAGCATGCCATCGAAGCCGCAAGGAGGATCCGCATGCGCTTGCGCTTCGCCGTCGCCCTGCTGCTCGCATTGGCTTCGGCTCAACCGATCCGGGCGGCACCGATGGACGCCGCGATCAAGGCAGCGGCCGGCGTCGCGGCCTACGAGCGGGGCGACATGCAGCAGGCCGCCAGGCTGTTCGAGCAGGCCGCCCGCGGCGGCAACCGGCTGGCCCGCTTCAACTACGCGATGATGACCTACCGCGGCGAGACCGCCAGCACAGACCGGCGCGCGGTATGGCGCTGGCTGCGGCGCGCGGCGCAGGACGGCTTGCCGCAGGCCCAATACAACTTCGCACTGCTGTACGAACACGGCGACTTGGTACAGCGCAACTTCGCCGTCGCCCACGAGTGGTTCGAGCGGGCTGCGCGGCAGGGCTACCGCGACGCCCAGTTGAGCCTCGCCACGCAGTACTTCGTCGGCGAGGGCGTCGAGCGCGACTACCGGATGGCGGCACACTGGTATCTGGCCGCCGCCGAGGCAGGCGACATGGGTGCCCAGTACATCATCGGCCACATGTACGAGAAGGGTTACGGCGTCGGCCAGGACCTGCGCCAGGCCGCCTTCTGGTACCGGCAGGCCGGCGGCCAGGGTGACCCGGCGGCCCGCATCAAGTACCACGAGTTGCGGCAGCGCCTGCAGGCCCCGCTCGCCGGCCACCCGGAGCGGTAGCGATTCAACTGCCGGCCGTTTCCAGACTGGCGAGCCAGACCGCGAGCCCCTGGGCGCTCAGCTCGAGATCCATCGCCATCACCTGCAGCAAGGCCTCGCGCCCGATCGTCCAGCCTTGCCGGCGCGCCTCCTCGAACAGCAGCGCGCGCAAACCGTCCTCGATATTGCGCTGCAGTTCCGCCCCTTCACCGCCGGCGGATCGCGCGACGGCGACATGGGCGTCGATCAGGCGATGCAGGTCGGCCACCAGGCGCGGCACGTCGTCGACGCGGCTGAAGTGCGTCAGGTACATCGCCGCCGGCCGGCGCGCCAGCATGCGCTCGATCGAGGCATGCATGGCGTCCGGATCGAATTGCACCGGCGTGGTGGTCGGCCAGATCGACGGCCGGCCGTCCACGTCGAGTTCGCGGTACGACAGCCCGAAGGTATCGCCGCTAAAGAAGGCGTTGGCCGCATGATCGAAGTAGCAGACGTGGTGGCGGGCGTGGCCCGGCGTGTCGAAGACCTCCAGCGTGCGCCCGCCGAGCGGCAGCCGCAGGCCGTCGCCGGCTTCGACGATGCGCGACGCATCGACCGGCTCGAGTCGGCCGTACAAGGCCGTGGCCTGGGCCTCGCCATAGACTTCGACGGTCCCGGCCCACAGCTTGGCCGGGTTCGCCATATGGCGGGCGCCCCTGGGATGCACCACCAGGCGGGCGTCGGGCAGCTGCGCCATCAGGCTGCCGGCACCGCCGGCGTGGTCCAGGTGGATGTGGGTCAGCAGCACGTAGTCCACGTCGGCGGGCGAGCGGCCCAGCTCGGCGACGGCCGCGAGGATCCGCGGCACGCTGGCATTGCTGGCCGCATCGACCACCGCCAGCCGCCCGCGATCCTCGATCAGGTGTATCGCGTCGAGCAGCGGACGGCCGTAGCCGGAGTCGAGGGCATGCACGCCGTCGGGAAAATGGGTCAGCATTATGGTATCCATCGGGTGTCGGGGAAGGCCCCATTGTAATTGCCGCAACGCAACATCGAAACCGCGGGCGACCCGCCCGACCGAGGAACAAGCCTTGAACGAAGCAGCTGACGATTTCGACCGCATCATCGACCGCCGCGCCGTAGCCGGCGAAAAATGGTCGAAATACGCCGAACAGGACGTGATCCCGATGTGGGTGGCGGACATGGATTTCGCTGCGCCGCAGCCGATTCTGGACGCCATCCGGGCGCGGCTCGAACATCCGGTGCTGGGCTATGCCGATGCCTGGCCGTCGCTCGAGCAGGCGGTCGTCGAGGGCATCGAGAGAGACCATGGCTGGCGCATCGAGCCGCACTGGCTGGTATGGCTGCCCGGCATGGTCAGCGCCTTCAACGTGGCCTGCCGGGCGATCGGCCACGACGGCGACGGCGTGTTCACCGCCACGCCGATCTACCCCCCGTTCCTCGGCGCACCGGCGAACAACCGGCGGCGCCTGCAGCAGGCCGCGCTGGTGCGCGGCGAGCGGCGCTGGGAATGGGACTGGCAGGCGGTCGAGCAGGCGCTCGACCCGGGCAGCCGGCTGTTCATGCTGTGCAACCCGCACAACCCGGTCGGGCGGGTCTTCGATCGGCAGGAGCTGACCCGCATCGCCGAGATCTGCGCTGAGCGCGACCTGGTGATCTGCTCCGAAGAGATCCACTGCGGCCTGGTGCTGGACGACGACAAGCCGCACATCCCGATCGCCTCGCTCGACGAGTCGGTAGCCGCGCGCACGATCACGCTGATGGCGCCGAGCAAGACCTGGAACATCCCGTCGCTGTACTGCGCCTTCGCGATCATCCCGGATGACGGCCTGCGCCGCCGCTACCGGCATGCGATGCGCGGCATCGTGCCGCACGCCAACTTGCTCGGGCTGGTGGCGACCGAGGCCGCCTACCGCCACTGCGACGGCTGGCGGCGTCGCCTGATCGACTACCTGCGAGCCAATCGGGCTCGGGTCGGGCAAGCCCTGGGCGGGCTGGACGAGCTGCAGCTGACCTTGCCGGAAGCCACTTATCTGGCCTGGCTGGACTTGCGCGAGTGGCAGCAGGTCCGCGCCGTCGAGGATCTGCACGGGCACTTCGAACGGGCCGGCGTCGGTCTGTCCGACGGTCGCGCGTTCGGCGCGCCCGGTTTCCTCCGTCTCAATTTCGGTTGCCCGGCGCGACTGCTGCACGCCGGATTGGAGCGGCTACGACGCGCGATGCGCTGACTCCGCCCCCCCGACGCGGACCAAAACTGGCCGCCCGCGCGAAATCTATCACTAAAGTAATACCAACGTTCTCCGATAAACCCTGTATTGGGAAGTGGTCTTGCACCGTACCGAACGGTGTCGCTCGCCATTGGAGAGGAGAACCATGAAACAGATGAAGGTGCGCACCCGCCTGGCCATCCTGGCCGCAACACTGATCGCGTTCGCCGTGATCCTCGGTGAAGTCGGCCTGTTCAACATGAACAAGACGGTGGCCAGCCTGGAGACGGTCTATGCGAACCGGGTGGTGCCGCTGCGCGATCTCAAGCGCGTCGCAGACCTGTACGCCGTCAACATCGTCGATACCGCCCACAAGGCCCGCGCCGGCTCACTGCCCCGGGAAGACGCCGTGAAAAATGTCGAACAGGCGGAAACCGAGATTGCCGAGCTGTGGGGCAAGTACAAGGCAACCCCCCTGATCGCCGAAGAGGAGGCGCTGGTGGCGGAACTTGAACCGATGATGAGCGCCAGTGCGAAATCGATCGAGACCCTCAAGGCCGCGCTGCGCTCTCCATATCCGGATGAGCTGATCCGCTACGCCGAGACCGAACTCTACCCGACCATCGACCCGCTTTCCGATCACTTCTCGGCGCTGATCGAAGTGCAACTGCAAGAGGCCAAGCGCGAATTCGACGCTGCCGAGGAACGCGCACACACGGCGCGCGCGGCCAGCCTGGCGCTGATCGCGCTCGCTGCGCTCAGCGGAGTCGCGCTGTCATTTCTGATCGTCCGCAACCTGACCGGCCAGCTCGGGGCCGAACCGAACGAGGTGGCGGAGGTCGCCAGCCGGATCGCCGAAGGGCGCCTCGACACGGCGGTGACGGTTGCCAACAGCCGCAATCCGAACAGCGTGATGGCCGCCATGCAGCGCATGCAGCGAAATCTGCATGGCATCGTGCAGGGCATCTCCCAGGCGGCGCAGCAGATCGCCGCGGCCTCGACGCAGCTCACCGGTTCGGGCGACGAAGCCCGCCAGATGAGCGAGAACCAGAGCGAGGCTGCCTCGTCGATGGCGGCGGCGATGGAGGAAATGGCGGTCAGCATCAGCCAGATCAGCGACAACGCCCAGGATGCCCAGCAACTGGCGGCCAATGCCGGCCAGTCGGCCGGGCGGGGTCACAAGGTGGTGGATTCCGCGGTCGCCGAGATGGTCAAGGTGGCCGACATGGTGTCGGAAAGCGCACGGACCATCGACCGCCTGGCGACCGAGTCCGACAACATCGGCACGATCGTCGGGGTGATCCGCGAGATCGCCGACCAGACCAACCTGCTGGCGCTGAATGCCGCGATCGAAGCCGCGCGCGCCGGCGAACAGGGGCGGGGATTCGCAGTGGTGGCCGACGAAGTCCGCAAGCTGGCCGAGCGCACCGCCCAATCGACCGGCGAGATCGTCGGCCTGGTGGAGCGCATCCAGGGCGAATCGCGCTCCGCCCGCGACCAGATGCAGGCCGGCACCGAGCAGGTCGGCCGCAGCCGCGCGCTGTCGGTCGAGGCCGGCGAAGCGATCACCGAGATCGGGCAGGTCATCGACAAGGCACTCGAATCGGTGCGCACGATTTCGGAATCGCTGGACGAGCAACGCTCGACCAGTTCGCTGGTCGCCAACAAGGTCGAAACGGTGGCCCAAAGCGCCGACGAGAGCGCCTCGTCGGTGCGCAGCATCGCCGAGGCCTCGCACGACCTGCAGCGCGTCTCGGTCACGCTGTCGGAGACCATCGCGCGCTTCAAGCTGTAGCCGCTGCGCCCGGTCGCGGGGCGCGCGGCGGCGCTGGTTCCCCGTTAGAACGGGATGTCGTCGTCGAAGTCGCCCAACCCACCCGGGGCAGGCTGGGATTGCTGGCGCGGTGCCGCCACGCCCTGCGGCGGGCGACTCGGAGCGCTCTCGAAGCCGCCGTCGCCGGCGCCGCGCATCGGCGCCTCGCCCATGCCCTCGCGCCGACCCAGCATCTGCATCTGGTCGGCCCGGATCTCGGTGGTGTAGCGGTCCTGGCCGCTCTGGTCCTGCCACTTGCGGGTGCGCAGCGCACCCTCGATATAGACCTGAGAGCCTTTGCGCAGGTATTGGCCGGCGATCTCCGCCAGCTTGCCGTAGAACGACACCCGGTGCCATTCGGTCGCCTCGCGCATCTCGCCGCTGCTGCGGTCGCGCCAGCGATCCGTCGTCGCGATGCGGATGTTGGCAATCGCATCGCCCGACGGTGCGTAGCGGGTTTCGGGGTCGGCCCCCAGGTTGCCCACCAGGATCACCTTGTTAACTGACGCCATGCCTCACTCCTTTCAAGCTGCTGGTTTCGGTTGTGTTTGGGCACGCGCGACCGGCGGCCGCATGTCGCTTGCGAGCAGCAGCCAGCCGATCGCAAGCGCTGCACAGAAGAGATTGACCGAGCCGGCGCCGAAGTGCTTCGCCAGCCAGCCCCCCAGTGCGCCGCCGAGGAACAGCCCGATCGACTGCAAGGTGTTGTACACGCCCAGTGCGGTCCCTTTCGCACTGGCTGGCGCGATGCGCGAAATCCACGACGGCTGGGTGGCCTCCAGAATGTTGAAGGCGACGAAGAACAGCGTCAGCAGCACGGCCAGCGGCCACACCCCCCGACCGAAAGCGAACAGCCCCATCTGCACCAGCAGCAACAGCCCGATCGAGGCATTGAAGACCTGTTTCATGCGGCCCCGCTTCTCGGCCATGATCACCGCCGGCACCATCAGCACAAAGGACAGCAGTACCGCCGGCAGGTAGATCTTCCAGTGCTCGGCCAGCGGCAGCCCGTCCTGCACCAGTGCCGCCGGTACCAGCACCCACATCGCGGTCTGCATCAGGTGCAGCGAAAAGACGCCGGCATTGAGCCGCATCAGCTGGCCTTCCTTGAGCACGTTCTTGAGCCGGCCGGTGGCGCGCGGCACCGGCGGTGCCTGCGGCACCACCGTCAGCAGCACCACCATCGCCGCGATCGCCAGCGCGCCGGTGAGCCAGAAGATGCCTGCCATGCCGATCACCGCATAGAGCGCCGGCGACAGCACCAGCGAGCCGGCGAAGACCAGCCCGATCGAGGCGCCGATCATCGCCATCACCTTGGTGCGATGCTGCTCGCGCGTCAGGTCGGCCGCCAGCGCGGTCACCGCGGCCGAAATCGCCCCCGCCCCCTGCAATACGCGCCCTACGATCATCACGTGGATGTCGGGTGCCAGCGCGGCCACGGCGCTGCCGAGCGCGAACAGCGCAAGGCCGAAGATGATGACCGGCTTGCGGCCGAAGCGGTCCGAGGCGGCGCCGAACGGAATCTGCAGCATCGCCTGGGTCAGTCCATAGGCGCCGAGCGCTAAGCCGACCAGGCTCAGGTCGGCGCCCCCGGGCAGAGTCTTCGCGTATACCGCGAAGACCGGCAGGATCAGGAACAGACCCAGCATGCGCAAGCCGAAGATTCCGGCCAGCGTTGCGCCAACGCGGCGCTCGGCCTTGCTCATACGGTCATCGGTATGCTGGGACATGAAACGGCTTGTGAGGGCGAAAGCGAATTGCGTATATTAGCAGGTCGCCCCAGATCGAGAGGTGCGCCGCGAGTCGCGCGCCCAGACACCATGGACTCGATCCGCATCCGCGGTGCCCGCACGCACAATCTCCGGGACATCAATCTCGACATCCCCCGCAACCGGCTGACGGTCATCACCGGCCTGTCCGGCTCGGGCAAGTCCTCGCTGGCCTTCGACACGCTCTACGCGGAAGGCCAGCGCCGCTACGTGGAATCGCTGTCGGCCTACGCGCGGCAGTTCCTGCAATTGATGGAAAAGCCCGACGTAGACCTGATCGAAGGCCTGTCGCCGGCAATTTCGATCGAACAGAAGGCCACCAGCCACAACCCCCGCTCGACGGTCGGCACCGTCACCGAGATCCACGACTACCTGCGCCTGCTGTTTGCCCGCGCCGGCACGCCTCACTGCCCGGAACACCCCGATCGCGCGCTGCAGGCGCAAAGCGTCTCCCAGATGGTGGACTCGGTGCTGGCGCTGCCCGAGGGCACGCGGCTGATGATCCTGGCGCCGGTGGTCAGCGAGCGCAAGGGCGAACAACTCGAACTGATCGCCGAGTTGCGGGCGCAGGGCTTCGTGCGCCTGCGTGTCGACGGCGAGATCCACGAGATCGATGCGCTGCCGAAACTGGAGAAGAACGCGCGCCACTCGATCGACGTCGTGGTGGACCGCCTGAAGGTGAGACCCGACGCGCGCCAGCGCCTAGCCGAGAGCTTCGAGACCGCGCTCGCCCACGCCGAAGGGCGGGCGATCGCGCTGGATATGGACAGCGGCGAGTCCCAGGTCTTCTCGTCGCGCTTTGCCTGCCCGATATGCAATTTCGCGCTGGGAGAGCTGGAGCCGAGGCTGTTCTCGTTCAACAACCCGGCCGGCGCCTGCGGCAAATGCGACGGCCTTGGCGTCGTCGACTTCTTCGATCCGGAGCGCGTCGTCGTGCATCCGGAGCTGTCGCTGGCCGGCGGCGCGATCCGCGGCTGGGATAGGCGCAACCAGTTCTACTTCCAGATGCTGGTATGTCTCGCCCAGCACTACGGCTTCGACATCGAGACGGCTTTCGGCGACCTGCCCGAATCGGTGCGCGAGGTGGTGCTGTACGGTTCGGGCCGAACCCGCATCGCCTTCCGCTACCTGGCCGACAGCGGTCGTCTGACGCTGAAGGAGCACAGCTTCGAGGGCATCATCCCGAACCTCGAACGGCGCTATCGCGAGACCGATTCGATCGTCGTGCGCGAAGAACTCGCCAAGTTCCGCGCCAGCCACGCCTGCCCGGTGTGCGACGGCAGCCGGTTGCGGGCCGAAGCCCGTCACGTCCTGATCGGCGGCCGCGCCCTGCCCGAAGTCAGCGCATTGCCGCTGGCTGCAGGCTGCGATTTCTTCGCCCAGCTGCGTCTCGATGGCCATCGCGGTCGCGTCGCGGAGAAAATCGTGGCCGAGATTTCGGCCCGGCTGCAGTTCCTGATCAACGTCGGTCTCGACTACCTGTCGCTGGACCGATCGGCCGACACGCTGTCGGGCGGCGAGGCGCAGCGGATCCGGCTGGCGAGCCAGATCGGCTCCGGCCTGACCGGCGTCATGTACGTGCTCGACGAACCTTCGATCGGCCTGCATCAGCGCGACAACGACCGTCTGCTCGGCACCCTCAAGCGCCTACGCGACATGGGCAATACCGTGATCGTGGTCGAGCACGACGAGGACGCGATCCGCGCCGCCGACCACGTCGTCGACATGGGGCCCGGCGCCGGCGAGCACGGTGGGCTGGTCATAGCATCGGGCCTGCCCGAGCAGGTGGCCGCCTGCGGGGAATCGCTGACCGGCGCCTATCTGGCCGGCCGCCGAACGATTGCGATTCCCTCACAGCGGCGCGCGCCGCAAGCCGATCGCCAGCTGGAGATCGTCGGCGCCCGCGGCAACAACCTGAAGGGCATCGACGTCGGCGTGCCGGTCGGCCTGCTGACCTGCGTCACCGGCGTTTCCGGCTCGGGCAAGTCCACGCTGATCAACGATACGCTCTACTCGGTCGCCGCGCGCCATCTCTACGGTTCCAACGTCGAGCCTGCGCCGCACGCCGAGATCCGCGGCCTGGACCACTTCGACAAGGTGATCAGCGTCGATCAGAGTCCGATCGGCCGCACGCCGCGCTCCAATCCGGCCACCTACACCGGCTTGTTGACGCCGATTCGCGATCTCTTCGCCGGCGTGCCAGAGGCCAAGGCGCGCGGCTACGGGCCCGGCCGGTTCAGCTTCAACGTCAAGGGCGGGCGCTGCGAAGCCTGCCAGGGCGACGGTATGATCAAGGTCGAGATGCATTTCCTGCCCGACATGTACGTGCCCTGCGACGTCTGCCACGGCAAGCGCTACAACCGCGAGACCCTCGAGATCCGCTACAAGGCCCGCAACATCTTCGAAATCCTCGACATGACCGTCGAACAGGCGCTCGATTTTTTCTCGGCGGTCCCCACCGTGGCGCGCAAGCTACAGACCCTGATGGATGTCGGGCTCGGCTACATCCGCCTGGGCCAGAGCGCGACGACGCTGTCCGGCGGCGAGGCCCAGCGGGTCAAGCTGGCACTGGAACTGTCGAAACGCGATACCGGCCGCACGCTCTACATCCTGGACGAGCCGACCACCGGCCTGCACTTCCGCGACATCGAGATGCTGCTCGACGTGCTTCACCGGCTGCGGGACCACGGCAACACGGTGGTCGTCATCGAGCACAACCTGGATGTCATCAAGACCGCCGACTGGATCATCGATCTCGGGCCGGAAGGCGGCGGCGGCGGTGGAACCCTGGTCACCGCCGGCCCGCCGGAATCCGTCGCCGTGCATCCCGCATCCCACACCGGGCGCTATCTATCGGCCATGCTCGGCCTGCAACCGGCCTGAGGATGCAAACAGCCTGCGGCGCCGGCCCGAGAGGTGATAGTCTTGCGTCCAGATGACGCATGGGAGAACACGGATGGCCACGCCACAGGAAATCCAGGAAAGGTTTCTCGAGCGCCTCGAGCGCAGGGCCACCTTCCTGGTCACGATCGAGCACAGCGGCATGGGCATCTTCCTGCCGTCCGACGAACGCCAAAGAGCCCGCCTCGTCGAAGGCCTCGCGCGCGCGATCGCGCGATCCAACGAACTGCCCCATTTGAGCGCGGCAACGATCAAGGCCGCGACCGACCGGCTGGGCAGCCTGCTCGAATCGATGCAGAAGCACCTGCCGCACGACGTCCAGTACCGCAACCGGATCCGCCGCGACTGGTGAGTCAGGCGGCGTAGCGCTTCAGGGTGTCGAGCGCGATCAGCTGCAGCGCGGCTTCGTGGGTGGCCGCCAGCACGACCGGAGGTGCCACGCCGGCCTCCAACGCTTCCAGCCAGCGGGCGGCGCACAGGCACCAGCGGTCACCCGGCCGCAGCCCCTTGAACCTCAATTCCGGGCGCGGCGTGGAGAGGTCGTTGCCCCGGCTGGCGGAAAAGCTCAGGAAGGCTTCGGTCATCCGCGCGCACACCACGTGCATGCCATGGTCCTGCCCGTCGGCATTGCAACAGCCGTCCCTGTGAAAGCCGGTCAAGGGTGCATAGCTGCACGCCAGCAGCGGGCCGCCCAGCACGTTTCTCGCCTCAATCGTCACTCGTGTCTCCGTTCCGCTCGCGCCGCGGCCGAGGCCGTCAGCCTTCCGCGTGCGCCCACCAAGATCTCCGCCGGGCGTTCCCGCGCTAGTGTTTGACCGCGGCATCCGCCGCCACCTCGCCCGAACACTTCAACGCAAATTCGGTCACCACCGGGCCGACCGTCTCGAGAATCGCGATCGCGGCGAAGACGATCGCCGTGAAAGTGCCGACGAAGACCGGAAACGCCTCGGTCAGCATCTGCGTCAGCCCGATCGCCATACCGGCCATCGGCACCAGATTCAGGCCGATCAGGCCGGCTTGGCGCGCCGACAAGCCGCCGCGCCGCAATGCCAGCAGACCGACCGATTTCCCGGCCAGCCGCGCCAGCACGAAGGCGATCGCCGGCACGCCGGCCAGCACTACGTCCGCCAAGTGCATCCGGGCGCCGGCCACGACGAACAGGATGACGAAGAAGATCTCGGCACCCATGCCGAAATCGACCGGCAGCAGGACGTCGCCCCTGTCCACGTTATGCACGAAGATGCCGAGCGCGAGCAAGGTCAGCAGCGTCGACCCGCCCAGCATCTTCGCCAGGCCGACGGTGCCGACGATGGTTCCGATCAGCAGCGCGAACTGGGTCATCGCGTCGCGGGGCAGCAAGCGGGCCAAGCGGATCAAAGCCGCGGCCAGCAATGCCGCCATCAGCACCGAGATCGCGAAAACGTACAAGGGTCCGAGCAAGGTGCTGCTCCAATCGGCATTGTGGGCACGGTGTACGAATGGCACCAGGGCGAGGAAGCTCAGCACCGAAACGACGTTGTTCAAGGCCACCAGCACCAGTGTCCTTTCGGTCACCGGCCCCTTTGCGCCGAGTTCCTTGACCACCAGCAACACGACCGCCGGCGACGAGGAAACCCCGATCGCGGCCGCCAGCGCAGCCGGAATCGCCGGCAGGCCGATGAACAGCAGCGTAAGCACGATCGCGACGAACGACAGCACGCATTCCAGCGCCGATGCGAGCGCCAGCGGGCGCTCCCGCCACAGCAATTCCAGGTCGAGCAGCCGGCCCATCTGGAATAGGATCAGACCGAGCGCCACGTCGACGAACACCTGCGCCCGACTCAGCATGTCCTCCGACACGATTCCACTGACGCTCGGACCGAGCAGAATACCCATCAGGATGAAGCCGGAGATCCGCGGCAGAGCGCCGGTGCGCTGCGCCAGCCGGCCACCGACCAGGCCGGCCAGGATCAACAGGCCGAACAACAGGAATCCGTTGGCCTGCGGCGGCCATTCGAGGAGGACGGCTTGCACCGGTCTTGCGCTGGCGTGGATCGACGCAGGCGTCTCGGCCTAGGCGTCGGGAAAGCCGTCGGGATTGGTCGATTGCCAGCGCCAAGCGTCGCGGCACATGGCGTCGAGGTCACGGCGTGCCTGCCAGCCCAGCGTTTTCATCGCCAGCGTCGGATCGGCCCAGCATTCGGCAATGTCGCCCGGCCGCCGCTCGACGACTGCGTACGGCACTCGCCGCTCCGAAGCCGCTTCGAAGGCCCGCACCACTTCCAGCACGCTGTAGCCACGACCCGTGCCGAGATTCAAGGTCAACACGCCGGGGTGCTCGCCGAGCAGGTGCTCGACCGCGCGCACGTGACCTTCCGCCAGGTCGACGACGTGGATGTAATCGCGGATGCCGGTGCCGTCCCGCGTCGGGTAGTCACTACCGAAGACCTGCAGGGCCTCGCGCCGGCCCACCGCCACTTGGCTGATGTAGGGCATCAGGTTGTTCGGAATCCCGTTCGGATCCTCGCCGATGCGGCCCGATTCGTGCGCCCCCACCGGATTGAAATAGCGCAGCAGCGCCACGCTCCAGCGCGGATCGCTGGCGGCCAGATCCTGCAGCACGTATTCCATCATCCACTTCGTGCGGCCGTACGGATTGGTCGGTGAAGTCGGGAAATCCTCTCGGATCGGCACGCTTGCAGGATCGCCATACACGGTGGCCGACGAACTGAAGACCAGCCGATGTACGCCGCACTCGGCCATCGCCGCCGCCAGCCCCACCGTGCCGGCGATGTTGTTGTCGTAGTAGGCCAATGGCCGTGCGACCGATTCGCCGACCGCCTTCAGGGCCGCGAAGTGAATCACCGCATCGACGGCGTGGGCGCGGATCAGCTCGACGACCGCCTCCGTCGCGCGGACGTCGATCCTTGCCCTGGCCCGCAGCGGCCGGCCGGCGAGCTGCTCCACGCGGTCGAGCGCGTTGGGCTTGCTGTTGCAATAGTTGTCGGCCACGACGACGTCATGACCCGCCTCGAGCAGCGCGACACAGGTATGCGAGCCGATGTAGCCAGCGCCACCGGTAACGAGAATCACAGCCATGGAGTTCAACCCTGCGATGCTGTCGGGGAGGAGCGCCCCGTCTTGCGGTCAGCGGGGCAGCAGCGATTATCGCCCGAGTCCCTGCTGATTCGCGAACCGCCCTTGCATCAGGCAACAAAAAACCGGGCACGGGCCCGGTTTCCGGTGGCGCGGCAGCGACCCTTATTCGGCTGCCGCCTCTTCGGCACCGACATCCGCGCCATCGACGTCCGGCCGGTCCAGCAGCTCGACCAGGGCCATCGGGGCATTGTCGCCGTCGCGGAAGCCGCACTTCAGGATCCGCAGATAGCCACCGTTGCGGCTGGCATAGCGCGGGCCCAGCTCGTCGAACAGCTTCACCACCATGTCGCGATCGCGCAGGCGGTTGAAGGCCAGACGGCGATTGGAGAGGCTGGGCTTCTTGCCCAGCGTGATCATCGGCTCGACGACGCGGCGCAGCTCTTTGGCCTTCGGCAGCGTGGTCTTGATCACTTCGTGCTGCAGCAGCGAATTGGCCATGTTGCGAAACATCGCCTGGCGGTGGGAGCTGGTGCGATTCAGCTTGCGAAGACCGTGACGGTGACGCATTTTCTTTCCTCTATCTCAAATGCGCCTGTCAGCCCAGCTTTTCGAGCCCGGCAGGCGGCCAGTTTTCAAGTTTCATTCCGAGGGTCAGGCCGCGCGACGCGAGCACTTCCTTGATCTCGTTGAGCGACTTGCGACCCAGGTTCGGCGTCTTCAGCAGTTCCGTCTCGGTGCGCTGGATCAGATCGCCGATGTAGTAGATGTTCTCGGCCTTCAGGCAGTTGGCCGACCGCACGGTCAGCTCCAGGTCGTCGACCGGGCGCAGCAGGACCGGATCGATGGCCGGCGCCTTGGGCTGCTCGATGGCGGCCGGCGTGCCCTCCAGGTCGGCGAAGACCGAGAGCTGATCCATCATCACCCGGGCGGCATAACGGATCGCTTCCTCGGGATCCACCGCGCCGTTGGTCTCGATGTCGATGACCAGCCGGTCCAGATCGGTGCGCTGTTCGACGCGGGCGCTCTCGACCTGATAGCTGACGCGCTGCACCGGGCTGAACGAGGCATCCAGCACGACGCGCCCGATGACCTTGGTGTCGCCGACCGGCAGACGCACGTTGCCGGGCACGTAGCCGCGCCCCTCTTCGACCTTGATCTGCATGTCGAGCTTGCCACCGGGGGCGAGATGCGCAATCACGTGGTCGGGGTTGATGATCTCGACGTCGTGAGAGGTTTCGATGTCGCCGGCGGTGACGACGCCGTCACCTTCCTTGAACAATCGCAGCGTGGCCTCGCTCCGGCTGTGGAGTTTCAGCACCACACCCTTGAGATTCAGCAGCAGGTCGACGATGTCTTCGCGCACGCCGTCCAGCGTGCTGTATTCGTGCAGCACGCCTTCGATCATCACTTCGGTCGGTGCACAGCCGGGCAGCGAGGACAGCAGGATGCGCCTCAGCGCATTGCCGAGCGTGTGGCCGAACCCGCGCTCGAACGGCTCCATGGTGACCTTGGCGTGCACCGGCGAGACGTTCTGTACATCAATGATACGAGGCTTCAGCAGCGCATTGCTTTGCATCGATATTCCCTTGGATCCGTACTGGTTTCAGATCTCGCGGCTTAGCGAGAATACAGTTCGACGACCAGGCTTTCGTTGATCGTCGGCGGCAGCTCGGCACGTTGCGGATAGGCCTTGAAGACCCCCTTGCCGGCCTTGACGTCCACTTCGATCCATTCCGGGAAACCGCGCGACTCGGCAGCTTCGATCGCGGCCTTGACGCGCAGCTGGCCGCGTGCGGCCTCGGTCAGCTCGACCGTGTCGCCGGGCTTGACGGTGTACGAGGGGATGTTCACCCGCTTGCCATTGACCAGCACACCGTTGTGGCGGACCACCTGGCGCGCCTCGGCGCGGCTGACGCCGAAGCCCATGCGGTAGGCGACCGCGTCGAGACGACCTTCCAGCAGCTGCAACAGGTTCTCGCCGGTCTGGCCCTTGCGGCGGTCGGCTTCGGCGTAGACCTTGCGGAACTGGCGCTCCAGCACGCCGTACAGGCGGCGGATCTTCTGCTTTTCACGCAACTGGACGCCGTAGCCGGACATGCGCTGACCGGAACGCTGGCCGTGCTGGCCCGGCGCATAGGAACGGCGCTCGATCGAGCACTTGTCGGTAAAGCACTTCTCGCCCTTGAGGAAGAGCTTCTCACCCTCGCGGCGGCACTGACGGCACTTTGGATCTAGATTACGAGCCACTTCTAACTCCTTAGATACGGCGCTTCTTCGGCGGGCGGCAGCCGTTGTGCGGGATCGGGGTGATGTCGGTGATCGAGGTGATCTTCATGCCCAGCGCGTTCAGCGCGCGCACCGCCGACTCGCGGCCGGGACCGGGCCCCTTGATCCGCACTTCGAGGTTCTTCACGCCGCATTCCTGCGCAGCCTTGCCGGCCGCGTCGGCCGCCACCTGGGCAGCAAACGGAGTGCTCTTGCGGGAACCCTTGAAGCCGGCGCCACCGGCAGTGGCCCACGACAGCGCGTTGCCCTGACGGTCGGTGATCGTGATGATGGTATTGTTGAAGCTCGCATGAACGTGCGCGATACCTTCCGCGACGTTTTTCTTGACCTTCTTGCGAACCTTCGTTGCAGTCTTGACCATGTCAGATTCCTATCACTTCTTGCCGGCGATCGGCTTGCGCGGGCCCTTGCGGGTGCGGGCATTGGTACGGGTCCGCTGACCACGCATTGGCAGGCCGCGACGATGCCGGAAGCCGCGATAGCAGCCGAGATCCATCAGGCGCTTGATGTTCATCGTCACTTCACGACGAAGATCACCTTCAACCAGGAACTGGCCCACCTGCTCGCGCAGACGTTCCATGTCCGATTCGGTCAGATCCTTGATCTTGGCCGAGCGCGTAACTCCCGCGGCGTCACAAATCTTTTGAGCGCGGGAACGGCCGATACCGTAGATCGCGGTGAGCGCGATCTCGGTATGCTTGTGGTTGGGAATGTTTACCCCAGCGATGCGGGCCATTCAGTCACCCCAGAAAGCTAAACGTTAAATGATAATCGATCCAGGCTGACAACTCAACCCTGGCGCTGCTTGTGGCGCGGATCCGTGCAGATGACACGAACCACGCCCTTGCGGCGGATGATCTTGCAGTTGCGGCAGATCCGCTTGACCGATGCCTGAACTCTCATTTCAAAACTCCATTCATTCCAATCGACCGCTCACTTGGTCCTGAATACGATCCGCCCTTTCGAAAGGTCGTATGGCGTGAGCTGAACCGTCACCTTGTCACCGGGCAGGATCCGGATGTAGTGCATCCGCATCTTTCCGGAGATGTAGCCGAGAATCATGTGCCCGTTCTCGAGACGGACCCGGAAGGTGGCGTTGGGGAGGTTCTCGGTGACCTCGCCCTGCATCTCGATGACATCTTCCTTCGACATCGCGTCACCTCAGAGGAAGCCCCGCACCCTTGAAGTTCGCCTTCTTCAGCAGACTCTCGTACTGGTGCGACATCACGTAGGCCTGCACCTGAGCCATGAAGTCCATCGTCACGACCACGATGATCAGCAGCGACGTGCCGCCGAAATAGAACGGCACGTTCCATTTCAGGATCAGGAACTCAGGCAACAGGCAGACCAGCGTGATATAGACCGCACCGGCCAGCGTGAGCCGCATCAAGATCTTGTCGATGTAGCGCGCGGTCTGTTCGCCCGGCCGGATACCCGGCACGAAGGCCCCGCTCTTCTTGAGGTTGTCCGCCGTTTCGCGAGCATTGAACACCAGCGCCGTGTAGAAGAAGCAGAAGAACACGATCGCGGCCGCGTACAGCATGACGTAGATCGGCTGGCCGGGCGACAGCGTCGAGGCGATGTCCTTCAGCCAGGTCATACCGTCCGAGGAACCGAACCACTGTCCCAGCGTGGCCGGGAACAGAATGATGCTCGACGCGAAGATCGGCGGGATCACGCCCGACATGTTCAACTTCAGCGGCAGGTGCGAACTCTGGCCGCCATACACCTTGTTGCCGACCTGGCGCTTGGCGTAATTGACCAGGATCTTGCGCTGCCCGCGCTCGACGAAGACCACGACGCCGGTCACGACGACCACCAGGATGCAGATCATCAGCGCCACCACCGGGTGCATCGCTCCGGTACGCACCAGTTCGAACAGGCCCCCGATGGCATTCGGCAAGCCGGCCGCAATACCCGCGAAGATGATGATCGAAATGCCGTTGCCGATGCCGCGCTCGGTGATCTGCTCGCCCAGCCACATCAGGAACATCGTGCCGGTCACCAGCGTCGCAACCGTTACCAGGCGGAAGGTCATGCCCGGATCGAGCACCAGACCCTGCTGGCTCTCCAGCGCGACGGCGATGCCGAAGGACTGGAACAGCGCCAGCGCCAGCGTGCCGTAGCGCGTGTACTGGGTGATCTTGCGCCGTCCGGCCTCGCCCTCCTTCTTCAGCGCCTCGAGCTGCGGGCTCGCCACGCTCATCAACTGCATGATGATCGAGGCGGAGATGTAGGGCATGATGCCCAGCGCGAAGATCGTGAAGCGCGACAGCGCGCCGCCCGAGAACAGGTTGAAGACGCCTAGAATCCCGCCCCGCTGAGTATTGAACAGTTGGGCGAGCTGCTCCGGATCGATGCCCGGCACGGGAATGTGGGCACCGATGCGGTACACCACGAGAGCCCCGAGCAGGAACATCAACCGGCGCTTCAGATCGCCGAACTTACCTGCACTACCGACGCCGGACGCTTGCTTAGCCACTGGGGACCGGCCTTATTCGCTCGCCACGGAACCGCCGGCGGCTTCGATCGCCGCCTTGGCTCCCTTGGTGGCACCGACTCCGCGCAGCACGACTTTCTTGTCGATCGAGCCGGACAGCACGACCTTCGCCGCCAACGCGTCGGCAGGCACGATACCGGCCTGCTTCAGGGCCAGCAGATCGATCTCGTCGATCGGCAACTGTGCCAGCTCCGACAACCGCACTTCGGCATTGCGACCACGGCTCAGCGAGACGAAGCCACGCTTCGGCAGCCGGCGCTGCAGCGGCATCTGGCCGCCCTCGAAACCGGTCTTGTGGAATCCGCCGGTGCGGGACTTCTGGCCCTTGTGGCCACGGCCGCAGGTCTTGCCCAGACCGCTTCCGATACCCCGCCCGACACGCTTGCCGGCGCGCTTGGCGCCCTCGGCGGGCTTGATGGTGTTCAGACGCATCTCAGGCCTCCAGCTTCAGCAGGTACGACACCTTGTTGATCATGCCCCGCACTTCGGGCGTGTCCTGCAGCTCGACGGTATGGTTGAGCTTGCGCAGGCCCATGCCCCGAACCGTGGCACGGTGCGATTTCTTGGTACCGATCACGCTCTTCTTGAGCGTGATCTTCACAGTCTTGTCTGCCATTTCTTACCCCAGCAACTGCTCAACGGTCAGTCCACGCTTGGCGGCGATCTCGGCCGGTGTATTCACCGCATTGAGGCCATTCAGCGTAGCGCGCACCACGTTGTACGGGTTGGTGGATCCGAGGCACTTGCAGATGATATCCGTCACACCCATCACCTCGAATACCGCTCGCATCGGACCGCCGGCGATAATGCCGGTACCCGCGGGCGCCGGCTGCATCAGCACCTTGGCGGCGCCGTGGCGCCCCACCACCGCGTGATGCAGGGTGCCCTCTTTAAGCGACACGCGCTTCATCTTGCGACGGGCCTCGTCCATGGCCTTCTGCACCGCCACCGGCACTTCGCGGGCCTTGCCCTTGCCCATGCCGACGCCGCCGTCACCGTCACCCACCACGGTCAGGGCCGCGAAGCCCAGGATCCGGCCACCCTTGACGACCTTGGTGACCCGGTTGATGGAGACCATCTTCTCCCGCAGGGAATCGTCGCGCTCTTCGGCGACCTGCGGCTTTCTGCTCTGCTGCTTAGCCATTGCGATCCTCGCTTAGAACTTGAGGCCGCCTTCGCGAGCGGCTTCGGCCAGGGCCTTGACCCGGCCGTGGAAATGGAAGCCGGCACGATCGAAGGCCACGCTCTCCACGCCGGCGGCCTTGGCGCGCTCGGCGATCAGCTTGCCCACGACGGTCGCCGCCTGGACGTTGCCACCGTTCGGCACCTGGGCCCGGACGGTCGGTTCGACGGTCGAGGCAGTCGCCAGCACACGAGAATCGGTACCGGAAATCACCTGGGCGTAGATGTGGCAGTTGGAACGATGAACGGTCAGGCGCACGGCCTTCAGTTCGGCGATCTTGGCACGGGTTTTACGTGCCCGGCGCAAACGCGCAACTTTCTTGTTCATGACTGCAAGCCCTTACTTCTTCTTGGTTTCCTTGAGCGACACGACTTCGTCCGCATACCGCACACCCTTGCCCTTGTAGGGTTCGGGGGAGCGATAGGCGCGAATCTCGGCCGCCACCTGTCCGACCTGCTGCTTGTCGATACCCTTGATGACGATTTCCGTCTGCGTGGGCGTCTCGGCCTTCACGCCGGCCGGCAGCTGATGACTGACAGGATGAGAAAAACCCAGGTTCAGATTGACTTTGTCGCCCTGCGCCTGTGCGCGATAGCCGACGCCGACCAAGGTGAGCTTGCGCTCGAACCCCTTGGAAACGCCGATCACCATGTTATTGACCAGGGCACGGATCGTACCGGACATGGCATGGGCGTTTTCCTTGCCCGCAACGGCCGAGCACTGCACCGTGCCGTCGGCGATCTCGACCGACACGTTCGGCGTGATGCGACGCTCGAGCGTGCCGAGCGGGCCCTTGACCGAAAACACTTCTCCGGCCAGCTTGGCTTCAACGCCCTGCGGCAGCACGACCGGGTTCTTTGCTACACGTGACATCTGAATAGCCTCCCGATCAAGCAACGATGCAGATGACTTCGCCGCCGACGCGGCTGGCCCGCGCGGCACGGTCGGTCATCACACCCTTCGGCGTGGAAACGATGGCGACGCCGAGGCCGTTCATCACGCGCGGCAGATCGTCGCTGCCCTTGTAGACGCGCAGGCCGGGACGGCTCACGCGCTCGATGCGCTCGATCACCGGCGCGCCGGCGTAGTACTTCAGCGCGACGTCGAGCGAGGATTTGTTGCCTTCGGCGCGCACCGCGAAATCGTCGATGTAGCCTTCATCCTTCAGCACCTTGGCGATGGCCGCCTTCAGCTTCGAGGCCGGCATCGTGACGGATGCCTTCTGAGCCTGCTGGCCATTGCGGATGCGCGTCAGCATATCGGCGATGGGATCGGACATACTCATAGCGCTCTCCTTACCAGCTCGCCTTCGTCATTCCGGGCACCTCGCCACGGAACGCGATTTCGCGCAATTTGTTGCGGCACAGGCCGAACTTTCGGAACACTCCGCGCGGCCGCCCGGTCAGGTTGCAGCGGTTGCGCTGCCGGGTCGGATTGGCGTTGCGCGGGAGCTGCTGCAGCTTCAGCCGCGCCGTCATGCGGTCCTCGTCGGACAGACTTTGATCTTTGATCTGGGCAATCAGAGCCGCGCGCTTGGCCGCGTACTTGGCCACCAGCTTGGCACGCTTCTCTTCACGATTGATCAGGGCCAGTTTCGCCATATCAACCTCAATTCTTGAAAGGAAACTTGAACGCGGCCAGCAGCGAACGCGCCTCTTTGTCGGTCTTCGCAGTCGTGGTGATGCTGATGTTCATGCCACGAAGCGCATCGATCTTGTCGTACTCGATCTCGGGGAAGATGATCTGCTCCTTCACGCCGAGGTTGTAGTTGCCACGACCGTCGAAACCCTTGCCGCCGATACCGCGGAAGTCGCGAATGCGCGGCATCGCGACGGAGATCAGACGATCGAGGAACTCGTACATGCGGGGACCGCGCAACGTCACCATGCAGCCGATCGGGTAGCCTTCGCGGATCTTGAAGCCGGCGATCGACTTGCGCGCCTTGGTGGCCACCGGTTTCTGTCCTGCGATCTTGGTCAGGTCGCCGATCGCGTTCTCGAGGATCTTCTTGTCGCCGACCGCCTCACCGACGCCCATGTTGAGCGTGATCTTGGTGATGCGCGGCACTTCCATGATCGACTTGTAGCCGAACTCCTGCAGCAGACCGGAAACGACGGTCTCCTTGTAGAACTCTTGCAAGCGGGCCATCTCTACTCCTTACGCGTCCACCAGTTCGCCGTTCGACTTGAAGAAACGAACCTTGCGGCCGTCTTCAAGCACCCGGAAGCCGACGCGATCGCCCTTCTGGGTCACCGCGTTGTACAGGGCCACGTTGGACACGTTGATCGGCATTTCCTTCTCGACGATGCCGCCCACCTGGCCCTTCATCGGATTCGGGCGAACGTGCTTCTTGACGCGGTTCACACCCTCGACGACCACCCGCTCGGCATCCACACGACGCAACACGGCGCCGCGCCGCCCGCGGTCCTTACCCGCCAGGACGACGACCTCGTCCCCTTTTCGAATCTTGTTCATCGCTAACCTCAGAGAACTTCCGGCGCCAGTGACACGATCTTCATGAATTTCTCGGTCCGCAGTTCGCGCGTGACCGGCCCGAAGATGCGCGTGCCGATCGGCTCGAGCTTGGTGTTCAGCAGCACGGCGGCGTTGCCGTCGAACTTGACGAGCGAACCGTCCGGACGACGCACGCCCTTGGCAGTGCGCACCACCACCGCGTTGTACACGTCGCCCTTCTTGACGCGGCCACGCGGCGCGGCATCCTTGACCGACACCTTGATGATGTCGCCGATGCCGGCGTAGCGACGCTTGGAGCCGCCCAGCACCTTGATGCACTGGACCGCACGCGCGCCAGTGTTGTCAGCGACCCCGAGGACCGTCTGCATTTGAATCATCGATTTAATCTCCAACTTATCCCGCAGTTCGCGGACAGTCTTGGAACCCGTTCGGGTTGAATGCCGACCGATCAGCCAGCAAAGACTGCGAATGATAACAGCTTGACGCAGAAGCGCCAAGCTGTTTGTTTGCTACCGGAGGAAAACCGCTTAGATGATGCGTGCCTTCTCGAGCACGCGGGTCACCTTCCAGGACTTGGTCTTGGAGATGGGCCGGCACTCCTCGATCTCGACCAGATCACCCTCGGCCGCACCTTCGACCGAATGGGCGTGATACTTGGCCGAACGCTTGATGACCTTGCCGTAGAGAGGGTGCTTGACGCGACGCTCGACCAGCACCGTCACGGTGTTGGTCATCTTGTCGGACACGACACGGCCAGTCTCGGTACGACGGACCTTGTTGCTCTGTTCGCTCATTGTTGTCCCACCTTCTCCGCCAGCACCATCCGCACACGCGCGATGTCACGGCGAACGGTCTTCAGCTGACCGGTATTGGCCAGTTGCTGCGTCGCATGTTGCATGCGCAGGCTGAACTGGGCCTTCAACAGGTCAAGCAACTCCTTGTTCAGTTCCGGCGCGCTCTTGGCGCGGAGTTCGCTCGCTTTCATGATTACCCCACCTGGCGCAGCACGAAGGTCGTAGCCATCGGAAGCTTGGCCGCCGCCAGGCGGAAAGCTTCGCGTGCCAGCGCTTCGTCGACGCCGTCCATTTCATACAGAACCTTGCCCGGCTGGATCTCGGCGACCCAGTACTCGGGGTTGCCCTTGCCGTTACCCATACGCACTTCGGCCGGCTTCTTCGAGATCGGCTTGTCCGGGAAGATGCGGATCCAGATCCGCCCACCACGCTTGATGTGGCGGGTCATCGCCCGACGGGCGGATTCGATCTGGCGCGACGTCAGCCGGCCGCGGCCGGTTGCCTTCAGGCCATACTCGCCGAAGCTGACCTTGGTGCCGCGCGTCGCGATACCGGTGTTCCGGCCCTTGTGCTCCTTACGATACTTTCTTCTCTTCGGCTGCAGCATCATTCGCTCCTGCTTTCATTGCGCGCCGCCCCATCGCCATCACCCCGGTCGGCCCCACCCCGACGCGCGGGACGGCGGCCCGGACGGGCGTTGTCACCGTCGCCGCGCGGGCCACGGCGGCCACGACGGTTGTCGGCTTCGGGTTCGGCCGCAGCCGGCTGCTCTCCGCCGCCCAGCACCTCACCCTTGTAGACCCAGACCTTGATTCCGATGATGCCGTAGGTCGTCTTGGCTTCCGAAAAGCCGTAGTCGATGTTGGCCCGCAGCGTGTGCAGCGGCACGCGGCCTTCGCGGTACCACTCGGTACGGGCGATCTCGATGCCGTTCAGGCGACCCGAACTCATGATCTTGATGCCCTGGGCCCCGAGGCGCATCGCGTTCTGCATCGCGCGCTTCATCGCACGACGGAACATGATCCGGCGCTCGAGCTGCTGCGCGATCGAGTCGGCGATCAGTTGCGCGTCCACTTCGGGCTTGCGCACTTCCTCGATGTTGACGTGCACCGGCACGCCGACGATCTTTTGCAGATCCTTCTTCAGCGCCTCGATGTCCTCACCCTTCTTGCCGATGACCACACCGGGGCGGGCACTGAACAGGGTGATGCGAGCGTTCTTCGCCGGCCGCTCGATGATGACGCGCCCCACGGAGGCGTGGGAGAGCTTTTTCTTCAGGTACTCGCGCACCTTCAGGTCGTCATGCAGCGTCTTGGCGAAATTGCCGTTGGTGGCGAACCACTTCGAACCCCAGTCGCGGCTGACCGCGAGGCGGAATCCGGTCGGATGAATTTTCTGTCCCATGCGAACTCCTTAGACGCCGACGGTCACGTAAATGTGGCAGGTGGGCTTCAGGATCCTGTTGCCCCGACCCTTGGCGCGCGCCTGGAAGCGCTTCAGGGTCATCCCCTCTTCGACGTGAATCGTCTTGACCCGGAGCTCGTCAATGTCGGCACCATCGTTGTGCTCGGCATTGGCAATGGCGGACTCGACGACCTTGCGAACGATCTTGGCGCCCCGCTTCGGCGAGAAGGCAAGGATGTTCAGGGCCTGGTCCACTTTCTTTCCGCGCACCTGGTCGGCAATCAGGCGGCCCTTCTGGGCCGACAGCCGCACGCCGCGGAGAATGGCTTTGGTTTCCATGCTCACCTCTTACCGCTTCGACTTCTTGCTGGCGACGTGACCCTTAAAGGTCCGCGTCAGCGCGAATTCGCCGAGTTTGTGGCCGACCATGTTTTCGGTGACGTACACCGGCACATGGGCGCGACCGTTATGAACCGCGATCGTCAGGCCGACGAAGTCCGGCAGGATCGTCGAACGACGCGACCAGGTCTTGATCGGACGCTTGTCGTTGCCACCCCGCGCCGCATCGACCTTCTTCAGCAGGTGGGCGTCGACAAACGGGCCTTTCTTGATAGAACGAGACATCTGTTACCCCTTATCGCTTGTGCCGACGCTGCACGATCATCGAACTCGTGCGCTTGTTGGAGCGGGTGCGGTAGCCCTTGGTGGGCTGACCCCACGGGCTGACAGGCACGCGACCCTCGCCGGTGCGGCCCTCGCCACCACCGTGCGGGTGGTCGATCGGGTTCATCGCGACACCGCGCACCGTCGGACGGATACCACGCCACCGATTGGCGCCGGCCTTGCCGATCTTGCGCAGACCGTGTTCGCCGTTGCCGACCTCGCCGACCGTCGCACGGCACTCGATGTGCACACGACGAATCTCGCCGGAACGCAGGCGAAGCTGGGCGTAGTCGCCGTCACGTGCCAGAAGTTGCACCGAGGTGCCCGCGGCGCGCGCGATCTGGGCACCCTTGCCGGGCTTCATTTCGACGCAATGCACGGTGCTGCCGACCGGGATGTTGCGGATCGGCAGCGCGTTGCCCGGCCGAATCGGCGCTTCGGAGCCGGACTGCAGCTGCTGACCAACCTCGACGCCACGCGGCGCGATGATGTAGCGGCGCTCGCCGTCGGCGTAGCACAGCAGCGCGATGTGCGCGGAGCGGTTGGGGTCGTACTCGAGCCGCTCGACGGTGGCGACGACGCCGTCCTTGTTGCGACGGAAATCGATCAGGCGGTAGTGCTGCTTGTGGCCGCCACCCTGGTGCCGCACCGTGACGCGGCCCTTGTTGTTGCGACCGGCCTTGCTGGACTTCTTCTCGACCAGCGCCTCGTGCGGACGCCCCTTGTGGAGCGAGGAATTGACGACCTTGACCAGGCCACGACGGCCGGGAGAGGTCGGCTTGACTTTTACCAGTGCCATTTCTCGTTACTCCCCGGCTGCGAAGTTGATTTCCTGGCCGGGCTTGAGGCACACGAAGGCCTTCTTCCAGTCCTTGCGGCGGCCCATCATGCGACCGAAACGCTTGACCTTGCCCTTGACGTTCGCGACCTGGACCGACTCGACCTCGACCTTGAACAGCAGCTCGACGGCGGCCTTGATCTCGGGCTTGGTCGCATCCGACGCGACGTGGAACACAACTTGTTCGTTCTTGTCGGCGATGAAGGTCGCCTTCTCGGAGATTTGCGGCGCAAGCAACACCTGCATCAGCCGCGCTTCGCTGAAGTTGCTCATTGCCACATCTCCTCCATCTTGGCGACCGCGGCACGGGTCACCAGCACCTTCGGAAAGCGAACCAACGAGACCGGATCGGCTTCGCTGACCGACAGCACGAGGACGTGCGGCAGGTTGCGCGAAGACAGATACAGGTTCTCGTCCAGCTCATCGGTGATCACCAGCACCGACTCCAGCCCCATGCCCTTCAGCTTCTGGGCCAGCAGCTTCGTCTTCGGCGCATCGACCGAGAATCCATCGACCACTGCCAGACGGTCTTCGCGGGCCAGCTGCGACAGGATCGAGGCCACCCCGGCGCGATACATCTTGCGGTTGACCTTGTGGCCGAAGTTCTCGTCCGGCGAGTTCGGGAAGACCTTGCCACCCCCACGCCAGATCGGGCTCGAAGCCATGCCGGAGCGGGCGCGACCGGTACCCTTCTGGCGCCACGGCTTGCGCGTCGAGGCACGAACCTCGGCGCGCCCCTTCTGGGCACGATTGCCCGAGCGCGCGTTGGCGAGGTAGGCCGTCACCACCTGGTGGATCAGCGCCTCGTTGTACTCGCGCGCGAACAGCGTGTCGGACGCCTGCACGGTCTCGGCGGACTGTCCCTGGTCATTCAATAGCTTCAGTTCCATTACGCGGCCCCCGACTTGACAGCGGGACGAACGATGACGTCCGAACCTTTGGACCCAGGCACCGCGCCCTTGACCAGGAGCAATTGCCGCTCGGCATCCACCCGCACGATCTCGAGGTTCTGCTGCGTCGTGCGCGCATCACCGAGATGGCCGGCCATTCGCTTGCCAGGAAAGATCCGGCCCGGATCCTGCGCCTGACCGATCGAGCCCGGCGCCCGGTGCGAAACCGAGTTGCCGTGCGAAGCGCGGTTGGAGCTGAAGTTGTGGCGCTTGATCGCGCCGGCGAAGCCCTTGCCGATCGAAGTGCCGGTGACATCCACCAGCTGACCGACCGAGAAGATGTCCACGTTGATCGCATCGCCCGCCTTCAGCTCTGCAAGCTGGGCGGCTTCGACACGGAATTCACGCAGGACGGCACAGGATTCGACACCCGCCTTGGCGAGGTGGCCGGCCACCGGCTTGGTCAGCCGGTTTGCGCGACGCTTGCCGAATGCGACCTGAACCGCGGCATAGCCGTCGGCTTCAGGCGTCTTGATCTGGGACACGCGATTGTCGGACACGTCAAGCACCGTCACCGGGATGGAACGCCCATCCTCGGCAAAGATGCGAGTCATGCCGACCTTGCGCCCGACAAGGCCTAGACTCATTTTTTTCTCCTAATCCCGGTTGCGATTGACCGGGCCCAATAAATTCAATGCTTTGTTGCTACGCAAAAAGCACGAAGGGCCGGATTATACCGGCCCTCCAGCCTTTGCCGCAAGGCTTACTGCAGACGAATTTCCACGTCCACGCCGGCCGGCAGATCGAGTTTCATCAAGGCGTCGACGGTCTTGTCGGTCGGATCGATGATGTCCATCAGCCGCAGGTGCGTGCGGATCTCGAATTGATCGCGAGAGGTCTTGTTGACGTGCGGCGAACGCAGCACGTCGTAGCGTTCGATGCGGGTCGGCAGCGGCACCGGGCCACGCACGACGGCGCCGGTGCGCTTCGCGGTATCGACGATCTCGACCGCCGACTGGTCGATCAGGCGGTAGTCGAAGGCTTTCAGGCGGATGCGGATTTTCTGGTTTTGCATGACTTTCCCAAAGAGCGATCGGGCCGACAGCCGCCGGCCCGGGGTTGGTGTTACTCAATGACCTTGGCCACGACGCCGGCACCGACGGTGCGGCCGCCCTCGCGGATCGCGAAGCGCAGACCCTCTTCCATCGCGATCGGCGCGATCAGCTTCACCGTGATCGACACGTTGTCGCCCGGCATCACCATCTCGGTGCCT
>JBNLET010000142.1:0-8613 GCA_050305135.1 Rhodocyclaceae bacterium | reverse complement strand
GACGGTCATGCCGTGCAGGCCCAGCTCGCCGAGCTTCTGCCACAGGTCGGCGGGAAATTCGTTGTCGCGGTCGATCGCTTCCGCGCGCGGCGCGATCTCGTTGGCGGCAAAGGACTGCACCGTGTCGCGCAGCATCTCGATCGTCTCGCCGAGGCCGAAGTCCAGGCAGGGCAGGTTCATGGTGGTGTCTCCTCAGTCCCGTGAATGTGGTGGGATTCGGCGTGGGCCGTGCGTTCCCGATGGCGTGCATCCTACGGGGGGTGGCGCAGCAATACTTGCCGACCGGGTTGCAAATACTGCCAATGTGAAACAGGCTCTTCGACGACGGCGATGGGCCATGCTCCCGTCCCCAGGTTCGACGCTGCATGAGGCGCCGGCGGCTTGTTTGTTGGGACATGCCGCCGACCCGGGGTGTCGCGGAGAGCTCTCGCGTGCCGCTGGATGCATCTCATATCGCGTCACTGGCTGCGCGCCGGATATGCGGCGCATCCACTTCGGCGTAGAGGCAGGAAGAGCCGGAGGGCGCGCCGACCGATCGGCCGCGGAAGCGGACCGGCCGGCGTCGGGCTCACGTTCTAGAGCGCCATGATCACGGACTTGGATTCGGTGTACAGGTCGATCACCGCGCGGCCCATCTCGCGACCGAAGCCCGACTGCTTGAATCCGCCGAAGGGCATCGCGCTGTCGAGCAGGTTGTGGCAATTGACCCACACCGTGCCGGCCTGCAGGCGCGGGATCAGTCGATGCACCCGCGTCAGGTCGTTGGACCACACCGAGGCCGCCAGGCCGTAGGGGCTGTCGTTGGCACGGCGCACCACTTCGTCGAGGTCGTCGAACGGCATCGCGACCACGACCGGGCCGAAGATCTCCTCGCGCACGATCTTCATGTCGTCGCTGGCATCGACGAAGACGGTCGGGCGCACGAAGTAGCCGGGGCCGTCCACCGGCCGAGCGCCGGCGGCGGCCCGCGCGCCTTGCTCCCGACCGCAGTCGATGTAGGCGCTGACGCGCTCCTGCTGCCTGCTCGATACCAGCGGACCGATCTCAGTGTCCGGCTCGATGCCGGGCCCGAGCTTCATCGAATCGGCGATCTCGGCCAGATTCCCGACCACGCGGTCGAAGATCCGCTTGTGGACATAGAGGCGGGAACCCGCGCAGCAGATCTGGCCCTGGTTGAAGAAGACCGCCTGGGCTGCACCGGCGGCGGCGACCGCCGGGTCCGCGTCGTCGAGCACGATGACCGGGCTCTTGCCGCCGAGTTCGAGCGACACGCGGCTCATGTTGTCGATGGCCGCCTTGCCGACCAGCTTGCCGATCTCGGTCGAGCCCGTGAAGGCGATCTTGTCGACGCCAGGGTGGGAGGCCAGCGCCGCGCCGGCGGTGTGGCCGTGGCCGGTGACGACGTTCAGGACCCCGTCGGGATAGCCCGCCTCGGCGACCAGTTCGGCGAAGCGCAGCGCGGTGAGGGGCGTTTCCTCGGCCGGCTTGAGGACCACCGTGCACCCGGTGGCGAGCGCCGGGGCGACCTTCCACGCCACCATCAGCAGCGGAAAATTCCACGGAATGATGGCCCCGACCACACCGACCGCCTCGCGTCGCGTGAAGCCGAAGAACTCGCGCTCCCGCACCAGGGGCATCGAGAGCTCGCTGGTCGAGCCGTCGATCTTGGTCGCCCAGCCGGCCATGTAGCGAAGAAAGTCCACCACCAGTGCCACATCGACGTGGCGCGCCATCGTGACCGGCTTGCCGTTGTCGAGGGCTTCGAGCTCGGCCAGCTCGTCGGCGTGGCCGTCGACGAGATCGGCGAGACGGAGCAGCAGGCGCTCGCGGTCGACCGGGCGCATGCGTGCCCAGTCGCCGCTCTCGAACGACTTCCTGGCCGCAGCCACGGCCCGGTCGATGTCCGCCGCCTGGCCGGCAGGGACGTGCGCGAATTGTTCTCCGCTGGCCGGGTCGATCACGGCGAGGGTCGCCCCGCCGATCGCACCGACCCATTCACCGCCGATCGGCATGCGCCGCGCGCGTTGGAGGAATTCCCTGTTGGCCATGCTGATGTTGTGGCCTGCTGCCTTGTTCATGTCTCTCTCACTCTGATGATGGAAGACCCGTGGCCCCGCGCCCCCGGGTGGCGATGGTCGGGCTGCGGCGCCTGCGCCGGAGCGTTCGCCGGCGATCGGGGCGGAGCCATCCGCCCCGATCCACTGCGTCTTCCGTTGCGATGTCACTCGGATCGGGCGGCGCGGACATGCGCCGACCCCTGGTTGGCCGGCGCCTTGCCGGCACGATGCCGGTGCTGCCGGGGGACGCATGGTCGGTCAGGACATGGGTGCAGCGATAACCGAGATCGGCAAGCCGTTGCGTGGCGCGACTTGCCGCGACAGGGCGGGGCAGCCGTGTTCGGAGGCCCCGTGGCCGCGCTCGGCGGAGCGCCGGTCAGGAAGCGTGCCAGCGGAGGCGGGCGCCCCGGCTCGATCCGCGGCGCATGCCTTGCGGCGCAGAGGCATCGCGGCTTTCGCTCGCCGGCCGGCCGCACGCCGATTCTCCTTGCCGCTTTCGGCTAACCCGGCTGCCGCGCATGGCATAGCATCGATCTCGTGCGGTGGCGTGCAGCGTCATCGCGAGCAAGAGAAGCGAGAACGACGCGCGGAGGAAGGCATGGCGATCTTGGCGAGGCAAACGTGAGCACCGTGCGCAGCGGGGAGCGCGCTGCGCTCGGTCGTGGCGATCGCGTTTGCCCGGCGCTCGCACGCCGGGCAGGGCGAAGGGGGGCGCGCGCCGCGGCCGGCGCCGGGCTAGTGGAGCCTCTTGAGTGTCTCGGAAGGCAGTTCGCCGAACATGTTCGCGTAGTCGGTGGCGAAGTGCGAGAGATGGAAGAAACCCCAGCGGGCAGCGACATCCCCGACGGTGGTCTTCGTGGTCTCGGCGCGCTTCAGTTCGCGCCGCACCGAATTCAGCCGCATGGCCCGCAGGAACTGCACCGGCGTGAGGCCGAACACATCCTGGAAGCTGTACTGCAGGGTGCGGCGCGAAACACGCAGCTTGATGCACAGATCGGCGACCGAAACCGGCTCGTCGATGTGGCTGAAGAGATAGTCGCGGGCCCGTTCCACGACGAATTGGCGGGTGTTGAAGGACGGCGGCGGCGACGGATTCTCGACCAGCGGGCTGACCGCCTCGAACAGTGCCGCGAGGATGCCCTGCTCGAGCCCGCTTCGTATCTGGGTGTGATGCAGGACTTCCGGCGTCGCGCGCAGACTCAGGACGGTGCAGACCAGCGCGCGCAATGCCTGGGCCTGCTCCGGCATGGCACGCACGTGGGATCTTCCGCGCAGCTCGGCTTCGAGGTCGCGGTGCTCCACCTGCTGCGCGTATTCGTTCAGGGTGCCGGCATCGGCGGAGCAGGCGACGTAGTCGACCTCGTCCGGCGTGCGAAAGTCGAACTCTTCGGCGGGACCGAGGCTGATCACCGAGTCGCGATCGAAGCGTTCCCCCTCCAGCCATCCGCTGCCGCAGATGCTGACCGGGATCGCGAACGTTCTCGATCCGGCCCGCGCTTCGCCGGTCTGGTGCACCGAGCGGTTAAGGCTCTCGCGGAAGATGTGGAGCTTCTTGAACCAGCACTCCTCGAAGGAACCGGCAAAGCCCCCCTTGCCGAGCTGGTCGTACTTCTGGTTCCAGTTGCTCAGACAGGCCGCATGTTCGTCCACATCCTGGGTATGCACGCTGCGGAATGGGCCCTCCCTGCGGGTTGCGCCGGCGGTCTGGGCGTTCATGGCCGAAACCCGCCCTGGCCGAACTGGATGCTCTCGATCTGGTTCATGTCTGCCTGTCTCCCAACGGCCACTTCACCACGAGGTTTCGCCGACCGCTGCCGGGTGCTTCGCCCGCGCAGCGCTCCGCCCGCGGGCGGAAGTCGGCTCGCCCCGGGCGCCGGATGCGTGCCGCGGGCCTTGCGGCATGACGATCGGCGACGGGGCGGGAACCTTCTGTTGCCTCCAAGCTTAGTAAGAGCGAAGAACATTGCACGCCGACATGGTTGCAATTGCTGCCACGCGCCACCTGGCTTGCCGACAACGACGACCGCCGAGCCCGCGCCTGCCGGTTCGCAGCTCACCGGCGGCGAGGTACCCGAAAGCCGATGCTCGATCGAATCGCAGGCCTGATCCACTCGGACCGTCCCGACGAGCTGCGCAGCGGCTTTCGCTGGCTGTATCGCTTCGTGCGTCCGCAGTTGCGCGCGATCGGGGGCCTGATCGCGCTGTCGCTGACCGCCTCCGCGCTGGTGCTGCTGCAGCCCTGGCTGACCAAGATGCTGATCGACGACGGCCTGCTGGCGCGCGACTACCGCATGCTGGTCGTCATCGCGCTCGGCATGATCGCGGTGGGCATCGCCGGCACCGCACTCGCCGGCCTCAACCGCCAGCTTCACACCCGTCTTTCGGGCACGATCCTGTTCGCGCTGCGCAGCGACCTCTACGCGCACCTGCAGACCCTGTCGCCGGCCTTCTTCGGCAGGCAGCGGATGGGCGATCTGCTGGCAAGGATCGACGGCGACGTGGCCGAAATCCAGCGTTTCGCGGTGGACAGCCTGTTCGCGGCGCTTTCCAGCGTGCTCGGCCTGGTCGGCGCGATAGCCCTGATGCTGAGCCTGTCTTGGCAGTTGTCGCTGCTGGTGCTGGTGCTGATTCCGCTGGAGACGGCGTGGCTGAGGTGGATGCGGCGCAAGGTCGAGCTTCGCGTGCGAACGGTGCGGGAGCGCAGCGCGGATCTGTCGAGCTTCTTCGTCGAGACCCTGCCGGCGATGAAGTTCATCCAGGCCTCGGGCCAGGAAAGCCGCGAGCTCCGGCGCCTGAAGGCGCTAGGCGCGACCTACCTGGACGATCTGCTGCGCCTGCAGCGCTCCGAGTTCTTCACCCAGGCGATTCCCGGCACGCTGACCTCGCTGACCCGCGCGGTGGCCTTCCTGATCGGCGGCTGGTGGGTTATCTCCGGCCAGTGGCAGCTCGGCGCGCTGATCGCGTTCTCGACCTATCTCGGCATGGCGACTGGGCCCGTCAACAGCCTGCTCGGGCTGTACGTGGCGATCCAGCGCATGAGCGTCAGCCTGCTGCGGGTGAGCACGCTGCGCGACACGCCGACCCGTGTCGTCGACGGCGGTGTCAGCCGCCTGCCGGCTTCGCTTCGCGGCGATCTCGAATTCCGCGACGTGGTCTTTCGCCACCAGGGACGTGCCGAAGCGGTGCTCGACGGCCTGGATCTGGTGATCCCTGCCGGCAGCAAGGTGGCCTTGAGCGGCGCCTCGGGGGTGGGCAAATCGACGATGATCGACCTGCTGCTGCGGCACTTCGATCCGCAGCGCGGCGTGATCCGGCTCGACGGCACGGATATCCGCACGGTGCCACTGCGCGACCTGCGCCGGGCGATCGCGGTGGTCAGCCAGGAGATCGTGCTGTTTCGCGGCAGCCTGGCCGAGAACATCCGCTACGCGATGCCCGATGCCAGCGACGCGGCGGTGCGCGAGGCCTGCGCGCGCGCCCGTCTCGACGATCTGGTGGCCGCGCTGCCCGAGGGACTGGACACGCCGCTGGGCGAACGCGGCCAGCAGCTCTCGGGCGGGCAGCGCCAGCGCATCGCGATCGCCCGCGCGCTGCTGCAGGACCCCCGCATCCTGGTGCTCGACGAAGCCACCTCGGCGGTCGACGAGGCCACCGAGGCGCTCGTGATCGCCGCCGTGGACGAACTCTTCGCCGGCCGCACGCGCCTGTTGATCAGCCATCGCGCGGCGACGCTGGCGGGCTGCGAGCTGTTCGTGCGGCTGCAGAACGGCCAGGCGAGCGTCTTGCCGGGCGAGCCGGTGGAGGTTTCGCAATGAACGCGCCGATCCGCATCGGCATCGTCGATAGCGGCTGCTCGCCAGCCCAGGCGGCCTTCGTTCAGGCCGCGGCGGCGATGCGGATCGATGGCGACGCGATCCGTGCGGTGCCGGCCGAGCCCGATCGGCTCGGACACGGCAGCCAGGTGCTGGAGATCATTGCCGGCGGCGCACCGGAAGCGGAGTTCTACCTCGCACAGGTCTTCCACGAGCGCCTTGGCACCACGCCCGGCCAGGTCGCCGCGGCGCTCGACTGGCTGGTCGCGCAGCGGGTGCAGCTGATCAACCTGAGCCTGGGCCTGCGCGCGCCGCGCGAGGTGCTGGCCACAGCCTGCCGGCGCGCGCTCGATGCCGGCGTGATCGTGTGCGCTTCGTCGGCGGCCCGCGGCGAGCCGGTGTACCCGGCGACCTTCCCCGGCGTGCTGCGCATGACCGGCGACGCGCGCTGCGCACCGCACGAGATTGCCGCACTCGGGTCGGAATTCGCCGACTACGGCGGCCATGTCCGGCCACGGAGCGGTCCGCCGGCCGGTGGCGGCGCGAGCATGGGCTGCGCCCACATGAGCGCCCACGTCGCGCGCTATCTGACGCAAGGCGGCGAGCGCACGCTCGATGCCGTGCGCCGCTGGCTCGACGAACAGGCGCGCTATCGCGGTGCCGAGCGGCGCAGGGGGTGAGGTGAGCAAGCCTCGGATCGTGATACTGGGCGCCGGCCCGGCCGGCGCGGCGGTCGCGCTGGGCCTGGCCCGGCTGGGCGAAGCGCCGCTGGTGATTGCCTCGCCGCGCCGTTTCGCGGCTGTCGAGGGCGTCTCCGCGCGCGTCGTGGCGGGCTTGCGCAGCGCGGGTTTCGACCGCGCGCTGCAGGTGCTGGAGCCGGACTCGCCGCGCCGCGTGCTGTGGAACGGCCTGATGTCGGCGGCCAACACCGAGCGACTGATCGATCGCCAGCGCTTCGATTTGGCCCTGCTCGACGATCTCGAACGCCAGGGCGTCGAAGTGTGGCGGGGCAGGGTCGTCGAACAGAGCCGGCTGGGGCAGGGTTATCGCCTCGCCGTCGAGCGGGACGGCGGGCGGCACGAGCTGGACGCGGATTTCGTCGTCGAGGCGCGAGGCCGCGCCGCGCCGGCCCAGGGCCTGCCGCGACTGCGCGGTGCGGAAACGGTGTCGATCCTGCAATATTGGCAGGGGCCGCCCGGCGGCGCACAGTCGGCCGTGCAGAGCCGTGCCGACGGCTGGGCCTGGATGGGGCGGCTGCCGGATGGGCGACGCTACCTGCAGCTCACGCTCGACGCAGCGAGTGCCGACCTGCCGCCGAAGAAGGCACTCGCGGCCTTCTGCCGGGCGCGCTTCGAGGCCATGGAGATCGCGCCGGCCTTCATCGACGGTGCGCAGCCGGTTGGCAGCCCGTACGCCCGGGCGAGCACGCCGGTCCTGAACGAGATCGTGGCGACCGACACCATGCTTCGCGTCGGCGACGCCGCCATGGCCGTCGATCCGCTCTCCGGCAACGGCATCTTCCAGGCCCTGTCGTCAGCGTTGCAGGCGCCGGCGGGGATCGCCACGCTGCTGCACGATCCGGCGCGGGCGGCGATCGCGCGGCAGTTCCACCAGCAGCGGGTGGAGGGCCTGTTCCACCGCTTCGCCCGCATCGGCCGCGATTTCTACGCCCAGGAATCGCGCTGGACCGAGCAACCGTTCTGGTCCGCTCGCCGCGGCTGGCCGGACGCGCAGTCGGCGCATCATCCAGTCACGCCCGACAGCGTGCGGATCGTGCGGATGCCGGTGGTCGAGCGCGACCGGATCGTCGAGCAGGAGGTCGTCGTGACCCCCGAGCAGCCGCTCGGCGTCTGGCATCTCGATGGGCTGAGCCTGGCGCCCTTGCTGCGCGCGGTGCGCGAGCATCCGGGGCTGGGCGAGCCCGAGACGCCGCTCGCCGTCGCGCTCGGCGGCCGACCCGAACTGGCCCGCCGCGTCGCCGCCTGGATGCGCGCCAATCGCTGGATCGACTGAGCAAGTGTTTCAGTCTCGCGTCGCGGTGGCGCACTCCGAACCATGTGTCGTGCTAGACCTACGGCTACCGGATAAGAATCGCGCAAGGATCATCCACACGGTTGCAGTGTGATGTGCCTGGCGACAGCAACTCGGCAGGAGGAGCCATTCGTCGCTACGCATGACGTCGAAATGCCGTAGGGCGGGCTTCAGCCCGCCAGCGGCGGTTGATCGGCCGGAGCTGACGGCCAGCCTGCGCCAAACGAATGCCGGCAATCCGTCCTAAATCTGCCGCACGACCTTCAGCCCCACCGAACGGCAGATCTTCAACTCATCGAACTGGCGCTACCGACCCGTTGGGGCCGGTCACCGTTTCAGAAGTAACGACCGATGTCCGACGGCTACTGCCCTTCTCCTTACCGAACTTGACTCCCGAAAGCTGACGTCAACGTTTGACGTAAGTGTTGGGTCCGATGTGATCATGTTCCTGTACGCAACAAGGCGCCGTTCAACCCTAGGGACGTGCTGCGCGAATTGATCCGAACCCTCAAGGCCGTACAGTCGGTCGTCAAAGTCGCATGGGCCAAATCCACACCCAAGCCCGCACGAAGCCGCTGAACCGCGCAGAGATTCCCGCCTCCGAGTTGGGCGTGGAGGAACTGGCCGAGCGCTACAGAATATCAGCCTCGCCACGGCCGCGAAGTTCGATGGTTGCGCGACAGGCTGCGTCGATTCAGTTGATCAGCTCAACC
>JBNLET010000141.1:0-48087 GCA_050305135.1 Rhodocyclaceae bacterium | reverse complement strand
CTCGTCCAGGATGCGCCGGATGCAGGCTTCGTCCAGCGTCACGCCCATCACCGGCAGCCAGCCGCGCAGATCCGCCTCGACCATGGCCTGCACGCTCGGGAAGCGGGCGCGCCCCGGCAGCGTCGCGATCCGCGGTGCCTCGAGCCCGAGGTCCGCCAACAGCGCGGCGAGTTCCTCGCGCCGGCCGAGGACGAACGGTGCGCGCAAGGCATCCGCCGCCCGCTGCCCGGCAATGCGCTCGAGCAGCGCGACCTCCGCCTCGTAGGCCGGCATCGCCGGCAGCGCGTCCCACACCGCCACCGCCAGCCGGCCGCCCGGCGCCAGCACCCGCGCCATCTCGCGCAGGGCCTGCCGGCGATCGTCGAAGAACATCAGGCCGAACTGGCTCGCGACGCGATCGAACGCGCCGTCGGCGAAAGGCAGCGCCTCGGCGACCCCTTGCTGCCACTCGAGCCGCGGCGCCAGCGCCCGCGCCACTGCGATCATGCCGGGGCCCGCGTCCAGCCCCACCACCTGCGCGTCGGGTCCGAGGCGCCGGGCCAGTTCCCGTGCCAGCACGCCGGTGCCGCAGGCTACGTCCAGCACCCGCGAGTCGGGGCGCAATTCGAGCGCATCCGCCAGCCTGGCCGCCCACTGGCCGAACAAGGCCGGCACGAACAGGGACTCGTAGGCGTGGGCGGCCTCGATCTGTGCCTGCAGAGCTGGATTGTTCATCACCGTCCCTCCGCTGCGTTTCGTCTGCCACGGCGCTGCGTAGCGGGCACACCGGGGCCTCGCCCCTCAGCCGCCGAGCGGCGGCAGCGCTTGAAAGACTGGTTCCGTTCTAGCCGCTCGCGCTCCGGCTCGCAATCCGCCGCGGCACCGAGGCGGGCAAAGAAAAACCGGCGACCCGAAGGTCGCCGGCTCGTTCGCGGGTTTCACGCTCCGCTGCCGCTAGCGGCAGCTACCAGCGCCCGCCTCCGCCACGGCCCATGCCCATGCCCATGCCGCCGCGCGGCATCGGCTCGGCCGGCAGCGTGACGCCCTGCTCCCTGGCCCGCTCCTGCATCCGCGCATGCTGCTCGGCGCGGATCTGCTCGCGCTCTTCCGCCGTCGTGGCGGCACGCATGCGGGCCATGTGCTCGGCCCGCTCCTGCTCGGTCATCAATTGATAACCGTACATCTGCTGCACGGCCTGCCCGGCCGCTTGCTCGCCCGCAACCGGCGGCGGGAACACGACCGCTGCTGCGGCCATCGCACCGCACAACAGGCCCACCAGACCTTTGCGTGTCATTTCGGCCTCCTTCGCGACCATCGGTCGCTCGCCATCTTCACACCGGTCGGCCACGGACTCTGGCGATTCTCCGCAGCCGGCGCCTGTGCCTGTTCCCGTTACCATGCTAGGGCGTTCGCATAGGCGCGGAAGAGACGTTGGCGGGAGGCTTGACCTGGCGCAAATGCGCTTCGCGTGCCCGTACCGCGCGAGCCACAGGGCACCCGGAGAGCGTCGGCCCGAGGCGAAGTCCGTGGCGTGCGGGATGGTGTCGACGCCCCGCTCGCGGACCGGCGGCATGCCGCTGCTGCGATTGACCGCCGCCGCGGCGCTCGTGATACTGCGGACGAACGAGCATCGAGCTCTCCTCCCCAAGACCGGAGCACCCCAGATGGACCCTTCGCAGTTCAACAGGAGCACCACGCTCGACGACTCGCAGATCGTCGTGCTCGATTCGGCCAAGAAGCACGAGACGGAATTCGCCTCGGGCCGCCGCAAGCCGACCGACGCCGACGTCCGCAGCGCCTTCCGCGCCGCGGTCAGATTCGGCGGCCCGCCGGAGCGGGAAACGGGCGGCGTCTGGAAGTGGGAGGATACCGGGCTGGACTACACGTGCCGGCCACCGCGCACACGCAAGCGCAACAACATCTGCTTCACGGTGCGGAACAACACCTGCGTGGTCTTCCACTACCACAAGGGCTTCTACGACTGAGCCCGGGCGAGGCCGGTCCGATGGGCAGTGAATCCCCCGTGACGGAGCACTCCGACGCCTGGCACCCCGGCGTCGGCAGCGGCATCCCGGCCGCCTTTCGCGACCTGGAGACGCTCTATCGGCCCGAAGTCGTCCTGGCCGGCCGCGACGAGATCGAGGCCGCCATGTCGCTGACCGGCCTGGCGGCCGAGCGGCTGGCGGTGTTCCGCCCCGATCGACTGGTGCTGCACGAACTGATCGCCCGCATCACGGCCGAGATCGCGGTGCCGGAAGGGGAGGAAGAAGAGGACCTGGGCAAGAACTTCCGCCGCATCGTGCTGAAGATCCTGCACGAGCATCTCGCGCCTCGGCTGGCTGACATCGAAGCGAGCCACGCCGCGCTGTGCCGCCGGGCCGAACAAGCCGCGGCCGACATCCTGCGCCAGGCGCTGGCGCCCGCCCCGCCACCGGCGCCGCCCGCGCGCTTCTCGCTCGGCCGGCTGCTCGGCCTGGGCCGCAGCCGCCCGCCGGCGGCCCCCGAGCCCGAGCCGGAGCCTGCGCTGGTGGCGCGCTTCAAGGCGCTCGGGCAGTCCGAGCAGGACCCCGAGCAAAGAGCCCTCTACAAGAGCCTGCAGCGGATCCTCGGCGCGGTGCTGCTGACCCGCGGCCGGCTCGGCGCCGACCCTGCCCTGCTGGCCCGGCTGGTCGGCCAGCACGTCGGCAACACCTACGGCAGCCGCATCGTCGGCGAAGCAATCTCGCCGCTGGTGCAGGCCGCAATCGAGTGCGAAGGGCTGGTGCGCGCGCCGCTGCGGCCGAAGCCGGTGCTGATCAGCCTGAAGGGCCCGTCGGCCGCCGGCAAGAGCTCGATCCGCCCGATGGTGAAGCAGCTGATGCTGGAACAAGGCCTCGAGGCGGACCGCTTCATCACGATCAGCCCGGACATCTGGCGGCGCCTGCTGCTGGACTTCGACAGCCTCGGCCCGGCCACGAAATACGCCGGCCAGTTCACCAGCCGCGAGGTGATGGTGGTCGACGCCAAGCTCGACCGCTACATCCGCGACAAGGCCGAGCGCGACCAGTCTATCCCCGACATCCTGGTCGACCGCTTCCGCTTCGACAGCTTCGACAGCGAGAACGTCCGCCGCGTGCTGCTGAAGACCTACGCCAGCCACGTGCACACGATGTACATGTACTTCGTCGTCACGCCGCCGGCCGAAACGGTCGAGCGCGGCTGGCGGCGCGCGCTGGAGCGCGGCCGCTACAAGTCCGTCGAGGATTTCCTCGCCCACAGCGTCGAGGCCTACGGCGGCATGCCGAAGATGCTGCTGCGCTGGCTGGCTCAGCCGAGCCCGGCCTATCGCTACTTCTTCCTCGACAACCGCGTGCCGAAAGGCAGCTTCCCGACCGTCGCGGCGGCCGGCGACCGGCAGCGGATGACGATCCACGACCCGCGCGTGCTGGTGGACATCGAGCGCTACCAGCGCACCAACATCTACGCCACGCAGGCCGAAGAGGTCGCCCCGCCGCCCGACCAGCTCGCGGTCGGGCGCAACGTCGGCTTCCTCACCCAGTGCCTGCGCGCGGTCGCCAGCGTGGACTTCGCGAACCGTGACGGCACGCCCTACCTGCGCGCGCGCCGGGGCGTTTTCGAGGTGCTGGACGAGGCCGTGCTGGCCGAACAATGCGCTCAGCCGGAGATGGCCGAACTGTTCGATTGCCTGCCCGGCTTCGAACGCCGCACCTTGGAAGCGGGTCTGCGGAACGTCGAGCGACGATCTACCTGACCAAGTGCCCGGCGGCTGCCCGGCCGCCGGCTTGAGGCCGCCATGAACGATACGTACGGCCATGACCTCCATGCGGATCGCCCCCGCAGCACGATCGATTCGGCAAGAACCGTCATGCTCCTGCGTCCCGGCGCCCTGCCCCAAGTGCACTCGGCGGTCGATCTCGGCTGCTGGCTCCGGGCCCTGAGGAGCGCCGGGGTTAGTCACCTCAAGGGCATCGGCCCCTGGGTCCGGCGCGAACTGGTTTCCTGCCTCGCAGGCCTCGCATCAAAGCACGGAGCCCGATCGAGTGCTTCCAGCCTTCGCCGCCCGCACCACGCGTCCGACCTTCGTGAAAGGCACGCCGAACGCCTCGGCGATCTGCTGGTAGCTGTGTTCGCCCGTTGCATGCGCAGCGGCCATCGCCGCATCGCGATCCTTGCAGTCGGCGACGAACTCCGCCAGCGGGGGCGTCGGCGGGCGGCGCTGCGCGCGGGGGACGTTCACATCCTCGCTCGCGCCCTCCAGCGCCGCAGGGGTTCGCAGTACGAAGGCGTCGTCGCCGAGGAACACCAGGCGGTTCAGTCGCGCCCAGATCGACGACCATCCCCGCCCTCACCGGGTTCAACACGACGTAGCGCGCGACTTCGAGCAGATAGTCGTCGGCATCGACCAGGATCGCCTTGTAGCGCCCCTGGAACAAATGCCCGCTGCGCCGGTGGCGGCGATTGCTCGCCTGCTTGAACACGCCGTTCAGCTGCCGCGTCCCTCTCGACAGATTGCCGTCGGGCGTCGTGACCAGCAGGTGGGAGTGGTTGCCCATCAGGCAGCAGGCATGACAGATCCAGTTGAAGTCCGCGACCACCTGGCCGAGGATCTCCAGAAACCGCGCCCGGTCCCCGTCATCCTCGTGGATCGCCACGCGAAGTGACGTGGTACAAGGCGCCGCAGAATTCCAGTCGCAGGGGCCTGCTCACGGGATGGAGTGTAGGTCAGGGGGCCGGCATGCAACCATGCTAGACCCCGTTCGTGACGTTGCCGTGACCCCGTTGCCGGTGGCTCCCACTACCAATACGGCAATCGTCCGATGCCGTTCGATGTCAGGGTTGTGCTGAACTTGATCCATGCACCTACAGCTCTGCCCGCAGCAATCCTGGCTGCGCTCCGGTTGTGCTGACTTGGGTGTCAAGCAACCCGATGGCACGGAAACGCCTTTGTCGCTATGCTTTTAGCATGTTGCGAACGGGAGAGACGCCCATGCCTGCCTTTGAACGTGTGTGGGTGGCCATTGCCTCGGTCTTTCTCTCCATGGCCGCCACGGCCACTTCGGCACAGGATTCTGAGCTGCCTGCGCACGACAATAAGGGCAGGCTGATGATGGTTGGTCCTGTGCACCTGCAGGAGGGGCAGCGTCTTTCGAACGTGCATATCGTGTCCCGTGGGTATGGCGTGATCGCAGAGCCGGGTGCGCGTGTCAGCGACTCAGTGATCGAAGCCACCATTTGCGTGCGTCCCGAGGGTATTGGAATCGCATTGATGGGCAACGTCTTGTACTGTCAGTTGGCGGTTGAGTTCACGGGTTCGGTCCTGCTGGGGAATGTCTTTCTGGACAATCGGTACTCCGGCATCTTCTCCAACCGCCCGGCCGACTTTGGTGACTAGACCCACTTGATGGCCTATCGGAACCACTCGAACCGGTGCGCCCGCCACTCTGAGCCGTTCCCAAATCCGAAACCCTTGCGGAATCCCTCGTCAGGGTCGTGTAGCGCCCTCACTCCCGGGGGGCGAGACTGCAAGCTCTTGCGGACACCGCGAGGGGCGTTTGCGCATTGGACATCACCAGACGCCCGGCGGCAGTGGCGTGCGCTCCGCGCGCCGCGCCGACCGGCACCTCGAAGCGGCCCGCCGCAGCGACGAGCCGCGGTCTTTCAGCGCAGCGTGCCGCGCAGTTCGCCGGCCGGTGAGTCGCCTGCCACCGGCAGCATCGTTGCCGGATTGCCGTCGCTGGTATGGACGATTACCGAGGCGCGGCCTTCCATGATCGCGTTCACCAGGCCTTCGATCGTGCCGCTCATCGCGTCCGCGGGGTCACCCCAGTCCACCAGGTCGGCATTGGTGATGATGAAGCCTTCGGCCAGCCGGCCGTTCACGGTCTCGGTCAGCGTGCCTTGCGGCGGCGGCCCGCCGACGAACCAGAACGCCACCGGCCCGGCCGGGTCGGTCAGCGCGACAGGGGTCGGGCTGCCGATCGGCGCGACGTGGATGTGCGCCATCAGCAGGTTGTCGATGCCAGCGACATTGACGCGGAATTTCAGCGCGCTACCGCCGTCGATCACTTCGACCTTGGCCTCGCCGGTGGCATTGTTATCCACCGGCATGCCGGCCAGCGTGAAGCCTTCCAGGTGGGTGTCGAACTTGATGCCGGAATCCGCGAACGCGACGCTGCCGAGGACCATGCCGAGCGTGAGCGCGATGATTGATTTCTTCATTGTGTAACCTCCTCTCTGCCGGAAAACGAATCCAGCGCCGCGCATGGCGGCGCCGCCACCCGCGCCGGGCGCGGGCTCAGTCGGTCGACACCCGGCTGCCAGCGCTTATTCCATCCGGAATCACGTACGGCGCCCCGTCCACCGCGTCCGCCGACCGACGGTCGCGCGCGCAAGGGCCGCAAGGTGGTCGCTGCGGACCGGGCGCTTTCGGTGGGCCCGGCGGTCCGCCGGGTCGGTATCGCCGGCTGAACGTTCGCCGGCCCGCATCAAAGGAAGTTCGCCGCGGACGGCCCAGGGGGCGTGCGGCAGCGGCTACTCCCAGCGCACCTCGGCCGCCAGCAGGTAGCCCGCGCCGTAGACGGTCTTGATCATCTTGGCGTGCACCGGGTTCTCTTCCAGCCGGCGGCGCAGGCGCGAGACGCGCAGGTCGATGCTGCGGTCGAGCGCGGCCACGTCGCGGCCGGCCAGCAGCTGTTCGCGCGACAGGATCTGGTTGGGGCGCTCGAGGAAGGCGGTCAGCAGCTGCGCTTCGGCCAGCGACAGCGTGTCCTCGCGGCCGTCCGGCGCCACCAGCAGGTGGGTGCCGAGCTCGAAGCGCCAGCCGTTGAAGCGGGCGCTGCGCACGGCGGTGGTGGCCGCATCGGGGGCCGGCGGCATGTAGCGGCGCAGGATGCTGCGCACGCGGGCGATCAGTTCGCGCGGCTCGAACGGCTTCAGCATGTAGTCGTCGGCGCCCAGTTCGAGGCCCATCACGCGGTCGTGGGTGTCGCTGCGGCCGGTGACGATCAGCAGGCCGAAACGGTGGCGCGCGCGCACCTGGTGCAGCACTTCCATGCCGTCCATGTCGGGCAGGCCCAGGTCGAGCACCGCCAGCTGCGGCAGTTGCATCTTCAGGCTGCGCAGGAATTCGCCGCCCGAGCTGAACACCTCGTAGCGATAGCCGAAGTTGTCCAGCGTGCTGGCGATCAGCCGAGCGACGGCGGTTTCGTCCTCGACCACGTGGATCAGTTCCTTCTGCTTCTCGCCCATCCATCCCCCTCAAGACGGAGCGCGCGTCCTGCCGTCGCCGGCGGACTCAGGCCATCACGGCGCGCAGCGCTGCGGCCAGCTTGTCGCGGCTGAACGGCTTGTCGAGCATCGGCGTGGCGCCGTCCAGCGCGGCGCGCTTGTCGTCGTTGTCGGCGTAGCCGCTCATCAACAGCACCGGCACCTGCGGCCGGAAGCGTTTGACGAAGCGCGCCAGCGCGCGGCCATCCATGCTGCCCGGCATCACCACGTCGGACAAGACCAGCGAGATGGCCGGGATATTTTCCACCATGTCGGCCGCCTCGGCGCCGTTCTCGGCTTCCAGCACCGAGCAGCCCAGCGCGGCGAGCTGGTGGCGCACCACCTTGCGCACCTCGGGATCGTCCTCCACCAACAGCACGACGCGGCCGACCAGCGTCGCGCGGCGGTCGGGGTCTTCGCCGCTGCGGTCCCGCCGCGCTTCGGCCGGGCGCCGGATGCGCGGCAGCAGCAGCGCCACCGTGGTGCCGACCGCCTGCCGGCTGCGGATGCGGGCGCCGCCGCCGGACTGCTTGATGAAGCCGTACACCATGGCCATGCCGAGCCCGCTGCCCAGGCCGAACTGCTTGGTCGTGAAGAAGGGCTCGAAGACCCGCGCCAGCGTATTGCCGTCCATGCCCGTGCCGTTGTCGGTGACCGCGATCTGCACGTATTCGCCGGGCTCCACCTCCAGGTCGGCGGCATCGGCGCCCTCGATCTGCTCGGTCGACGAGTCGATGATCAGCGAGCCACCGTTCGGCATCGCGTCCTTGGCGTTCAGCACCAGGTTCAGCAACGCACTCTCGAGCTGGTGCGAATCGGCCCGCACGACCAGGTCGCCGTCCGACGAGGAGGTCAGCATCGAGATGCTGCCGGGCAGCGAGCGGCGGATCAGCTTGGCCATGCCGAGCACCAGCTCGTTCACGTCCACCGGGCAGGGGTCCATCGGCTGCTGGCGCGAGAAGGCCTGCAGCCGCTTGATCAGCTCGGCGCCGCGGCCGGCGGCTTCGAGCGCTGGATCGACGTACTCCTCGGACAGCGGGCTGTTCGGCAGCGCGTCGCGCAGGCCGGAAAGATTGCCCATGACGACCGTCAGCATGTTGTTGAAGTCGTGCGCCAGACCGCCGGTGAGCTGGCCGATCGCTTCCAGCTTCTGCGCCTGCGCGAGCGCGAAATGGGTGCGGCGCTGCTCGGTGACGTCCACCGCATGCACGTAGCAGCCCTGCACGCTGCCGTCCGGCGCGAGGTCGGGCAACAGCGTGCTGCGGGCGTAGACGGTGGCACCGCTGGGCGCCAGCAGCGGATATTCGTAGGTCACCTTCTCGCCGGTCAGCGCGCGCCGCACGTGCTCCTCCACCAGCTGGAAGACGGTCTCGCCGGCCACCTCGCGGATCGGCCTGTCGACAATGTTCTCGGCGGTCCAGCCGAACCATTTCGCGTAGCGCTTGTTGGCGTAGCGATAGGTCCATTGGTTGTCGAAGTAGGCGATGTGGGCCGGAATCGCGTCGGTGATCTGTCTCAGCCGGGCTTCCGAATGCTGCAGGGCGGCGGTCATGTTGCGGTTGGCCTCGATGGCGGTGGTCAGTTCGGCGTTGGCGGCGATCAGCTCGGCGGTGCGGCGCTGGATGTGCTCCTCCAGCTCGGCCTGGTGGCGGACGATCTCCTCGCGCTGGCGCTCCTGCTCGGTGACGTCCGAGTACAGCGCGATGAAGCCGCGGTGGGGCAGCGGATAGCCGCGGATCGACAACCACTGTCCATTGGGGCGACGGCGCCGGGTCTGGTGCACCTTGAAGGCGCGGGCGGCGGCGACGCGGGCCGCGATCTCCTGCTCGGGGTCGCCCGGGCCGTACTCGCCGCGCTCGGCGTTGTAGCGGATGAAGGCCTCGAACGGCGTGCCCGGGTGAGCCAGCTCGGCCGGGAAGTCCAGCAGCTCGAGGAAGGTCTTGTTGCAGGCGATCAGGCGCAGCGCGCTGTCGAACACCGTCACGCCCTGGTCGAGCAGATCCAGCCCGGCCGTCAGCATCTCGCGGTAGCGCCGGTCGCTGACCTGCTCCTCGCCGCACGGCTGCAGCGCGGCGTCGATCGCGCGGGCTTTGTCCGAATTCATCGCTTCCCCAGTGTCGTCGGCACCGGCCGGGCCGGCTGCATGGATTCTAGTCGGCCGTCCGGCGGCCCGCGGCCGGCGGACAACATTCAGTACATTTCCGCGCAAGTTGCGACAAGGTTGTTTGCCAATCTCCGACTGCCCCGCAATCCGGCCGCCACGGACCGGACGGGTACGAAGCACCGAAGCCGGCGAGTCCCGCACGCCTCCGCCGGCCCACCGCAGAGCAGAAGGAGTCGAGGATGACAGGCAATCCGTACGAGCAAGGGCTGGATCGCAACCCGGCCAACTACGTTCCGCTTTCCCCGCTGAGCTACCTGCAGCGTTCGGCCCAGGTCTATCCGACGCGGACCAGCGTCATCCACGGCGAGCGCCGCTTCAGCTGGGCCGAAACCTACGCCCGCTGCCGCCGGCTGGCGAGCGCGCTGGCGGCCCGCGGCATCGGCCGCGGCGACACCGTGGCGGTGATGCTGCCGAACGTGCCGGCGATGTTCGAGGCCCATTTCGGCGTGCCGATGATCGGCGCGGTGCTGAACACGCTGAACACCCGCCTCGACGCCGAAGCGATCAGCTTCATGCTGGCCCACGGCGAGGCCAAGGTGCTGATCACCGACCCCGAGTTCGCGCCGATCGTCGCGGCCGCGCTGGACAAGCTCGAGGGGCCCAGGCCGCTGGTGATCGACGCGCTCGATGCCGAGTACCCGGGCAGCGAGCGCCTCGGCGAGATCGAGTACGAGGCGCTGCTCGACAGCGGCAGTCCGGACTTCGACTGGCAGTTGCCGCGCGACGAGTGGGACGCCATCTCGCTCAACTACACCTCCGGCACCACCGGCAACCCGAAGGGGGTGGTCTACCACCACCGCGGCGCGTATCTGAACGCCGCCTCGAACATCATCAGCTGGGGCATGCCGGCGCACTCGGTCTACCTGTGGACGCTGCCGATGTTCCACTGCAACGGCTGGTGCTTCCCGTGGACGATGGCGGCCAACGCCGGCGTCAACGTCTGCCTGCGCAGGGTGGACCCGGCGCTGATCTTCGAGCTGATCCGCCGCCATCGCGTCAGCCACATGTGCGGCGCGCCGATCGTGTACGGCATGCTGATCAACGCTCCCGAGGGCCTGCGCGCCGGCATCGAGCACAGCGTGGCCGGCCTGATCGCCGGCGCCGCGCCGCCGGCCGCGATCATCGAGGGGGCCGAGCGGATGGGCTTCGACATCACCCACGTCTATGGCCTGACCGAGACCTACGGCCCGGCCTCGGTGTGCGCCAAGCATCCCGAGTGGGACGAGTTGCCGATCGACCGCCGCGCCGAGCGCAACGGCCGCCAGGGCGTGCGCTACCACATGCAGGAAGCGATCACCGTGCTCGACCCGCTCGACATGAGCGAGGTGCCGTCCGATGCCGAGACGATGGGCGAGATCATGTTCCGCGGCAACATCGTCATGAAGGGCTACCTGAAGAACGAGCCGGCCACGCGGGAAGCCTTCGCCGGCGGCTGGTTCCACACCGGCGACCTGGCCGTGATGCACCCGGACGGCTACGTCAAGATCAAGGACCGCTCCAAGGACGTGATCATCTCGGGCGGCGAGAACATCTCCTCGCTGGAGGTGGAGGAAGTGCTCTATCGCCACCCGGCCGTGCTGACCGCGGCAGTGGTCGCCAAGCCGGACGAGAAATGGGGCGAGGTGCCGGCGGCCTACATCGAGGTCAAGGAAGGCGCCGACATCGGCGTCGATTCGATCATCGAGCACTGCCGCGCCCATCTCGCCCGCTACAAGGTGCCGAAGCACGTGGAGTTCTGCGTGCTGCCGAAGACCTCGACCGGAAAGATCCAGAAATTCGTGCTGCGCCAGCAGGCCAAGTCGGCGTCGGCGATCGATTAGGCCGACCCGGCCCCACTGCATTCCAACAGCTCAATCGCTTCGACACTACAGGAGGAATGATGTCATCCCAGATCTACGAGAAGGTGCGGGCCAATCCGCGCTTCGCCGAACTCGCCAGCAAGCGCACCCGCTTCGCGCTGACGCTGACCGGCATCGTGATGTCGGCCTACTACGCCATGATGATGCTGGTGGCCTTCGCGCCGCAGGTGCTGCGCACGCCGATCTCCGAAGGCGGCACGCTGACCGTCGGCATCCCGCTCGGCGCCGTGATCATCGTCGGCGGCTGGCTGCTGACCGGCTGGTTCGTCAAGCGCGCCAACACCGAGTTCGACGAAATGAACCAGCGCATCGTGCAGGAGGCCTCCAAGTGAGCAGCAAGATCCGACTTTCCGCGACCCTGCTGGCGCTGGCCGGCAGCGGCGCCGTACTGGCCGGCGACGCGATCGCCGAGGCGCAGAAGCAGCCGCTCAACGTCACCGCCATCGTGATGTTCTTCATCTTCGTCATGGCGACGCTGGGCATCACCTACTGGGCGGCCAACCGCACCAAGTCCACCTCCGACTTCTACACCGCCGGCGGCGGCATCACCGGCTTCCAGAACGGCCTCGCGATCGCCGGCGACTACATGTCGGCGGCGACGCTGCTCGGCATCTCGGCGATGGCCTTCTCGAAGGGCATGGACGCGTTCATCTACGCCATCAGCTTCTTCGTCGGCTGGCCGGTGATCCTGTTCCTGATGGCCGAGCGGCTGCGCAACCTGGGCAAGTTCACGTTCGCCGACATCGCCTCCTACCGCCTCGACCAGACCCGCATCCGCACCTTCGCGGCGATCGGCTCGCTGACCGTGGTGTGCTTCTACCTGATCGTGCAGATGGTCGGCGCCGGCCAGCTGATCAAGCTGCTGTTCGGCCTCGACTACGCGACCGCGGTGGTCGTGGTCGGCGTGCTGATGGTGGTGTACGTCACCTTCGGCGGCATGATCGCCACCACCTGGGTGCAGATCATCAAGGCCTGCCTGATGTTGGCCGGCGGCACGGTGCTGCTGCTGCTGTCGCTGTCGCACTTCGGCTTCAGCCTCGAGGAGATGGCCAGGCAGGCGGTCGCCAACCACAAGGACGGCATCTCCATCATGGGCCCCGGCTCGCTGATGGCCGATCCGATCACCGCCGTCTCGCTGTCGCTCGGCCTGGTGTTCGGCACCGCCGGCCTGCCGCACATCATGATGCGCTTCTTCACGGTGCCGAACGCCAAGGAAGCGCGCAAGAGCGTGTTCGTCGCCAGCGGCTGCATCGGCTACTTCTTCATGGTGGTGTGCGTGCTCGGCCTGGCCGCGATCACGATCGTCGGCACCAACCCCGAGTACTTCGAGGGCGGCGTCGTCGGCGGCAAGATCATCGGCGGCGGCAACATGCCGGTCATGCACCTGGCCAACGCGGTCGGCGGCAACCTGTTCCTCGGCTTCATGTCGGCGGTGGCCTTCGCGACGATCCTGGCGGTGGTCTCCGGCCTGGCCCTGGCCGGCGCCTCGGCGATCGCCCACGACCTCTATGCCCGCGTGATCCGCAAGGGCGAGGCCAGCGAGAAGGAGGAGATGCGCGTCACCAAGTTCGCCACGCTGGCCCTGGGTGTGGTCGCGGTGGTCCTCGGCATCGCGTTCGAGAAGCAGAACGTGGCCTTCCTGGTCGGCCTGGCCTTCGGCATCGCCGCCTCGGCCAACTTCCCGGTGCTGATCCTGTCGATGTACTGGAAGGGCCTGACCACCCGCGGCGCGCTGATCGGCGGCCTGGCCGGACTGGTCTCGGCGGTGACGATGGTGATCCTGTCCAAGTCGGTGTGGGTGGCGGTGCTGGGCAATGCCGAGCCGATCTTCCCCTAAACGCAACCGGCGCTGTTCTCGCTGCCGATCGCCTTCTTCTTCTCCTGGCTGTTCTCGGTCACCGACAACAGCGCCCGGGCGCGCAAGGAAATCGCCGCCTTCGACGACCAGTACGTGCGTTCGCAGACCGGCGTCGGCGCGGCCGGCGCCAGCGCCCACTGATCGACATTCCTCCGCTCCTTCCAGCAAGGAGTCTTGGCGGCGCCGACCCGGCGCCGCCTTTTTTCTTTCTTGATCTGCGGCAGATCCCGGCGCGGTGGCGCTCGCTCGGCGCTACGGCCGGCGCTAGCATGACAGCATCGGGCGAGCGGAGGGAACGGCATGCCGCAATCGATACCTGCAACGATGCGAGCGATGGTGCTGCTGGCGCCCGGCTCGCCGCTGCAGCCGCGCGAGCTGCCGGTGCCGCGCCCGGGCCGCGGCGAAGTGTTGCTGCGGGTCGCTGCCTGCGCGGTCTGCCGCACCGACCTGCACGTGGTGGACGGCGAACTGTCCGAGCCGGCGCTGCCGCTGATCCCGGGCCACGAGATCGTCGGCCGCGTCGTGCGGCAGGGCGAAGGCGCCTACCGCCACGCCCTCGGCAGCCGGGTCGGCGTACCCTGGCTGGGCTGGACCTGCGGCCGCTGCGAATGCTGCGCGGCCGGTGCCGAAAACCTCTGCCCGGAGGCCCGCTTCACCGGCTATACGCTGAACGGCGGCTATGCCGAATACGTGGTGGCCGACGAACGCTACTGCTTCGCGCTGCCGCAGCGCTACGACGACGTGCATGCGGCCCCGCTGCTGTGCGCCGGCCTGATCGGCCACCGCGCCTACCGCATGGCGCTGGCGCAGACCGCAGCCGGCCCGCTGCGGCGCATCGGACTGTACGGCTTCGGCGCCGCCGCCCACCTGATCGCCCAGGTGGCGCTCGCCGACGGCATCGAGGTATACGCCTTCACGCGCGGCGGCGACGAGGCGGCGCAGCGGCACGCGCGCGCGCTGGGCGCCTGCTGGGCCGCTGCGGCCGAGGAAGCGCCGCCGCGGCCGCTCGACGCGGCGCTGATCTTCGCGCCGGTCGGCGCGCTGGTGCCGGCCGCGCTGGCCGCGGTGCGTCCCGGCGGCGCGGTGATCTGCGCCGGCATCCACATGAGCGACATCCCGGCCTTCCCCTACCGGCTGCTGTGGCGCGAGCGCAGCCTGCGCTCGGTAGCCAACCTGACCCGCGCCGATGGCGAGGATTTCCTCGCCCATGCCGACCGCGTCGCGCTGCGGGTGGACGCCATCGAGTATCCGCTGGCGGCCGCCGCAGAGGCGCTGCGCGCACTGCGCGATGGACGGCTGCAGGGAGCGGCGGTACTGCTGCCTTGAGGTGCCTGCCGCTGCGGCTTTCCCGCATTGCACAACGGGTCGGCGCCGCTACACTCGGGCGATGCCCATGACGCGCCTGCCCACACCGATCCGCCAACTGGCGCTGCTGCTGCCGGCCGTGCTGGCCGGCGGCGGCGCGGCGCTGCTGAAGCTGCCGCTGCCGTGGATGATCGGTCAACTGCTGCTGGTGGCGGCGCTGCGCGTGCGCGGCATCGGGCTGCAGGCACCGGCCGGCGCCCGGCAGGCCGGCCAGTGGGTGATCGGAGCCGCGCTGGGCCTCTATTTCACGCCGGCGGTGGTGCACGAGCTGGGCCGCAACGCCTCGCTGATCCTGGCCGTTGCGGCCTGCTCGCTGCCGTTCGGCCTGATCTGCGGCGAGCTGACCCGGCGCCTGGCCGGCGCCGACCGCCCGACCGCCTACTTCGCCTCGCTGCCCGGCGGCGCCAGCGAGATGGCAGTGCTGGCCGAGCGGCACGGCGGCGCCGTCGACCTGATCGCGGCCGCCCACGCGCTGCGGGTGGCGGTGGTGGTGATCGCGATCCCATTCGCGCTGACCTTCTCCGGCGCCCACGGCAGCGACGTCTTCCCGCCCGCCTCGTCGAGCGTCGACTGGCAACGCATGCCGGCGCTGGTGCTGGCCAGCCTGGCCGGCGCCGGCGTGCTGCTGGCGTTGCGCGTCGCCAATGCCTGGGTGCTCGGGCCGCTGGCCGGCGTCGGCCTGCTGTGCGCCGCCGGCACGCCGCTGTCGGCGCTGCCGGGCTGGCTGGTGGACGGCGGCCAGCTGCTGATCGGCGTGGCGCTGGGCTGCCGTTTTTCGCCGGACTTCTTCCAGCGCGCGCCGCGCTTCATGGCCGCCGCGCTCGGCTCGACGCTGCTGGCCGTGCTGCTGGCCGGTGCGCTGGCCCTGCTGTTCGGCCGCCTGACGCCGATGGCGGCGCCCTCGCTGCTGCTCGCCGCGGCGCCGGGCGGCATCGCCGAGATGAGCGTGACGGCGCGCGAACTGCAGCTCGGCGTGCCGCTGGTGGTGGCCTGCCACGTGCTGCGGGTGGTCTTGCTGACCCTCGGCGCCAGCCCGCTGTTCCGCCTCGTCCATTCCACCGGCAAGCGCCAGCGCTGCTGACTCCGTCATGCGGAGATGCCGGCCGGGTCTTGCACGGCCGGCAGGGACGATGTCACCCTGTCCGCATGAGTCGCGCGGCCCGTGCCTATACTCAACGTGCGGACGCATGCGACCGAAAGTCCCGCGGGAGGCTGAATGGCGGAATTCCGGACGGTGTACCTGTCGTCGAGTTTCAAGGACCTGCAGTCCCACCGCGAAGCGGTCTACAAGGCCCTCAACCAGCTCGCCAACATCAAGGTCATCGCGATGGAGGACTACGTCGCGCGCGACGACCGCCCGCTCGAAGCCTGCCTGAAGGACGTCGCCGGCTGCGACATCTACGTCGGCCTGTTCGCCTGGCGCTACGGCTTCGTGCCGCCCGAAAACGAAAACCCGCAGCGGCTGTCGATCACCGAACTGGAGATGGAGGCGGCGCGCGACAAGCCGCGCCTGATCTTCGTGCTGCGCGAGGACGCGCCCTGGCCGCCGACGCTGATGGACAGCGTGACCGGCGACAATGAGCGCGGCGACCGCATCGAAACACTGCGCCAGCGGCTGCTGGACGAACGCCTGGCGACCGAGTTCTCCGATGCCGCCGGCCTGGCGATCGCGGTCTGCAACGCCGTCAGCAACCTGGCCGAGGCCGGGCAGCCGTCCGGCCGGCCGCGCCGGCCGCCGCAGAAGCTGCAGCGCGAGGTGACCCACGCGCTGTACCTGGCACACCACCCCGCCGACGCCGGCCAGGCCAGCGCGCTGGCGCGCGAGCTGGCGAGCGGCCTGGAGCGGCCGGCCAAGCTGTCGAGCGAATCGCTGTTCGCCGACGACGAGCGCGGCGTCGGCATGCGCGAGGAAAACGCCATCGCCTGCCACGCGGCGGCGGCGCTGATCACGCCGCAATCGCTGCCGCAGATGCTGGACGACGCCGACACCGTGGGCGAAGCGCTGCAGGTGCTGAGGGCGCGCACCGGCTCGCTGGCGCTGCTGCTGTCCAACGTGCGGCGCGACGAGCTGCCGCCCAACTGGCTGAGCGACGAGTGCTTCGTGCTGGCGCCAGCCGAATCGGCCGGCGTGAACCCCTTGCAGGCGGCCCGCGCCTGGCTTGCCGGGCGCCAGCCGCCGGCCGCCAGCCGCAGCGTCGGCGTGCCGGTGTGCATCGTCGCGATGACGCGCGCCGAACTGGACCAGCTCGAACACGACGAGCAGCTGATGGGGCAGCTGACCGGCGACGAACTGCGCCAGTACGCGAGCCTGAAGGCCGCGCTGGCCGCGGAAGGCATCGACTGGATGGCGCGCTACCACGCCAGCCGCCACCGCTGGCGGCCGTTCCACGAAGACGGCGCCAGCGTGCGCGTGATCGCCGAGGAGATCGCCGACGCGGTCGGCCGCCGCGGCCAGATCCACCAGCGCCAGCGCCACGTGCGGCTGCAGTGGTATCCGTTCGACGCGCTGGTGCATGCCAACCCGCGCCTGCGCCAGACCTACCGGGCAATCGCGCGGGCCGGCTGCGTGGTGCTGGTGGACGAGATCTCGCTGTTCCACCCGCTGCTGCGGCAGGCCTTCCAGAATTCGCCGTTCTTCAACAACGACCTGGTCGCGATCGTCACGGTGTCGCCGTTCGACCCGGGACGCGAGGAGGTCGAGGCGCTGCTCGAGGACGCCACCCGCCGCCGGCTGGCCGGCGCCTTCGACCGCTACGCGGTGGACTTCGACCCGCAATGCGAACTGGCGGTCGGCAACGAGCGACGCTTCAAGCGCTGGCTGCACTGCAGCCTGCCGGCGACGCTGCTGCGGCTGCAGGAGCCGCAGCCGGACCGCAGCGCGCTCGGCGCGCTGGCCGCCGAACTCGGCGAAGCCGGCCTGCAGCCGAAGCGCGACTACGGCTGGGGCGGCGGGGGCCGCCCGTGATCTGCACCTTCTACTCGTACAAGGGCGGCGTCGGCCGCTCGATGGCGCTGGCCAACGTGGCCGACATCCTGTCGCGGCGCGGGCTGAAGGTGCTGATGATCGATTTCGACCTCGAGGCGCCGGGCCTGGAGCAGTTCTTCTACCGCGGCGACGAACGCGAGCAGCGCGACGCGGTGCGTCGCCAGTCCGGCCTGCTCGACCTGCTGCTGGCCTACAAGGAAGCGATGTCGGTGACCGGCGGCGGCGACGACTTCCGCGACATCGCCCGCTACATCGCCACCATCTTCGCGCGCCGCCCGCAGGGCGGCCGGCTCGACCTGATGCCGGCCGGCCAGCGCCTGACCGCCGAGCAACTGGCCCGCTACGCGCTGGCGCTGCGCACCTTCGACTGGCAGGACTTCTACTTCAACTGGGAAGGCGACCTGTTCTTCGAGTGGCTGCGCCGCGCGCTGCTGGCGTCCTACGACCTGGTACTGATCGACAGCCGCACCGGCGTCACCGAGATGGGCGGCATCTGCGGCTACCAGCTGGCCGACGTGATCGTCATGATGTGCGGCGCCAACCACCAGAACGTGGACGGCACCTGGAGCATGCTGGAGGACTTCCGCTCGCAACCGGTCGAGGGCCTGCGCCGCGGCCGGCCGCTGGAGATCGTCGTCGTGCCGGCCCGGGTCGAGCAGCGGGCGCCGGCGCTGCTGGCCGAATTCTTCGAGCGCTTCGAGCGGCACTTCGGCGCGCTGCTGCCCGAGAGGCTGGCCGAGGCCGGCATCGGCTTCCGCGACCTGACGATCCCCTACGACCCGCAGTTCGCGTTCGAGGAACGGGTCGCCCGCAACCCGGAGGAGAAGGCGGCCAAGGAACACCTGGCCGGCATCTTCAGCCATCTCGCCGACATCATCGTGACGCTGTCGCCGACCGAGGCCCGACCGCGCGGCACCGGCCCGGCCGGCGGCGCAGCGACGGCGGATTCGCCGCTCGCGCGGGTGGCGCGCGAAGCCCGCGCCCGCCTGTCCGGTTCGCCGCAGACCGCGAGCGCAGCGGCCGAGCCGCCGGAGCAGACGACCCAGGCGCGCTACGACGAGACCAAGCGCTTCGCCGACTTCGACGTGTTGATCTCCTACGCCGGCCAGGACGCCGCGATGGTGTCCGAACTGAAGCGCGCGCTGCTCAAGGAGGGCATCCGCGCCGCCGTGGACGCCGCCCAGGGCGCGCCGAGCGCGGACTGGAAGCTGCGCATGGAGGGCATGCTGGCCCATGCCCGCGCGCTGGCGGTGTGCCTCGGCAGCGGGCCGTTCGAAGCGCAGCAGCAGAAGCTCGTCGCATTGACGCTGATCGCGCGCGATGCCGGCCGCGACGTGGCGCTGCTGCCGATCCTGCTGCCGGGCCATGCCGGCAGCGAACCGGCCGACGCGGCATTGGCCGAATTCCTCGCGATCGACCTGCGGCGGGGCATCGAGCCCGGCGCGCTGGGCGCCCTGGTGGACATCCTGCGCCGGCCGCAGGCCCGGACGCAGGCAGTGACGGCAGGCGGCGGCATCGAGAGCGAGGAGCGCTGCCCCTACATCGGTCCGGTGCCGTATGCCGAGCACCATGCCGACCTGTTCTTCGGCCGCGGCGAAGAGATCCGCATCCTGCGCGAGCTGGTGGAGCGCGAATCAGTGGTGCTGCTGGTCGGTGCGAGCGCCAGCGGCCGCAGCTCGCTGCTGCGGGCGGGCCTCTACCCGGCGCTGCGCAGGGCCCACCCGCAATGGAAGCTGATCGACGCCGCCACCGCGGCGCGCGCCGGGCAGGCCGTCGCGCGGGCGCTGCCGCCGCCCGCCCGGCACACGCACGAGGTGGCCGGCCTGTTCGACGCGATCGCCGAACGCCCGCAGGGCTCGGTGCTGGTCACCGTCGACCGCTTGTCGGATGCGCCGCAGATGGACGCCGGCGCCCACCCGCAGGGCCCGGATCTGCCGGCCGAGTTCCCCCCCGGCGAAGCGCGCGCGGCACTGGTGCTGGCCGTGGTGCGCGAAGTGACCGGCAAGGGCGGGCGGATCGTGCTGACGCTGCGCAGCGACGAGATCGAAGAGTGGAACCGGGCGGTGGCCGGCACGGCGCTCGAGCATGCCGGCCGCCTCGAGCTGCGGCCGCTCGGCGTCGGCGCGATGCGCGAAATGATCGAGCGGCCGGCCGACCGCCTCGGCCTCGCTTTCGAGCCCGGCCTGGTGGACCGCGTCATGTCCCGCACCGAAAAAGAGCCCGGCGTGCTGCCGTTCCTGCAGGCGACGCTGGTGCGGTTGTGGGAACAACGCCGCAGCGACTGGCTGACGAACGCCGCCTACGACAGCTTCGGCGGCCTGCGCGGCGTGATCGTCGAGGCCGCCGACCACGTCTTCGAGGCACAGGACGAGGCCGGGCGCGAGCTCATGCGGCAGATCGTGCTGCGGCTGCTGCAGGTCTCGCCCGGCGGCACCCGCGCCAGCGGCCACCGTGCGCGCGTCAGTACGCTGGCGCCGGCGGGCAGCGCGGCGGCACGTCAGGTGCAGGAGTTGATCGAGCAACACCTGCTGGTGGCGAGCCGCGAGCGCGGCGAGATGGCGGTCGAACTGGCGCACGAGGCACTGGCCCGCGACTGGCCGAGGGTGCTGGTGTGGCTCGAACAGCAGCGCGACTTCCTCGAGTGGCTGCATCGCATGCAGACCGAGAGCGAGAACTGGCTGGCCGCCGGCCGCAGCGGCGAGATGCTGCTGCGCGGCGCGGCGCTGGAAGACGCCGAACGGCTCGCGGCGCGCCACGAAGCGGAGCTGGGCCACGACATCCGGGGCTTCATCGTCGCCAGCGCCGCCCACCGCGACCACCTGAAGGCACGCCGCATCCGGGTGCGCACGACGATGGCCTCGGTGTTCCTGGTGTTCGCCATCGCCGCCGCCACCGGCTGGTTCAACTCGGTCCGCCGGGGCTGGGCGCTGCAGGAGCGGGCGCGCGAGCTGACCGACAGCCAGGAGATGTTGAAGAACCAGCGCAACGCGCTGCTGGAGCAGTTGAAGGCGCTCGAAGGCGAACGCAACACCTCCGAAGCGCAACGCGTCGAAGCCGAAGCGCGGCTGGACGGCCTGCAGCGGACCCTGAACGAGGCACTGACCGCGCTGCGGGACGGCGGCGGGCCCGCGCAGGCCGCCGTCCCGGTCGAGCGGGCAGTGAAGGAGGCGCGCGAGGTGGTGCAGAAACAACAGAGCTACGTACGCAAGCGCACACTGGAGATCGATCGCCAGCAGGACGTCATCCGCGACATCCTGACGCGCTCGACCTACCCCCCCGATCCGGCCAAGGCGAGCACCAAGAAATAGCGGGCCCGCGGCTGCGGGCTCAGACGTTCAGATAGCGGATCGGATTGGCATTGCCGGGCTTGAACAGCTCGCCGACATGCAGGCCGAGCAAGGCCTCGCGCGCCGAGGCGGAAGCGATCCCGCCGGTGAATTCCCACCGCCCCTCGACAGCCAGCTCTTGCTGCGCGCGGGTCGCATAGGGGGTGGAGCCGGCCGGATGCCAGGCATCGATGCGATACACCTCGCGCACCGCGCCATCGGCCACCGCCAGCGCGTAGCGCAGCCTGCTTCGCTTGTCGGCGCCGATCCTCCACACGCCGCGGCTGGCCTCGTACAGCGCCTCGCGGCCGATGCCGGGGCGGTAGGCCTTGCCGACGTTGATCAGCACCAGCGGGGCCTCGGCCGCTTGCGGATCATCGTGCCTTGCGGCCGCGGCCCGGTCGGCGAGCGGCGCGCCGGCCTCTTCCTCCGCCGTCGCGTCACGCTCCGGACCGGTCGCGCCGGTGACTTCGGCACGCTCGATCAGCGCGCGGGCGAAAGCGTCGCCCGAGCCGAACACCACCCACATCGGCACGCTGAAGGCGCTGCCGAAAGCCGCCAGCGCGATCGCGCCGACCGAGGTCATCATCGCCATCGTGCCTGCCAGCGAAATGCCGAGCCGCTCGTAGGTGTCGCGCTCGTCCCAGCCGACGCGCTTCAGCTCACGCCCCAGCAACTGCAGCAGATGGGCCGAGAAGGTCGAATCGACACTCGCCTGCAGCGCCTGCTGCACCTTGACCGGCGGGAACTCCCGGCCGTCGCGGATCGCCAGCAGGCGCTCGGCCCAGGTACGCAGACCGTGCCGCTCCCGTTCGCTGGCGTGGGCGAGGATGTTGTCCGCCCAGCGGCGGTAGCGTTGTTCGGCGGATTCGTTCCTCATCGTGGCCCCTCCGGTTCGATAGTGCTCGTTGGGCCGGCCGCCGTTCGCGCCGCAACTCGCCGCGGCGACTGCCTGCCGGCCCTGCCGGGTAGCGCCGCCGGATCTCCGTGCCCGGTGGCGGTCACCGCGTAGCATATGGGTCCGGCACCGCCCATGCCAACCGCCGGGGGTGGGAGGAAATTGAAAAAGGGTGGATTCAGTGCCGCTCGCCGTCGGTGCAGAGCCGCGCCGGGCGCTGGGGCGGCACGCTGCAGACGACGTGGTCGGACGGACCGAGCGGAGCGGCGAAGCTGACCATCGAATCGCGCACCAGGCCGCCGGGCTCGAGCCGATGGGCCGCCGAGAAGATGCGCTGCGCGGCGCGGGCGACACCGAGCGCATCCGCCGTCCCGGTCGCGCCGCAGACCGAGAAGACCGGCCGATAGCCGCGCTTGCCGCCGAGCGTGACCTGGGCGAATCCGACGCCCAGCACCAGTCGATCGTCGTGCAACCGAGCCTCCTCGACGAGGGCCCTGACCTCGTCGCAGGACTCCGGCGAGGCTCCGCCCAGCTTCTCGGCCAAATCCTCGCGCACCGCCTCGTACTTGCGCAGGACGTCTTTGGCGCGCGCCTTCTCGACGAAATGGCCGCCGATCGGGTAAGCCAGCGCGGCAAGAATGGTGAGCGCCGCGAACAGGAACGCCAGGTCGAGCAGCGCTGCAACCCGGCCTCGGCGCCCGCCGAAGCTCACTGGTGCGACTCCTCGAAGATCCCCGGCTGCCGGCTGCGCCAGACGATGGTCTGGCCCGCCAGGCTGACTCGCAGATCGTAGTCGTCCGAGCCTTCGTAGGCGCGGTACGCGACGACGCTGGCCAGGCTCGGTTCGGGCAGTTGCAGCGGCAACTCGCCGCCGCGGCCGCGGCCCTCCTCGATAGCGGCCCTGGAACGTTCGAGAACGTGCAGCAGATCGGCCCTGACCCGGGCCGCGGGCGGCGGTCCGGCGGGCAGCGCCAGCCAGATCAGCATCAGCGCCGCAAACCATGCCGCAACCGTCCAGACGACCCGCAACTGGATCTCGTCCGCGATTTCCGGCACGGAGTCTTCGAGCTTCGCCGAAGCCGTGCCGCGGTTGCGCAGATCCTCGACAAGCATCGAGAACCCGGCGTCCCGGGCATATTTATTCGCCATTTCTCCCCCGTCGCTCCATCCTGGACCGGCTGCCCTTGGCGCCGGTCTCTTGTAGCAGTCAGTATCGTATCGGCCGCCCGATCAGCGTCTTGAGCGAGGTCAAACCAAGGTGATCAAGGCACGGGAAGCGAGCACGACGCACCCTCCGGGTGCATCGGTGCCGGGTTGCCGGCGCGGGCGGCTCGCGCACGAACGGCGCCGCGGATCTTCCCGGGCAGACCTCGTTCGGTCGACACTGCGTCGTTCGACCGGTTCTCGATCCGTCTGCGCGCCACACCGGATTCCGGATGCACACCCGATCGTGCCGGGCCCGATACAATCCGGTCACGCGCGTCCGACGCGCGCCAGACCGGGAGGAGAGCATGGAAGCGCTACGAGGCATCCGGGCCTGCGTCTTCGACGCCTACGGCACCCTGTTCGACGTCGCCGCGGCCGCGCGCGACCTGCAGGCCGAACTCGACGGCAAGTCGCAGGCGCTGGCCGAGCTGTGGCGCAGCAAGCAGCTGCAATACACCTGGCTGCGCGGGCTGTCCGGCCGCCACGCCGATTTCTGGCAGGTCACCGGCGACGCGCTCGATTTTGCGCTGGCGACGCTGCAACTCGATTCGCCGGATCTTCGCGACAAGCTGATGGCGCTCTACCTGCGCCTCGGCCACTACCCCGAAGTGCCCGACACGCTGCGCACGCTGAAGGCCCGCGGCCTCAAGCTGGCGATCCTGTCGAACGGTTCGCCGAAGATGCTGACGGCGGCGGTGGACAACGCCGGCCTCGCCGATGTCTTCGACGCCGTGCTGTCGGTCGAGGAGGTCGGCGTCTTCAAACCCCACCCGTCCGTGTACGGGCTGGCGGTCGAACGGCTCGGGCTGCCGGCCGGGCAGATGTGCTTCCTGTCGTCGAACGGCTGGGACGCGTTCTCGGCCAAGGCCTTCGGCTATGCGGTGCTGTGGTGCAACCGCTTCGGCCAGGCGCCGGAGCGCATCCCGTCGCCGCCGGACGGAGAGATCCGCACGCTGGCCGAGTTGCCCGCACTGATCGGCTGAGCGGGATGCCGGAAGCCCATACGCTGCTGGCCTTCCTGGCGGCCTCGGTGCTGATCACCGCGGCGCCGGGCCCGGACAACCTGATGGTGCTGTCGCAGAGCCTGTCGCGCGGGCGGCGTGCCGGCCTGGGACTGGCACTCGGCTGCGCGTTGGGCTGCCTGACCCATACGCTGTGGGCGACGCTGGGCGTCAGCGCGGCGATCGCCTCCTCGCCGGCGCTGTTCGCGCTGCTGCGGCTGGCCGGTTCGGCCTATCTGCTGTGGCTCGGCATTGGCGCGCTCGCGAGCCGCGGCGTCGGACTGGCCGCAGGACGGGCGCAACAGCCGCCGCAAGCGTGGCTGCGCTACCTGCGACGCGGCTTCGTCGCCAACGCCATCAACCCCAAGGTCGGCTTGTTCTTCCTCGCCTTCATGCCGCAATTCGTCGATCCGGCGCTGGGCCGCGCATCGCTGCAGATGGCGGTGCTGGGTGCGCTGTTCGTGCTGCAGACGATCGTGATCTTCGGCCTGGTCGCGCTCGGCGCGGGCACGCTGGGCGCGCTGCTGCAGCGCCGCCCCGGCGTCGGGCGCTGGCTGGACCGGCTGACCGGCGTCGTCTTCATCGGCATCGCCGCCCGGCTGGCGCTGTCGGCGCGCCAATAGCACGCCCGCAGCCGCGGCCCGCGGCGCGGAGCGGATAGAATCGGGGCATGAGACGCGCCCCCGCCACCGCCCTGCCCGGCCCCGAACCCAGCGAGAGACACGACTGGCAAACCCTGAGGGAACTGCTGCCCTACCTGTGGGCCTACAAGTTCCGCGTGCTGCTGGCGCTGGGCTGCCTGCTGGCCGCCAAGGGCGCCAACGTGACGGTGCCGATCGTCTTCAAGAAGCTGATCGACACGCTCGACATCAGCAACGCGCAGGCGATCATCGTCGTGCCGGCGGCGCTGCTGCTGGCCTATGGCGCACTGCGCTTCTCGAGCTCGATGTTCACCGAGCTGCGCGAGCTGGTATTCGCGCGGGTCACCCAGCAGGCGGTGCGGCGCATCTCGCTGCAGGTCTTCCGCCACCTGCACTCGCTGTCGCTGCGCTTCCACCTGGAGCGCCAGACCGGCGGCCTGACCCGCGACATCGAGCGCGGCACCCGCTCGATCGGCTCGCTGATCAGCTACACGCTCTACAGCATCGTGCCGACGCTGGTCGAGATCAGCCTGGTGATCGGCATCCTGCTCGCCAACTACCACTGGATCTTCGCCGCCATCACCGGCGCCGCACTGGTGCTCTACATCAGCTTCACGGTCAAGATCACGAACTGGCGCACCGCGCTCAGGCGCGAGGCGAACGAACTGGATTCGGCCGCCAATGCACGCGCGATCGACAGCCTGATCAACTTCGAGACGGTCAAGTACTTCAACAACGAAGGCTTCGAGGCCCGCCGCTACGACGAACAGCTGCAAAAATGGATCGCCGCCCAGATCCGCAACCAGACCTCGCTGTCGGCGCTCAATGCCGGCCAGGCGCTGATCATCGCGATCACCGTGACGCTGATGATGTGGCAGGCGGCGAGCCGGGTGGCGAGCGGCGAGATGACGCTGGGCGACATCGTGATGGTCAATGCCTTCCTGCTGCAGCTCTACATCCCGCTCAATTTCCTCGGCGTGCTGTACCGCGAGATCCGCCAGGCGCTGACCGACATCGAGCGGATGTTCGGGCTGATGCACGCCCATCGCGAAGTGGCCGACGCACCGGACGCGCGCGAACTGGAAGCCGGCCTGGCCGGCGTGCGCTTCGAGAAGGTCGGCTTCGGCTACGATCCGCGCCGCCAGATCCTGTTCGACGTGGATTTCGAGATTCCGCCCGGCCACACCGTCGCGGTGGTCGGGCACTCCGGCTCGGGCAAGTCCACGCTGGCCCGGCTGTTGTACCGCTTCTACGACGTCAATGGCGGCGCCGTGAAGGTCGGCGGCCACGACATCCGCGCCCTGACCCAGGCCAGCCTGCGCGCGGCGATCGGCATCGTGCCGCAGGACACCGTGCTGTTCAACGACACGCTGCGCTACAACATCCAGTACGGACGCCCCGACGCCGGCCCGGCCGAGGTCGAAGCGGCGGCCCACGCGGCCCAGTTGACCGATTTCATCGGCCGCCTGCCCGATGGATACGAGACGCGGGTCGGCGAACGCGGCCTGAAGCTCTCCGGTGGCGAGAAGCAGCGCGTCGCGATCGCCCGCGCGCTGCTGAAGAATCCTTCGATCCTGATCTTCGACGAAGCCACCTCGGCGCTCGACTCGAAGACCGAGAAAGCGATCCAGGCCCAGATCGACCAAGCCGCCGAGGGGCGGACTGCGCTGGTCATCGCGCATCGGCTGTCCACGGTCATGAACGCCGACCGCATCATCGTGCTGGACGAGGGCCGCGTCGTCGAGAGCGGCACCCATGGCGAGTTGCTGCTGCGCGGCGGCGCCTACGCCCAGATGTGGGCGCTGCAGCTGCAGGAGGAACGGGAGGCGGCCAGTGCCTGACCCGGTGCAGGGCCAAGGCTGCAAAAAGAAGCGACGCCCGCAGGCGTCGCCGTTCCGTCCTTGCCGCTGCCCTTCTCAAGCCTTGCGCCGACGCGCTCCATAGACGCCGAACAAGGCCATGCCGACCAGCGCCAGCGAGGCAGGCTCCGGCACGCTGGTGCTCGGCGGCGGGGTCCTGCAGTCGGTGCAGGCGGTGACCGAATAGAGCTTGAAGTAGTCGTTGCCGACGTAGCCCGCATCGGCGTAGGCGGGGTTGATCGCGCCGATCAGCCAGTACGAGGAACACAGCTCGGTCGCTATCGCATTGGTCGTGTAGCGGCCGGTGCCCGAGTCGTAGTTGAAGTCGTCGGTGCTGGAATACTGGCCGTTGAAGTAGAGGTTCTGCACGAAGTTCCAGCCGCTCAGCGAAGTCGACATGCTGTCGGCGGCCAGCACCGTGATGTCGGCGTCGCCGTACAGCCAGCCGAGCGTGATCTTGTCCAGACTGACGGCTTCGCTGAAGGACAGCATCACCCACTCGTAGTTGCCCCGGTTGTCGACCGCATGCTCCGGATAGGCTTCGCCGCCGGCACCGTAGCCGCTGCCGGTGTAGTAGGTCAGGCTGGTGCTGTGCAAGGCATCCGTGCCGATGTCGTACCAGGCGGAGGCCGATACGGTCACGCCGCCGGCGCTGCCGCCACTCGCGCCCAGCGTGAAGGTCGGGCAGGAAGGATCGGTGCTGCCGCCGCCACAATAGCTGGATTTGTAGCTGGTCGTGTTGAAGGTCGCCGAGGCCGGCGCACTGAACACCGCCACCGTGGCCACCAGTAGACCCGTCAGCAAATTTCTCATTTCAATCTCCAAATAGGACCTCGCGGGGGACCTTTAAGCAAATTTCCCGCCATTTAAAAAAATACTTTCAATTTCAAACAAATACACTATTTAACAATGCCAAGAGCGAGTGATCGTCAGAAATTCCGACGCTTCATTCCGCGCTCAGCATGCGATGCAGTTCGAGCGCCTGAGCGGATTCGACGAAGGACGCCTCGCCGGCCAGCGCGACGTCCAGTTCCGCCCGCGCCTCCCCCTTGCGGCCGCTCCGGGCCAGCGCCGACGCGAGGTGGAAGCGGATTTCCGGATTCTGCGGTTCGCGCAGGCGCGCATCGCGCAACAATGGCAGCGCGCCCTCGACGTCACCCTGTTTCAACTTGATCCAGCCCACCGTGTCGATGACGCCGGCGTTCCTGGGCAACAGCTGCTTGGCGCGCTCCGCGGTCGACAAGGCCGCAGGGTCGCCCAGTTGCAGCAGGACCAAGGCCATGCAGTTCAGCAGCGCCGGATCCTGCGGCGATCGGGCGAGCAGGAGTTCGTAGCTCTGGCGCGCGGCCTGCCACTGCCGCGTCGCGAACTGGAGTTCCGCCAGCGCCCGCCGCACTTCGGCGCTGTCCTGCCGCTGCAGTTCTGCTTGCAGCGCCTTCGCGGCGTCCCGATGACGCTCCAACTGGCGCTGAACGGCCGCCAGATTGAGCGCTGCCCGCGCCGACGGCGCATCGTCGTAGATGCGGCGGAAGATCTCCAGCGCCTTCGCCCCATCCCCCGTCGCAAGTGCCAGCGTGCCCTCGAAACGGGGCAGGTCGGGGCTGTCGGCGGCAACCCGGCGCATCGCTTGCAGGGCCTCGCGGGCCTCGTCCAGCTTCTGCCCGGCCATCGCGCTCTCGAACGACAAGGCCAGTGCGGGTGGATAATCGGGCCGGGCGGCCAGCGCCTTCTGCACGTTGTAGGCGGCGTCGGTCGCGAAGCCGGCGGCCAGCCGCATGCGCCCGATGCGCACCTGGGCGACTTCGTCGAACTCGGCGTCGCGCGTCATCTTGCGCATCACCTGCCGCGCATTCTTCGCGTCGCCGAGCGTCAGGTAGGCCTGCGCCAGCACGGCCTCGACGAGCAGATCGTCCGGGTGCCGCAGGGCCATGTCCTTGGCCGCCGCCACGGCGGCGTCGGGACGACCGGCCTCGGACAACACCTCGACCTTGGCCAACGCCACCTGGCGCTGGCCGGCGTCCTGCGCCAGGGCCTTGTCGAACCAATCGAGCGCTTCGTCCAGCCGGCCTTGCTGGCGGGCGATCCGGCCCAGTTCGAACATCGCGCGCGGGTCGTCCGGCCGGTCGGTCAGCATCTTCGTCAGACGGGACCGGGCAGCCTCGGTCTGGCCGAGCCCGCTTTCCAGCCGCGCCAGATTCAGCAGCGACGGCGCATAGCCCGGTTCCGCCGCCAGCGCCTGCAGATACTGCTCGCGGGCACCCTGCGAGTCGCCGGCCGCGGCCATCACCGAACCGAGCAGGTTGCGCGCGATGGGATTGCCCCGGTTGTGCTCGACCAGCGATGCGGCCAGCTTCGACGCCTTGTCGCCGTCGGCCCGCTTCATGTAGAGCGAGGCCAGAACCGAGCCGATGGCCAGGTCGGCCGGTGACGCCAGCATCGCGCGCTCGAGGCTGGCAATGCCCTCTTCGTCGAGCCCCTGGCCGATGTAGCTGGCGCCGAGGGCCGCCAGCGCCTGTGGATCGTCCTGCAGGAAGCGAACGGCCTTGTCGAGGCTGGCGCCGGCCTGGCGATATCGCTTCAGGCCGAGCTGGGCCCGGCCGGCCAGCAGGTTGGCCTGCGGATCTTCGGGCGCCGCCTTCAGCACCGGCTCGAGCGTGGCGAGCGCCTGCGGGCTGTTGCCCTCGTCCAGGTAGATGGCGGCCAGCAGCTTGTGGCCGCCGCCATTGCGCGGGAAGCGCTTGAGCAGCGTCGCCAGGTAGCCCTTGGCCTTCTCGGCGGCCTTGAGCCCGTGATGCGACAAGGCGCCGAGCATCAGCAACTGCTCATTGGCCGAGGCGTATTCCGGCGGCAGCGCATCGACGAGCTGGGCCACTTCCTCGAGCGCTTCGCGCACCGCTTCCCGCAGCCCCTCGCGACCGGCCAGGACCGCCCTGAGATAGGCCGAGCGCGGCTCCCGGCGGGCATGCTTGGCCAGGTAGGCGAGATCCTCGCGAGCCTGCTGGCGCCGGTCCAGGTCCACGAAGATCGAGGCCCGCGCGACCCGTGCATCGACGAAGCCCGGGTCGAGTTCGAGGGCATGAGAGTAGTCGGCCAGTGCCGCGGCCAGGCGCCCCTGCACGTGGTTCAGCGAAGCGCGCAGGTTCCACACCTCGGCCCGCTGCTCCCCGAGCGCCATGGCGCGCTTCATCTGCGCTGCGGCGCCCTTCAGGTCCCCTTGCTGAATCAGGAACGGCACCAGCTCCAGGTAGGGGCGCACCGAGGCGCGATCGGTCGCGATCGCCACCTCGAATGCGGCGCGCGCTTCATCGAGCCTGCCCGCGATGACCTGCGCCTTGGCGCGCAGCGTCAGGACCTCGACCAGGTCGTCCCCGCGCAGGCCGTCCGCTTGGATGTCCTGCAGCAACTGCTCGACCCGGCCCAGCGCCAGCAGCAAACGGCCCCGCGGCGCGGCGATCTCGCTCGGGCTGACGCCGAGCTCGATCGCCTCGGCAAATGCCGCGTCGGCGGCCGGGAATTCGCCCTGCTCCAGCAGAGCGCGCGCCAGCAGCACCTGGGCCGCGAGCATCTTGCCGTCCTGCTGCAAGGCGTTCTTGAGCTGGATGACGGCACCGGCATGATCGCCTTCGTTGAAGTGCGCCAGGCCGTCCTCGAAATAGCGGGCCGCGCTGGCCGCATCGCCGGCGAACGACGGCCCCCAGCCCAGCGAGAGCAGGGCCGCAATCAACAGCTGACGGGAGAAGGCAGAAGACATGGCGCACACCCAGGGCATCGGTGGCGAACGAGTATATTTATCGCCTGTGGCGCCGGCCGTGACATCCGACCTGCCGCACGCGGGCGGCGGCAGAGGAAGGCGGCAATCCTTGAAAAATGTTGTAACAGGAGAGACTTGTGAACGAGTGGCTAGAGAGCATCCGGGCAATCGGGGCATACCTCCCCGAGGGCTATCGCTGGATCCTCGAAGTCTTCGTGGTGATCTTCATCGCGCTGCTGGCCAAGCTGCTGCTGACGCGCTTCTTCGATCGGCTGGCCGCGCGCTTCGAGCAGACCGCCAATCGCTGGGACGACACCATGCTGGAGGCGGCACGACGGCCGGCCGGCGTCATGGTGTGGTCGATCGGCCTGTTCTGGGCCCTCGCGATCGTCCAGCGGCAGACCGACTCGGCGCTGTTCGAGATCGTCGACCCGGGCCGCCGGGTGGTCGTGATCGGCCTGCTGTCCTGGTTCCTGGTGCGGCTGATCCGCGGCGCCGAACAGGTGCTGACCGACCCGGCGCGCAGCGAAAAGCCGATGGACCACACCACCGCGCGAGCGGTCGGCAAGCTGCTGCGCGCCTCGACGATGATCACCGCGACGCTGGTGATGCTGCAAAGCCTCGGCTTTTCGATTTCCGGCGTGCTGGCCTTCGGCGGCATCGGCGGCATCGCGATCGGTTTCGCGGCCAAGGATCTGCTGGCCAACTTCTTCGGTGCGCTGGTGGTCTATCTGGACCGACCGTTCGCGGTCGGCGACTGGATCCGCTCGCCGGACAAGGAGATCGAAGGCACGGTCGAGGACATCGGCTGGCGCGTGACGCGCATCCGCACCTTCGACCAGCGTCCGCTGTACGTGCCGAATGCGACCTTCACCAGCATCTCGGTCGAGAACCCGTCGCGGATGAAGAACCGACGCATCTACGAGACCATCGGCATCCGCTACGCCGATGCGGATGCAATGCGGGGCATCGTGCGGGACGTGACCGAAATGCTGCAGGCGCATCCGGAACTCGACACCGAGCGCCGCACGCTGATCGTGAACTTCGACAGCTACGGACCGTCCTCGCTGGACTTCTTCATCTATACGTTCACGCACACCACGCAGTGGGTGAAATTCCACCGGATCAAGCAGGACGTGCTGCTGAAGGTCTACGACGTGATCCGCCGGCACGGCGCCGACATCGCCTTCCCGACCACCACGGTGCATTTCGGCGATCCGCTGCAGCTCGACCGCCGGCCGCGGCCGGAAGGCGCCTGAGCGATGGGCAAGGATGCTTGCCCGAGGTGCGCGGGCGCCGCCCCGCGGCGCCGATAGCTCCGTCGACCGCCCGCCGTCGAAGCCGATGCCAGAACACGCTGCCCTGCCCTACCTGTCCGAGACCATCCTGTTCCTGCTGCTGGCCGGCGTGCTGATACCGCTGCTGGAGAAGCGTTCGATCAACCCGGTGCTGGGTTTCCTGGCGATCGGTACCGTCGTCGGCCCGTTCGGCCTCGGCGCGCTGGCGGCGGATATCCCGCTGCTCGGCTACATCAGCTTCACGCGCTCCGACCACGTCGCCACCTTCGCCGAACTGGGCGTGGTCTTCCTGATGTTCACGATCGGCCTCGAGATGTCGCTGGAACGCCTGTGGGCAATGCGCCGCCGGGTGTTCGGCGGCGGCGGAGTCCAGGTCGCGCTGTCCACGCTGGCGATCGCGCTGATCTCCCAGCGCTGGGGCCACCCGCCGGAGACCTCGCTGATCCTCGGCCTGGTGCTCGCGTTCTCTTCGACGGCGGTCGTGATGCAGTTGCTCGGCCAGCGCCGCGACCTGGGCACGCCGCTCGGGCAGGCCGGTTTCTCGATCCTGCTGTTCCAGGACTTGGCCGTGGTGCCGCTGCTGGTGCTGATCGGCGTGATGGGCGGGAAGGAAGCCGGCGACGGCTTCGTCCTGCTGCTGGCGACGGCGGCCGCCAAGGGCGTGCTGACGGTGGGCATCATCTACCTGATCGGCCGCCGCGTGGTTCGCCCGCTGTTCGGCCACCTGGCCAGCGCCCGCGCGCCGGACACCTTCACCGCGCTGACGCTGCTGGCCAGCCTGGGCGTGGCCGCGCTGACCTGGGCGGCCGGCCTGTCGATGGCGATGGGCGCCATGCTGGCCGGGCTGATCATCGCCGAAACCGAGTTCCGCCACGAGGTCGAGGTCACGATCGAACCGTTCAAGGGCTTGCTGATGGGGCTGTTCTTCATGTCGGTCGGCATGGGCATCGACCTCTCCGCGCTGGCCGAATATCCGCTCATGGTGCCGCTGTCGGTCATCGGCCTGATGGCGCTGAAGGGCGCGATCCTGTTCCCGTTGCTGCGCATCATGGGGCTGTCCTGGGGGCGCGCGGCCGAAGGCGGCATCCTGCTCTCGCAGGGCGGCGAGTTCGCCTTCATCGTCATCGGTGTCGCGATGCACACCGCGCTGCTGCCGGAAGGCATCGGCCATTTCATGCTGTTGGTGGTCGGCCTGTCGATGCTGGCCACGCCGCTCGCCAGCCGCTTCGGGCGACGGCTCGGCGACGCGATCGACGACCGCCTGGGCCGCCGCGACGTACCTCCGGATAGCGGCGGCGAGGCGCACCAGGGCCACGTCATCATCTGCGGATGCGGCCGGCTCGGCGAGATGGTGGGCCAGATCCTGGAGCGGCATCAATTGCCCTTCGTCGCACTGGACAGCAATGCGAAGCTGGTCGAGCGATTGCGCCAGCGCGGGGTGCAGGCCTTCTACGGCGACGCGAGCCGGCCCGAGCTGCTGCGCCGGCTGCACCTCGAGCGGGCCGCCGCCGTGGTGCTGACGCTGACCCACGAGGAGGCGGCGAGCCGGGCCGTGGCCGGCATCCGCTCATTGGCGCCGACGGTGCGCATCCTGGCCCGCGCCCGCGACGAGGTGCACGCGCTTGCACTGCGCCGCGCCGGCGCCGACGTGGTGATCCCGGAAACCTTGGAATCCGGCCTGCAGCTGGCCGGTGCCGCGCTCGAAGGCTTCGGCCTGGCCGAAGAGAGCATCCACCAGTTGCTCGACGGCGAGCGCGAGCGGCGCATCGAGCGCATGCAGTTGCCGCGCCCCGCCGACGGAACGGAGTGAAACGACCATGAGCCTGCCCAGAATCCTGTTGATTGCCACCGGCGGCACGATCGCCGGCGTCGCCGACGAAGCCGCCTCGACGACCCGCTATCAGGCTGGCAGTCTCGGCGCGCAGGCCCTGCTCGACGCGGTACCGGAGGCCTTCGAGATTGCCCGCTTCGAGATCTCACAGCCGTTCAACCTGGACAGTTGCGACCTCAGCCCGGGCCACTGGCTGCAGTTGGCTCGCGAGGTGGCGGCCGGCATGGCCGATGCGCAGATCGACGGCATCCTGGTCAGTCACGGTACCGACACGCTGGAGGAGACGGCCTTCCTGCTCGATCGCCTGATCGCGCCGGGCAAGCCGCTCGTCCTGACCTGCGCAATGCGCCCGGCCAGCGCCCACTCCGCCGACGGCCCGCTCAATCTGCTGCACGCGGTGCAGGCGGCCGCGGTTCCGGCCTTGGGCGAATTCGGCACGCTGGTCGTCGTGAACGAGCGCATCCACAGCGGAAGCTGGCTCGTCAAGCGGCACACCCAGGCGCTGGACGCGTTCGACCACGAGGAATCGGCCATCGGCCGCTGTGCGCCGCCGCGCATCGAATGCCGCCGCGAGAGCCCGCCACGGGCGCCCGAATTGCTGCCACGGCTGGGCGAGCTGCCGCGCGTCGACGTGCTGTGGGTCGGCGCCGGCAGCGAGCCCGACCTGCTCTCCAGCTGCATCGCCCACGGCGCGCGCGGACTGGTGCTGGCGCTGCCGGGCAACGGCAGCCTGCCGGCCGCCTGGAAGGCGGCGGTGGGCATGGCGCTGGCAAAAGGGGTGCCGGTGGTCAGGGCCAGCCGCACCGGCGACGGCCCGGTGGCAGCGCAAGCGGAGGATCGCGGCGGCCTGTTCCGCGCCGGCCGCCTCGGTCCGGCCCAGGCGCGGGTGGCGCTGATGCTGGCGCTGGCGGCAGAACTGCCACCGCAACACTTTTTCTGCTGAGAGGCCGGAGGCCCGCGTCGAAGGTCCGGCCTGGCGAAGAAAAAAGGCCGCAGGAATTTCCTGCGGCCTTTTTTGCGGGTAGATCAGCCTAGCCGATTCCCCCCACCGGGCAATCCGCTTACGAGTCGATCGACTGGCATCTTTTCGCACCGCGGCAGGCGACGCCGGCGGCAAACAACGCGAAGGCCACCAGACTCAGGATTTTCGGCTCCGGCACCGTGCGGTTCGCATCGACCGGCATGATCCACGCGGTCTCACCGCCGCCATTGATGTAAGCCATCTCCCAGGTCACCTGCATCGCGTCCCAGGTTCCGGACAACAACGCCGCGTCCAGTTCGGGGCTATTGACCATGAAGGACGCCGCGTTCTGTCCCAGATCGTTCTGGTTCCTGACGGTACCGACCGGGCACTGGCCATTCGTATCCGGGAAGCCGAAGAAATTGCCGGCGGCGTCGGCGCAGATACCGGCGTGCACATAGACCCACGGTCCGAAATCGTAGCCGGGGGAACCGAAGATGTCGTTGGTCCCGGTCGGATCCGGCAGCGGATCGTTGATCGGGGTATAGGTATCGCTGAACGCGCCATTGAGGCCGCTGTCCCCGCCGAGGAAGAAGGTCAGCGTATTGTTGCTGTCCTGGTCGATCAGCGTCACCTTGCCCCAGATCAGCAGGTCGGTGTTCAACAATCCGGTACCGCTGCCGGTCTCGTTGAAGGCGAAGAAGAACACCACCGGCGTGCCGTTGGTCAGGGACAGAATGGCCGACGTCGTGGCATCCCAGCTGCCGGCGGCGTCACCGAAGAACTCCGAGTCCGTCGGCGCCCCGCCCGAGGTGTTGGGATCATCGGTAGTGCGGGTCGAAAACGTGCTGGCAGTCTGGTTCGACGGCGTATCGTAGGAACCGTCGGTGCCTCCCGGCGGATTGCCGGTTGTCGTCGAATTGCCGTTGTTGATGCCGATGATCGTGAAATCCTTGATCGCACCGAAGGTGGAAGGCGCGTAGTAGGTGTCCCCCGGCGCGGGCACCGAATCGCCGCTTTCTCGCAGTTGCAGCAGCGGCAGCGAATAGACGTTGAAATCGTTGAAGGTCAGACAGTTGTTCGTCGGCCCGGAGCCGCAGTCGGCAGTCGGCAAGGGAACTGCCTTCGCTTCGGACGAATATGTCAGTGGAACCGACAGCAACAAGCCGGAAATCAAACCCGCGGTAACGGATTTCGGAATTGAAAAGGTCTTGAACATGGTGGATGCCCCCCGGTGACGATTTCGGCGGACGGAGAATCTTCTCGCCTGGTCGTCTTGCAGCAATTCCCGGGCCAGAAAACAAAAAACATTGTCAAACAATGCGTTGCAGCTTATGGGCCGTCGACTCGCAGCAGCGAATGTCAAATTCGCCGACACAGTTTCGAAGCACGCGCCATCCGAGCTTCACCGCAGGACGCATCGACTCGCCGCGCCGACCGGCGCCAAAGGCGGCTACAGCCCCGGATCGCTGCCGCCGCCGGCCAGCGCCAGTTCGACCATGCGGCGCGGCAGGTGCGGCGCGAACAGCTCGATGAAGGCGTACACGTAGCCGCGCAGCCAGGCGTTCTTCAGGATGCCGATGCGGGTCGTGCTGGTCTCGAACAGGTGGGCCGCGTCGAGCATGCCGAGCCCCTTGTCTGCCTGCGCGTCGAAGGCCATACGGGCCACGATGCCGATGCCCAGGCCCATGCCGACGTAGGTCTTGATCACGTCCGAATCGATCGCGGTCAGCACCACGTTCGGCTTCAGGCCCCGGCCGAGGAAGGCCTTGTTCATCTGGCTGCGGCCGGTGAAGGCCGAGTCGTAGGTGATCACCGGCCAGCGCGCGATCTCCTCCAGCGTCAGCGGCTTGGCCTGCAGGATCGGGTGGCGCTGCGGCGCGATCACGCAGCGGTTCCACTGGTAGCAGGGCAGCATCACCAGGTCGTCGTACTCGGCGATCGCCTCGGTGGCGATCGCCACGTCGGCCTCGCCGGACAGCACCATCTCGCACACCTGGCGCGGACTGCCCTGGTGCAGTTCCAGCCGCACCGCCGGATAACGCTTGAGGAATTCGTGCACGACGCGCGGCAGCGCGTAGCGCGCCTGGGTGTGGGTGGTGGCGATGGACAGCCGGCCGCGGGTCTCGTTGGTGAATTCCTCGCCGACCTGGCGCAGGTTGTCCACGTCGCGCAGCACCCGCTCGGCGATCGTCAACACCTGCCGGCCCGGTTCGGTGATGCCGACCAAGCGCTTGCCGTGCCGACTGAAGATCTCGACACCGAGCTCCTCCTCCAGCAGGCGGATCTGTTTCGAGACGCCGGGCTGCGAGGTATACAAGGCCTCGGCAGCCTCCGACACGTTGTAGCCGTGGCGGGCGACCTCGAACACGTAGCGCAACTGCTGCAGATTCATGGCGGCCGCAGGCCCGGGTCGGCATATGGTTCGACGCCTGCCGGGCGAGACAAATAACTTTTGGTTCTTTGAGTTTAACCGACACTTACTTCTCCGATCTATACCTCCGCCTTACGATGCACCGCACAAGGACGAGAGGACATCCATGGATTTCGCTTACACAGTTGCCGGCTTCGCCGTCGGCGCCATCGTCGGCCTCACCGGTGTCGGTGGCGGTTCGCTGATGACGCCGCTGCTGGTGCTGCTGTTCGGCATCCATCCCTCGGTGGCGGTCGGCACCGACCTGCTCTACGCCGCCATCACCAAGGCCGGCGGCACGCTGGCCCACGGTCTGAAGGGCACCGTGGACTGGACCGTGACGCGGCGACTGGCCTCGGGCAGCATCCCGTCCTCGCTGCTGACGCTGTTCCTGGTCGGCAATTTCGCGCCCGGCGGCATCGAGGGCGCGTCCGGCATCATCAAGGTGGCGTTGGGCATTGCGCTGGTGTTGACGGCGGTCGCGATCATCTTCCGCCGCCGCATCCAGGCCTACGCGGTCAGCCGTTTCGGCGAAAATCCGAACCCCCGCCGGGTGGCTGCGCTGACGGTGCTGACCGGCGCGGTGCTGGGCGTGCTGGTGTCGATCTCTTCGGTCGGTGCCGGCGCCCTCGGCGTCACCGCGCTGATCTTCCTCTATCCAGCCATGCCGGCGCTGCGCATCGTCGGCAGCGACATCGCCCACGCGGTGCCGCTGACGGCCGTCGCCGGGCTGGGACACTGGTGGCTGGGTAGCGTAGACTGGGCGCTGCTGGGCAGCCTGATCATCGGCTCGCTGCCGGGGATCTGGCTCGGCAGCCACATTTCCACGAAAATCCCGGACCGCGTCCTGCGTCCGATCCTGGCCACCATGCTGGTCCTGGTCGGCGCCAAGCTGATCGCCCACTGAGCGCAGCGGACGCGCTGCGAACCCATCAAGACCAAGAGAGACTTGCCCCATGTATCGCTACGACGCCTTCGACCAGCGCATCGTGGATGAGCGCGTCGCGCAATTTCGCGACCAGACGCGCCGCTACCTAGCCGGCGAACTGTCCGAGGACGAGTTCCGCCCACTGCGTCTGCAAAACGGCCTCTACATCCAGGAGCAGGCGCCGATGCTGCGCATCTCGGTGCCCTACGGCCACTTGCGCTCGCGCCAGGTGCGCCGGCTGGCCCGCATCGCGCGGGACTACGACAAGGGCTACGCGCATTTCAGCACGCGCCAGAACGTCCAGTACAACTGGCCGGCGCTGGAGAACGTGCCGCAGATCCTGGCCGAGCTGGCCGAGGTCCAGATGCACGCCATCCAGACCTCGGGCAACTGCATCCGCAATTTCACCTCCGACCCGTTCGCCGGGGTCGCGGGCGACGAGCGCATCGACCCGCGCCCGTGGGCCGAGATCCTGCGCCAGTGGGCGACCTTCCACCCGGAATTCGCCTACCTGCCGCGCAAGTTCAAGATCGCCGTCAACGGCGCCGAGGAGGACCGCGCGCTCATCCAGTGCCACGACATCGGCCTCGATCTGGTGACGAACGCCGCCGGCGAAACTGGTTTCCGCGTGCTGGTGGGCGGCGGCCTGGGCCGCACGCCGATGATCGGCAAGGAGATCTCGGCCTTCGTGCCGTGGCAGGACATCATCACCTACTGCGAGGCGATCCTGCGCGTCTACAATCGCTTCGGCCGACGCGACAACATGTTCAAGGCGCGCATCAAGATCCTGGTCAACGCGCTAGGCGTCGACGCCTTCCGCGCCAAGGTCGAGGCCGAATGGGCCCACACGCGCGGCGGACCGAGGACGCTGACCGCGGCCGAAGTCGAGCGCGTGGCCGCCCACTTCGTCGATCCCGCCTACGAATCGCTGCCGGCCGAGGACGCCGGCTATCGCCGCAATCTGGCCGACAACAAGCCGTTCGCGGCCTGGGCGAAACGCAACGTGCGCGCCCATAAGCGGCCCGGCTATGCCGCGGTGGTGTTGTCGCTGAAGAAGATCGGCGTCGCACCCGGCGACATCAGCGCCGAGCAGATGGAACTGGTGGCCGACTGGGCGGACCGCTTCAGCTTCGGCGAGCTGCGCTCGACCCACGAGCAGAACCTGGTACTGGCCGACGTCCGGCAATCGGACCTGTTCGAGCTCTGGCAACTGGCCCGCGACGCCGGCCTGGCGACGCCCAACATCGGCCTGCTGAGCGACATCATCTGCTGTCCGGGCGGCGATTTCTGCAACCTCGCCAACGCCAAGTCGATCCCGGTGGCCGAAGCCATCCAGCAGCGCTTCGACGACCTGGACTACCTGCACGACATCGGCGACATCGAGATCAACATCTCCGGCTGCATGAACGCCTGTGGCCATCACCACGTCGGCCACATCGGCATCCTCGGCGTCGACAAGAAGGGCGAGGAGTGGTACCAGATCACGATCGGCGGCGCGCAGGGCAACGACGCCTCGCTCGGCAAGGTGATCGGCCCGTCGTTCGCCCGCGCCGAGGTGCCCGAGGTGATCGCCCGCATCATCGAGACCTACGTCGACAACCGCTTCGAGGACGAGCGCTTCATCGACACCGCCCGGCGCATCGGCATCGAACCGTTCAAGAGCCGCGTCTACGCGGAGCGGGAATCCAACAGGAAGGTAGTCAATGGCTAAGCTGATTCAGAACGGACGGATCCGCGACGACGACTGGCAGGTGCTGCCGGCCGACACGGCCGCAGTGCCGCAGGGCAAGGTCATCGTGCCGCTGGCGCTGTGGCGCGCCGGCGCGGCCGAGCTGGCCGAGCGCGGCGATCTGGGCGTATGGCTGTCGCCGGACGACGATCCGGCCGAGATCGCCGACGACCTGGCGAAGTTCCAGGTGGTCGCGGTGTCCTTCCCGAAATTCGCCGACGGCCGCGGCTACTCGACCGCCGCGCTGCTGCGTTCCCGTTACGGCTACAAGGGCGAATTGCGCGCTATCGGCGACGTGCTGCGCGACCAGTTCTTCTACCTCGGCCGCTGCGGTTTCGACGCCTTGCAGCCGACCGAGGGTCGCTACAGCGAGGCCCAGCTCGAGGCCGCGCTGGACAGCCTGGCGGACTTCTCCGAGCCCTACCAGGCGGCCATCGACCGGGATCAGCCGATCTGGCGCCGGCACGCACGCGGGGAGGCGGCGGCATGAGCGGCAGCGTCTCGATGTTGCGCCCGCGCGCCGGCAACCCGGCGACGCGGCCGGAGCTCACCAGCGAACTGCGGGCGGCCGTCGAGGCCAAGGCGGCGGCGGCGCGCGAACTGCTGGCCGCGGCGGTAGCCGAGTTCGGCAGCCAGGGAGAGATCGCGTTCGCCAACAGCCTGGGCGCCGAAGACATGGTGCTGACCGAGCTGATCCTGAAGCTCGGGCTGCCGATCGAGATCTTCACGCTCGACACCGGCCGGCTGCCGCCCGAGACCTACGAGCTGATGGGGGCGGTCGAAAAGCATTACGACACGCGGCTGAAGATCTACTTCCCGGACGCCGCGACGGTCGAGGACTACGTGCGCAGCGAGGGCATCAACGCCTTCTACGACTCGGTCGAATTGCGCAAGCGCTGCTGCTACATGCGCAAGGTCGAGCCGCTCGACCGCGCGCTGGCCGGCAAGAAGGCCTGGATCACCGGCCTCAGGGCAGCCCAGTCCACGACCCGCGTCGGCCTGCCGCTGCGCGAGTTCGACGAGGGGCACGGCATCGAAAAGCTGAACCCGCTGTCCGACTGGAACGAGAGCGAGGTGTGGGCCTTCGTGCGCATCTTCGAAGTGCCGTACAACGCCTTGCACGACCAGTTCTATCCGAGCATCGGCTGTGCGCCCTGCACGCGCGCCGTCGCGGTCGGCGAGGACGTGCGGGCGGGTCGCTGGTGGTGGGAGGACCCGACGCTGAAGGAGTGCGGACTGCACGTCAAGGACTGACGCCGCCGCCCGGCATGAATAGGCCGCGCCCAGGCGCGGCCTTTTTCATCGCCACCGCCGGCGGCTGGATTACCATGGGCGCCCTTGCCACCGAGGTCCGCTCGATGTCCGCCCCCACCGAAGAATTGCTCGCCCAGGCGCTGGCGCGGCGCAGCGAGTTGATCGCCGAACTCGAGCAGCGCGGCACCGACTGCTACCGGGTATTCCACGGCACCGTCGAGGGACGGCCCGGACTGACCGTGGACCGCTACGGCGAGGTGTTGCTGGCGCAGAGCTTTCACGCGCCGCTCGACGCGGCCGATCTGGCCGGCCTGGGCGACGCCTGCCGGCAGTTGCTGCCCGGCCTCGAACTCTTCTACAACGACCGCAGCGGACGTGGCTCGCGCATCGGCAATGCACTTGAAGGCGATGCGCTGCTACGCGCCGAGACGCCGCGGGTGATCAACGAAGACGGCGTCCGCCACCATTTCCGCGTCCGCCACGAGGGCCAGGACCCCTGGCTGTTCCTCGACCTGCGCGCCGCCCGCCGCCGCGTGGCGGAGCTGGCCGCGGGCCGCTCGCTGCTCAACCTGTTCGCCTATACCTGCGGCGTCGGCACGGTGGCTGCCAAGGCCGGCGCGTCCTTCGTCGTGAATGTTGATTTCTCCGCCTCGGCGCTGCGCATCGGTCGCGACAACGCCCGCCTGAACGAGCTGCCGATTCGTCCGCGCTTCGTGCACAGCGACGTCTTTCCGGCGCTGCGCCAATACGCCGGCATCGGCCAGCCGGCCGTCGTGCGCGGCAAGCGCATGCCGCCCTTCCCGCGCCTGGAGCCGCGGCGCTTCGAGCTGGTGTTGCTGGATCCGCCGCGTTATGCGAAGAGCCCGTTCGGCGTCGTGGACCTGGTGCGCGACTACCCGGCGCTGTTCAAGCCGGCGCTGCTCGCCACCGCCGAAGGCGGCACGTTGATCTGCTGCAACAATGCCGCCGAGTTGGCCGAGGAGGCCTGGCTCGACCAACTGCTGCGCAGCGCCGACAAGGCGGGAAGGCCGCTGCGGGAGGTGGAATGGATCCGCCCGGATGCCGATTTCCCCAGCTTCGACGGCCGGCCGCCGCTGAAGATCGTCCAGCTCGCCGTGTGAACGCCGGCCATCCCCGCGGCTTGCGCCGCGGACGCCACGCTGGGGACAATGGCGCGGCACCGCGGAACGATACCAGCCCTGGAGGAGACACCATGTCCTGCTGCCACCACTATGCGCTGGCGGAAGGCGGCGACGCCGCCTTCGCCGTCGACGTCTCGGCGATCACGTTCGGCCCCGGCTGCCTGCGCGAAGCCGGCGACCACGCCCTGTCGCTGGGGATCAAACGGGTGGCGCTGTTCACCGATCCGCGCCTGGCGGCCCTGCCGCACCTGGCGACGGTGAAGGAATCGCTGCTGGCGGCCGGACTCGACGTGGTGGTGTACGACGAAGTGCAGGTCGAGCCCACCGACGGCTCCTTCCTCGCCGCGGCCCGCTTCGCGAGCGAGGGCCGCTTCGACGGCTTCGTCTCGCTCGGCGGCGGCTCGGTGATCGATACCGCCAAGGCCGCCAACCTCTATTCCAGCTACCCGGCCGAGTTCGCCGCCTACGTGAACGCGCCGATCGGCCAGGCGCGGCCGGTACCCGGGCCGCTGAAACCGCACATCGCCTGCCCAACCACCTCGGGCACCGGCGCCGAATGCACCGGCATCGCGATCTTCGACTACGTCGACAAGCACGTGAAGACCGGCATCGTGTCGAAGCGGCTGCGCCCGACGCTGGCACTGATCGACCCGGTCACCACCTACACGCTGCCGGCCTCGGTGGTGGCGGCCTCCGGCTTCGACGTGTTGTCGCACGCGCTGGAGTCGTTCACGGCGCAGCCGCACAGCCGCCGCGCCGCACCCGAGCGGCCGTCGCTGAGGCCGATGAGCCAGGGCGCCAACCCGTGGAGCGACGTCGGCTGCAAGGAGGCGCTCAAGCTGACCGGCCGCTACCTGCAGCGGGCGGTCGCCAGCGCCGACGATCGCGAGGCGCGCGACGGCATGATGTTCGCGGCCACGCTGGCCGGCATCGCGTTCGGCAACGCCGGCGTGCACCTGCCGCACGGCATGTCCTACGCGGTGGCCGGCGGCGTGCGCGAGTTCCACGCGCCGGACTATCCCGACGATCATCCGATGGTGCCGCACGGCATGTCGGTCATCGTCAATGCGCCGGCGGTGTTCCGCTTCACCGCCGATGCCTGCCCGCAGCGCCACCTGGACGCGGCCCGCTGGCTGGGCGCCGACGTCGCCAGCGCGGCCCTCGACGATGCCGGCGAACGGGTCGCCGGCCGGCTGATCGAGCTGATGCGCATCACCGGCATCCCGAACGGGGTCGGCGGCGTCGGCTATTCCGATGCCGACCTGCCGACGCTGGCGGCCGGCGCCTGGGCCCAGCAGCGGCTGGTCAGGAACGCGCCGAAGGGGGTGGACGAAGACGGCCTGGGCAGACTGTTCGGCCAGGCGATGCGCTACTGGTGAGGGAGATCCTCAGCCGATCGTGGCCAGGTGGTAGAGCTCTTCCAGGTTCAACAGCGCGACCGTGACGACCTGGGCATCGACGCGGCCCTCGCCGCGCATCTCCTCCAGCCTCATGCTCACCTCGTGGCTGCCCATGCGGCTTCGATAAGGCCGGTCCTGAGACAAGGCCTGCAGGATGTCGGAGACGGTCAGGATGCGGGTCTCGATGTCGATCTCGCCGCACGGCCGATGAAAGGGATAGCCGCTGCCGAGCAGGTTCTCGTGATGGCACGAGGCCCAGCGCGGAATCGGCGAATCCGGGAAAACGCGGTTCAGGATGCGGAAGGTATCGTAGCTGTGGCGGCTGATCATCGACCGCTCGGCCCGGTCGAGCGGGCCGGGCTTGTCGAGGATCTCGTCGGGCACGCGCAGTTTGCCGATGTCGTGCAGCAGCGCGGCCACCTCGAAGCTGTCGGCCTGCTCGGCCGGACGTCCGCACAGCTCGTACATGCGCCGTGCCACCTGGGCGACGCGCACCGAATGATCGTGCGTAAACGGGCTCTTGGCATCGACGATGCGGGCGAACAGGCGCGCCAGCGCCAGCACGTCGCGGCCGTTCAGGTCGTGCACCGGCGTCCGGAGCCGGTAGTTCTCCAGGTATTCGATCAGGTAGTAGGGATCCATCGCCAGCCAGAACGACTCGCGCCGGGCGGCCCGCTCGAAGGCCGCGACCAGGTCCGGGCTGAACAGCTCGCCGGCGTACTTGCGGACCGTCCCGACCACGCCGTCGCGCGCCATCAGGATTGTCTCGTCCACGCGCCACGCATTCAGATGGGGTGCCTGCAACACGTCGATGCGGTCCGCCAGGAAGACCAGGTTGCTGCGCAGCGCCAGTTCGGGCGCCACGCCGGCGGCGGCGATGTCGCGCCACGGCGTGTGGTGCCAGCGCACGAGCGGCGCGAAGACGCGCAGCGGGGCGCATTCGAGCAGGTAGGATTCACCGCGGCGGCAATGCTCCTCGGCCCCGTCCCACAGCAGTGAGTCGGTCAGCCGGCGGTGCTCCGAGGCTCTCGACACGCCGCAGTCGTGCAGCATGCCGGCATAGAACATGAAGCCCTGGGTCGCTTCGTCCCAGCCCATCTCGCGGGCGATGGACTCGGCCATCCAGGCCACCCGCTTGCCGTGCTGCACCTCGTCGATGCCGACGAAATCCAGCACGCTGGTCAATGCGCAGATCGCGCGGTGCGAGTCGATCTTCATGGCAGGCCCTGCCGGAGCCGGCGCCCCGGGGCGCCCTCGGAAATGCTATCGGCAGCGGGCCGGGCCGGCTTGAGGCGCTACTTGAAGAGGTTCTTCAAGCCCTTCTGCAGTTCCTCCTTCAGTTTCTCCTGCGCCTTCTGCTTGATCTCCTCCCGCTTCTCGCCGACCTTGGCCTTCAGGTTGTCCTTCAGCAAGCGATCGGCGTCGAGCGCGTATTTCGGATCGTCGAAGGCGCCGGACACCCGGATCGGCACCGTCAGCCCCTTGACCTTCTCCAGCGGCTTGCCGCCCTGACCCGTGAGCGTGCCGACGATCGTGGCCCGCACCAGGTAGTCGATGCGTTCGGTCACCAGGTTGGCGCTGCCCTCGCCGCCCACGCGCAGCAGCGGCGAACGCAGCACCAGGTCCGAATTGCTGGCGACCCCGTCCTTCAGCATGACGGTTGCCGCCAGGTCGGTGAAATCGGTCTCGTTCGGTCCGCTGTCCTCGGGCATCGGCTGGCCGGTCAATACGGCTTCGGCGCGGCGCATGAAGGCTGCGACGTTGATGCCCTTCAGCGCCCCGTTGGCGAAATTCAGCTTCACGTCACCGGTCAGACTGCGCTTGATCGCCTCCGCATCGCCACCGCGGGCCTGCAGGCGGGCGGTGATGTCGGCGCGGCCGGTCACGCGCTCCTCCTTGCCGCTCAGGTCGCGCGTCAACGGCCCGATGCGCACGCCGCTCAGCTTCTCGTCGAGCGTCATCGCCGGCAGCTTGCCGCGCCCGTCGAGCACGATGTCGCCGGCGTACTTGCCGTCGTACAGCGCGGCGCGCGGCTGCAGGCGCGCGCGACCGTCGAGCACGGCCAGATGGAGGTCGATGTCGGACAGATGGAGGCCACCGGCCGCCAGTTTCGCCAGCCGGAACCTGCCATCGACCTTCGGCCCGGGCGGGATCAGCGGCCCGACCGGCGCCTTGCCCGCATCGCCAGCTGCAGCGCCGCCGCCGTCCGCCGACTCGGCGGGCAGATAGCGATCCACGTCCAGGACATCCATCGCCAGTTCGAAGCTCAGCGCCGGCGCGCCGAACTCGTGCAGCAGCAGCGTCCCCTCCAGCTTCGAATCGTCCAGGCTGGCGCGGATGTCGCTCAGCTTGACGCTGTCGGCGCTCGCCTCCAGCACGGCATCCAGACTGGCCTGCCGCAGCACCTCGCGATCGCGCGCCGGCGGCAGAGCGATCCCCAGCGCAGCGGCCACCGCCTTCGGCTCGAACGGCGCGAGCGCCAACTCGCCGTGCAGCCGCGGCTGCGCATCGAGGCCGGCGGCCTCGAGCGTGCCGGACAGCGTCATGCCGTAGGCCGACACCCGCAAGCCGTCCACGCGCGCCGTCCCGGCGGCCTGATCGGCGGCGATGTCGGCGGCCAGCTCGAGCTTCGCCCGGCCGCCGGGCAGCGCCGCGCCGCTGCCGTCGAATTCGAGTTCGAGACCGCGTGCCGCATGGCGCCCGCCGGCCGGGTCGAGGACGATGTCCCCATTCAATGCCAGCGTTCCGTCCAGCGCGGGCTGCGGAGAGCGCAGCCTCGCCGCGAGCTGCAGCGCCATCGGCCGGCCCGGCTCGAGCCGCCCGGTCTCCAGCGTCATCTCCTCGACGGCCAGCGACCTGCCGGCCTGGCGATCATCCCAGTGGATCGTCGCGTCGCGCAGCGACAGGCCACCGAACACCAGCGACGGCAGTTGCGCCGGCTTCGACGCCTCGCCGGCCGGCTCGCCGGTCGTCTTCGCCGGCCCGCCGGCGCGGGCCAAGTCCTCCCAGTTGCCAACGCCCTTGTCGCTTCTCGCCAGGTTCAGCACCAGGCCGTCGAGCACGACGCGATCGACCTCCAGTTGCCCCGACAGCAGCGGCATCAGCAAGGCACGGACCTGGGCGGCGCGGATACTGGCGAACGGATGACCTTCGTCGCTGGCCGCAGCGGCCAGGCTGGCGGCGCCCAGCCGGACCCCCAGCCAGGGGAAGACCGACAGCTCGAGATCGCCCTCGATCGACAGCTTGCGGCCGGTCTGCGCCTCGACCACTTCGCCGATGCGGGCACGAAAATCATTCGGATCGAATACGAATTTGAGATACAAGAACAGGGCGGCCACGAGCAACACCAGAGCGATGAGCACGACCGCGACGACGCGAGCAAGACGCTTCATGGGACACGCCCCCGGCATGAAGTCCCGCCGAGGCTAGCAGCGCGCCGGGGTCGGAGCAACCGGAGGATAGAAATGGAGACGATTGAACGCCGGCGCGCGGCAGGAACTCGCCCCGGCCGAATCCCTCATAGCTGTAGCGCGCCGACGAGCGGAAAAGCATGCGCAGAGCCCTGATCCTCACGCTGACGATCCTGACGCTGGCATTCGCTGCCGGCGCCCGGGCCGGGACGCCACTGGCAGCGACGGTCCGGGTGGTGGACGTGCAAGGCATCATCGGCCCGGCCACGGCGGATTTCGTCGTGCAGCAGATCGCCACCGCCGAACAGCAGCGCGCCGCGCTGCTGGTGTTGCGCATGGACACGCCCGGCGGGCTGGACAGCGCAATGCGCGAGATCATCCAGGCGATCCTCGCCTCCAGCGTGCCGGTCGCCACCTTCGTGCACCCGGAAGGGGCGCGCGCCGCCAGCGCCGGCACCTACATCCTCTACGCCAGCCACATCGCGGCGATGGCGCCGGCCACGAACCTCGGCGCGGCGACGCCGGTGGCGATCGGCCTGCCCGGCGCGGGCGGCAAGCCCGAGCCGCCCGCGCCCAAGGCCCCCGACGAAGGCAAGGACAAGAAAACGGACAAGGCAACGGCGCCCGCCGGCGGCAGTGCCATGGAGCGCAAGGTCGTGAACGACGCCAGCGCCTATCTGCGCAGCTTGGCCGAACTGCGCGGCCGCGACGCCGGCTTCGCCGAACGGGCAGTGCGCGAGGCCGCCAGCCTGTCGGCCAGCGAAGCGCTGGCGGCCGGCGTGATCGACCTGATGGCCAACGACGTGCAAGACCTGGTGCAGAAGCTCGACGGCCGCGAGCTGCAGTTGCAGGGACGCAGCGTGAAGCTGGCGACCGCCGGCGCGCTGATCGAGTCGGTGCAGCCCGACTGGCGCCAGCGCCTGCTGGGCGCGCTGGCCAACCCGCAGCTGGCGGTGGTGCTGATGATGCTGGGCATCTACGGCCTGTTCTTCGAATTCACCAGCCCCGGCTTCGGTGTGCCCGGCGTGGCCGGCGCGATCTGCCTGCTGCTCGCCCTCTACGCCTTCCACATGCTGCCGGTCAATTGGGTCGGCGTCGCGCTGCTGGCCTTCGGCGCCGCGCTGATGCTGGCCGAAGCGTTCATGCCGAGCTTCGGCGCGCTCGGCGTCGGCGGCTTGGTGGCCTTCGTGCTCGGCGGACTGTTCCTGATCGATTCCGAGTTGCCGGCGATGGGCATCTCGATTCCGTTCCTGGCCGGCATGGCGGTCTTGAGCGCGGCCACGCTGTTCGCGGTCGGCAGCTTTGCAGCGCGCAGCCACCGCCGCCCGCTGGCCAGCGGCACCGCAACGCTGGCCGGCTCCCACGGGCGGGTCAGCGCCGTCGACGACAGCGGTAGCTGGGCGCTCGTGGCCGGCGAATCGTGGCGCGTGCGCTGCCGCACGCCGCTCGGTGTCGGCGACCGGATCAAGGTAAAAGCCGTGGACGGCCTGACCCTGGTGGTCGGCCGGGCCGAAGACGATTCAGACTCACCGGGGAGTTGAACATGCCGATCGACATCACCT
>JBNLET010000140.1:0-10716 GCA_050305135.1 Rhodocyclaceae bacterium | reverse complement strand
ATCCGTGCTGGGCCAGCAGGTGCAGGATCGGCTTGATCGTCGTTCGCGTGCGCACGAACAGCGCCGGACAGCGCTTGACGGCGGACAGCTCCAGCCAACGTGAAAACAGCAGGCTGCCGAGACTGACCGTCCTGCGCGCCGGCGGCGTGCCCCGGTTGGCGGGCCGGCGCTCGAAACGATCGCCGCCCGCGGGCGACAAGCGCTCGCCCTGGAAGGCCGGCGGCACGCCGATGTAGGCCAGCAGGCCGTCGCCGCGCCGCGCACCGTAGGGACCGAGCCGATAGGCTGCGATCAGATCGTCGTCGAGAATCGCGCCGAGCACGCAGCCGAGTACCGGATTGCCGGCGGGGGACGCACTGCCGCGCGCCGGGGACGCCAGCAGGATGCGCGCGTTCGAGCCCAGTTGGGCAACGATGCCGCGGGCGGAGTGGGGGTCCGAGGCGTCGCCGATCGGCATCGGCGTGCGCGTCCATTCGCGTGAATTGAAGGCCGCGCAAAGGCTGGTCGCGATCTCCTCGCGCAGCCCGTCCGGCATCTCGCCTGCGACCGGTTCCCACAGCCGGACGGCCCCGGCCAGGGATACGGCGCGGGACGCGCACCGCGCGAACGGGACTGCATGGCCCCACGGCTTCGTCGAAAGATCCTCCATCAGCATGGTCTGCTCTCCCATTGCATCTGCACTGCCGGGTGTCGATGCGGCCGGTTGCGCGATTCGCACTGCACCCGCCGGGTCCGCGCTCTTCGCCGCGCGGGCGGCCCTCGAATGAACCGCCGTGGCCGGTAGGCGCGATCGTGGATGTCACACGAATCCGCCCTGCGGAGGACTCGTGACGGACGCTTCGATCGAGACCCGATCGAGCAGTGGGTTGCTGCGCCTCGAAGATCGGTTCACGGGGATTTCGGTGCCCGGACGGGCCGCGGCGCGGCGGCAGCCGATCGGTGGCCCGGCGTTCATCCCGTGGTGGGCATCGCTGCGCCTCACGGGATCAAGCCGCCCGCGTCAAAAGGCGAAGGGGCGAGATCAGTGAAACCTCGTCGAGGCAGCCGGGCCGTCGTGCGCATCAGGGGCCAGCGCCCGCTCGATCGAAGCCTGCAAGGGCTCATGCCCTGCAGAGCGAGGTCCACGCGCGATGCGATCGGATTGGCCACTGGGCCCAGGGGGCAACTTTCTACCCCCTGCCGTCCCTGTAGCGATCGCGCAGCACGCGGTGCAGCAGCTTGCCGGTGGCGGTGCGGGGCATGTCGTCCTCGGTGACGAACGAGACCGATGTCGGCGACTTGAAGCCGGCAATTCGCTCGTGGCACCACGCCAGCACTTCGGCTTCGGTCGCCGTCGCACCATCATGCAGCACGACCACGGCATGGACCGTCTCGCCCCACTTGGCGTGGGGGACGCCGACGACGGCAACCTCCCTCACCTCGGGGTGCTCTCCGAGCAGGTTCTCGACCTCGGACGGATAGATGTTCTCGCCGCCGCTGACGATCATGTTGCTCTTGCGGTCGGCGAGATAGTAGAAGCCATCGGCGGCCCGGCGCGCCATGTCGCCGACCGAGCAATAGCCGTCGCGAAACGCTTCGGCCGTCTTTTGCGGCAGTTGCCAGTAGCCCTGGAAGGCGCACGGGGTCCTGGAGTACAGCTCGCCGACCTCGCCGTCCGCTACTTCCCGGCCATCGTCCCCGAGCAGCCGGATCCGCGCCGATCCGACCGTCTCGCGGCCGATCGAGCCGAGACGCGACAGCTGGTCCTCGGGGCGCAGCACCGTGACCCAGCCGGCCTCGGTGGAGCCGTAGCCCTCGAACAGACGAGAGTTCGGGAACTGCTCGAGGATCTGCTGCTTGGTCTCGCGCCGGGCCGGTGCGGACGAGATCAGCAGCTTGGTGACGCTGTTGCCGCTGTAGCGGGCGAGCGTCGCCGGCGGCAGCCCCAGCATCATGATGTAGTGGGTCGGCACCAGCGACGTGAACGTCAGTCCCCCTTCGGTCAGCGTCGCCAGCAGGTGCTCCGGATCGATGCTGTGACGGTCGTAGATGCGCATCGACGCGCCCAGGTAGGCGAGCAGCGTCGCATACCAGAACGAATTGGAATGGCACAGCGGCATCACCAGCAGACCGCGGTCGGCATGGTCGAAGCCCTGGTCCAGAGCGGTACACAGCAGCAGCCGGACCATGCTGGCATGGCTGCGGATCGCGCCCTTGGGTTTGCCGGTGGTGCCCGAGGTGTACATGAACGCCCACGGGTCGTCCATCGCCACCGCCGCGTCGGGCTCGGCGTCCGCGGCCCCGGCGAGCAGCGACTCGTAGGCCTGGTAGCCGGCAGGCGCCCGCGCCTTGCCGAAATGGATGTAGCGCCCGGGGTCGATGGCCAGCTCGTCGCGTACCGGGTCGATCCGTTCCACCAGTTCGTCCTGCACGATGAACGCCGCCGCGCCCGCGTCGCTCGCGATGTACGCGATCTCGCGGCCGAGCAGGCGGAAGTTGATCGGCACCGCGACCAGGCCGGCCTTGGCGGTCGCGGCGTAGATTTCCGCCCATTCGACGCAGTTGAAGGCCAGGATCGCGACGCGCTCGCCCTTGGCCAGGCCGAGGCCCCGCAATCCGTTGGCGAGGCGGCAGGCACGCTCGTTCAGGCGGCGGAAACTCAGCCCGCGGCTCGAATCGGCGGCGGCAATCTTGTCCGGAATCGTCCGCGCATGAGTTGCCAGCGCGTCGCCCAGCGTCAGGAACTCGTTCATCGCGGCCCTCGCTCCGTCAATCGTGAGATCAGCTGTCGCGTCTCTGCCGCTCGGCCTCGTCCCAGGCAGTCAGCGCCTGGTAGCGATGGACGTAGCCGAGACCCTTGCCGGCATCCGACGACAATGCGTACTGCGTCAGCACCACGTCGACCAGCGCCGGCGCATTGTCGAAGGCCCTTCGCAGCGCGGGCGCGAGTTGCGCCGGATCCTCGATCCGCTCGCCATGCAAGCCGAACGCACGGGCCATCGCGGCGTAGTCGGAATACTGCAGCGTGGTGCCGACCACCCGTCCGCCGTAATTCATTTCCTGGTCGAGCCGCTCGATGTTCCAGGCCGCATTGTTGGCGACGATGAACACCGCCTTCGCGCCGTGGCGCTTGGCGGTGTCGATCTCCATCGCGTTGATGCCGAACGCACCGTCGCCGCTCACCACCACCACCTGCCGCCCGGGCATGGCCAGCGCCGCGGCGATGCCGTAGGGCACGCCGACGCCGAGGCAGCCGAAGGCCCCGGCATCCAGGTAGGTACGCGGCGGCAGGCCCATGCGGGCAAAGCTCAGGATGTCGCCGCCGTCGGCCACGGTAATCGCATCCGGCGCCAGCACCTCGTGCAGGGCCGCGAAGATGCGGTTCGGGTGCATGCGCCCGTCCTGGCCCTGCGGCGCCTCGGCCAGCGCTGCCATGTATCGGCTGGCGCGTTCGACGTGGGCGCCATGCAGCGCATCGCGCCAGGCCACGGCCTGCGTGGACGGCGTGTCCGGCAAGGCGTCGGCCAGCGCCGCCAGCGCCGGCGCCGGGCCCGCCAGCAATTCCACTTCGCCGCGGCGGTTGTCCCAAAGCTCTTCGGCGCAGTCGGCGATGCGCACGAAGTGCGCCGCCGGAAAGACCGCGGGCGAGCCGTAGCCGAGCTGGTAGTCCAGTTTCCGACCGATCACGACGACGAGATCCGCTTCCTGCATCGCCTTGCCGCGCAGCGAGCCGACGACGGCGGGATGGTCGGGCGCGACCAGGCCCCGGCTTTCCTGGGTGTCGAGATAGGCTGCGCCACTGCGGTCCAGCAGGCGGCCCAGTTCCGTCGCCGCGGCGCAGGCGCCGCGCCCGGTGATGACCAGCAGGCGCCGGGCCTGCGCGATGCGGGCTGCCGCCCGTTCGATCTCGGCCGGATCGGGCGGCAGGCGGCGCGCAGTCCTGGGCCGAAGGTATTCGTCCAGGACCAGCGCCGGCGCAACGCTCTGGCGCAATACGTCGGTCGGGATCTCCAGATACACCGGCCCGGGCGTCGCGCCGTCGCCGAGCGCGAGGGACACCGCCTTGTCGAGATCGCGCAGGATGTTGTCGGCGAAGCGCAGCGTGCGCGCGCTGCGGGTGACCGGCCGCAGGATGTCGGTGTGCGGCACGCCCTGCAGCGGCCCCAGATCGTCCTGCGCGATCGGCGCACAGCCCCCGATCAGCAGCAGCGGCGCGCGCTCGAGCTGGGCGTTGGCGATCGCCGTCACGCAGTTGGTCACGCCGGGTCCCGCGGTCACCATCGCGACGCCCAGCGTCCCGGTCAGCACCGCATGCGCGTGTGCCATATGGACCGCGGCGCCCTCGTCGCGAACATCGACGATGCGCACGCCGCGCTGCGCGAGCAGGTCCCAGATCGGCTGGACATGGCCGCCCTGCAGGCCGAACACCCGGTCGATGCCGCGCGACACGAGGAAATCTACGACGAGTCCGGCAACGGTTCGCCGGTCCGACTGTGCCATGGTTCCCTCCCCCGCTGGAGCGCCAAGAGGCTACAAACGCAGTCTAGGAAAGCGGGTGGGTCGCCGCCAATTCGACCTGAGGAGACGGCCGTCCTCCAGTGCGGTGCCGCTGCGCGGCCGGAGCCGCGAATCGCCGCTCGGGCTGGTGATCGGCGCCGAGCCGGTCTCTCAAGCCGTCAACGTGCTGGCGCCGGGCGCCTGCTCGCCGCTGCGGCCCGGCGTCGGATCGACCTCGCAGCGCAGTACGGCCTCGGGCGTCTGATGCAGCGTTTCGAGCACCGGGCCGATGTTGACGCGGCGCGCCAGCACCAGCAGCACCGCGCCGCTGCTGTGCGCCAGCTCGGCCAGCTGCGTCATGTAGGCGTCGTCGATGCCGAAGCGGGCCAGGCTGCCGCTGCCGCGGGCCGACGCATTGACGGCCGGATGGCGCTGCAGCATGGCGGCCACGGAACCCCAGTTCGGGCGGCCGTCCGGCTCGGTCGGCCACAGGTCCACCATGCGTTCGAGCCGGATGCGGCGCCGACCGTCGGCGCCGGCGACGGCGGCGTCGGCCACCTCGACCAGGTAGCGGTCGGCCAGCGCGACCAATTGACTGCGGGCCGCCTCGGCTGCCTCGACGCTGCCGTATCCGATGGCGAGCAGTTCGTACATGAAAGTCTCCTTGTTTGAAGCGCGGGTCTGCGCCCACCTTTGGCAAGCCACATGCCAGCGCGCAGCCTGCTGATTCCAGGGCACTTTTGTCGCGACGGCCGGTCATTCGTGGGCAAAGTGGTGGATTTCAACCATCATGGCGGTTCAAATCCACCATCCGCGCGCGACGCCGACAAGGCCTGCGCCGGCCATGGCCGGGGTGGCAGGACATTGGACGCGTGGCACAGCGATTGCCTTACCCGAGAACGACGATCCAGACAGACCCCGGTGCCTACGATCCCCATGACGAGACCCGAACAACGGCCACCGGCCGCGATCCATACCGCGCTGCTGCGCCCGTTCAGGCTGGCGGCGGTACTGGCGATCGCCGCGCTGATCATTTCGCTCGGCTTTCTCGCCTATACGTCCTGGACCTCGGCGCGCCGGCTCGACCCGCTGGAGCGGCACGTCGCCCACCTGCAGCAGCTGCAGCAGATCAGTATCGACATCCAGGAGATGCTGATCCGCCACGTGCAGCGCGACACCGTGCCGACGGCGAAGGAAGTCGGACCGGTGCGCGACGCGCTCGAAGGCCTGCTCGCCGAGGGCAGCCAGTTCGACCCGGACACGCCGGCCCGGCTGCGCCAGGCGCGGGATCTCCTGCAGCCGACGCAGAGCGATCTGAAGACCAGCCTGATGGCGGCGCTGACGGTGATCCGCCACTCGCTGGCGGACGAGAACCGGATGCAGCGCGGCGCCGTGGACGACAGCCGCCGCGCCGCCGAGTTGGAGATGGCGGTCGCCGGCTGCGCGATGCTGCTGGTGCCGGTGCTGGCGATGGGCCTGCTGGCAGCGATGCGCCGGCGCACCTTCGCCTCGATCAACCGGCTCTCGAGCCTGCTCGAGAACGTCGGCAACCTGGACTTCTCGAATACCGCGCAGGTACCGGCCGACGACCCGCTGGCCGACGTCTATGGCCGCTACAACGACATGGCCGTGCGGCTGCGCGAGGCCAGCCACGCCGCCGAGGCCCACGCCCATGCGCTCGAGAGCCAGGTCAGGGCCGCATCCGAGACCTTGCTCAGGCAGCAGGCCGAGCTGGAAAACGGCGCGCGGCTGGCCGCGGTGGGCGAATTCGCCGCCCGCCTGGCGCACGAGTTGCGCAATCCGATCTCGGGCATCTCGGCCGCGCTGCACAACATGGAGGAAGAGCTTCCGGCCGGCGAGGAGCAGGAACGGGTGCGGCTGATCGCCGGCGAGATGAAGCGGGTCACCGGCCTGTTGAACCGCATGCTGGAACAGGGGCGCGCCCATCTGGAGGCCCCGGTCGAGGTGGACTCGGAGCGCCTGGTGGACGAAGTCGTGCGCCTGCTGCGCTACCAGTTGCCCGACCACCTGGCGATCGATTGCGCGGTGACGGCCGGTACCTGCGTGCTGCCGCGCGACACGCTGCGCCAGGTGCTGATCAACCTGGTGCGCAACTCCTCCGACGCGCTCGGCGACGCCCGCGGCCGCATCCGCATCGCGATGGCGCGCCGCGAGCGCCACGTCGAGCTCAGCGTCGCCGACGACGGTCCGGGCTATCCGGACGCGCTGCTGGCCCACGGCATCCGCCCTTTCCAGACCACCAAGGCGGACGGTACCGGGCTGGGCATGTCGATCATCCAGCGGCTGGTGCGTTCGGCCGGCGGCGAGATCCAACTGAAGCGCGGCGAGGACGGCGGTGCGCTGACCGTCGTCACCCTGCCCTGCGGAGACTGAAACCATGCAGACCATGACCATCATCGAGGACGAACGCCTGCTCGGCAGCGAGCTGAAGCGCCGCTTCGAGCGTGAGGGCTGGCAGGTCACGCTGTCCGAAACGCTGGCCGATGCACGCCACCTGATCCTCGACATCGGCCTGTCGCCGGCCATCGTGCTGTCCGACATGAACCTGCCGGACGGCAACGGGCTGGATTTCCTCGAGGAGGTGCGCGCCGCCGGCGGCCTGGGCGAATGGATCTTCCTGTCCGGCTACGGCACCCGCCGCGACATCGAGCGGGCGGCCGAGCTCGGCGCGCTCGATTTCCTCGCCAAGCCGATCGACTACCACAAGCTGGACCTGACCATCGCCGCCGCGCTGCGCGGCGCCCGCGCCCGCCAGCGCATCGCCGACCGCACCGAGAGCGAGGCGCGCAAGTTCGCGCCCGAGGCCTTCGTCGGCGCCAGCCCGGCCGCCACCCGGGTGCGCACGATGCTGCAGCAGCTGGCGAAAGTGCCGATCTCCAGCGTGCTGCTGTCGGGCGAGACCGGCACCGGCAAGGGCCTGGCGGCGAAGATCCTGCACTACTCGGGCGAGCGCGGCGGCGGGCCGTTCGTGGACGTGAACTGCGCAGCCTTTCCGAAGGACCTGCTCGAATCGCAGCTGTTCGGCCACGAATCGGGCGCCTTCACCGGCGCCCGCGGACGCCACCGCGGCCTGCTCGAGCAGGCCGACGGCGGCACGCTGTTCCTCGACGAGATCGGCGAGATGGATCCGGGCCTGCAGTCGAAGCTGTTGAAGGCGCTGGAGGAGCAGCGCTTCCGCCGCGTCGGCGGCGAACGCGAGATCGAGGTGGACGTGCAGCTGATCGCGGCCTCCAACCGCGACCTGCGCCAACTGGCCGCGCGGGGCGAATTCCGCAGCGATTTGTACCACCGCATCTCGGTGTTCGAGGTCGGGCTGCCCAGCCTGCGCGAGCGCAAGCAGGACCTGGAGTCCCTCGTGCTGGCGCTGGTGCGCGACTTCAACGCCCAGGCCGGCAAACAGGTCAGAAGCGTGCCGGAGGCGGTCTGGCAGGCCCTGCGGGGCTACGACTGGCCCGGCAACGTGCGCGAGCTGCGCAACGTCATCGAGCGCTGCGTGCTGCTGTCGAGCGGCCCCGAGCTGCCGCTCGAGTGGCTCGGCCTGCCGCATGCGCCGGCCGGCGCCGCCGGCGCGGCGGCCGGTGAGGGCGACTGGATTCGGCTGCCGCTGGACGGCTCGATGGCGCTCGACGAGATGGACCGCTTCATCATCCGCAGCGCGCTCGAACGCCACGACTACAATGTCATGGCCACCGCGCGGGCCCTCGGCACGACGCGCGAGACGCTGCGCTACCGCATCCAGAAGTACGGGCTGGCCGCCGCGGAAACCCAGCGCTGATGGAGCACCTGATCGAACAGCTGATCGGCTACGGCCTGCCGGTGGTGACGCTGGTCATCACGCTCGAGTCGATCGGCGCGCCGCTGCCGGGCGAATCGCTGATGATCGCGCTGGGCAGCGCGCTCGGCGCGCGCCACGAGGCGCTCGGCCCGGCCTTCCTGGCGCTGTGGCTGGGCTCGGTGCTGGGCGACAACCTGGGCTATGCGATCGGCCGCCGGCTCGGCCGCGAGGCGGTGCTGCGCCATGGCGCGCGGCTGGGCCTGACCGAGGCCCGCATGCAGCACTTCAGCGGCGTGTTTGCGCGCTACGGCGTGCTGGTGGTGGTGGTCGCCCGCTTCTTCGTGCTGCTGCGCCAGCTGAACGGCGTGCTGGCCGGCACGCTGGGGCTGCCGTGGTGGCGCTTCCTGGCCGCCAACCTGGTCGGCGGCGCGCTGTGGGTCGGCCTGTGGCTGAGCCTGAGCGATCGGCTGTCGGCGCGCGCGATGGCGCTGATCCACCAGCTGCCGCCGATCAAGCTGGCGGCCGTGCTGGCGCTGCTGGTGCTCGCGATCGCGGCCGTCGCCACCTTCCTTGCGCGTCGTCGCGGCTGATTCTCCGGCGCGGCCTTCGTTCCGCCACACGCGCTTCCGTCCCGGCTGCGCCCCGGCGCCGCGGCATCGCCGCGCCCGGCGCTGGGGGCAATGGTGGAAATTACCGCCGCGCCGCATCTCCGAATGCCTTGCTTCGCATAAAAATCTTGCAAAAACAGCTGCTTGAGTCGCTGGCACGGCCGATGCGAAACGATGCTCGGCTCGGCAGAAAACCGCCGAACGAATGGCCGTCCGACCCGACACCCCGTCGCGACCCGCCTGAAAACCCCATCGGGTGACTCGAGGAGACACAGCATGAACAAGCTCATTCGCACTTCGGTCATCGGCGCCATCGCCACCGCCGCGCTCGCCGGCGCCGCCTTCGCGCCCTTCGTCGCCGCTGCCGCCACCGCCGACGCGGCGGCCGTCAAGGCCGAGCAGCAGCAGGACAAGATCGACCGGCTCGACTTCAAGGTGTCGCAGGACGGCTACCAGGTGATGCAGAACGTGCGTGCCGCGCGCCTGGCGCTGTTCAACGGCGATACCGACGGCGCCCGGCAGTTTGTCGACAAGGCTCGGCACGGCCTGGACAAGACCGGCCGCGACGACAAGGCGCTGCGGGCCGAGGCGGGCGGCGATCCGAACCTGGTCTCGATCGACGGCGACCTGGTGGTGAGCCGCGACTACGCGCTGACGCCCGAGAAGCGGCAACACCTGGCCGTCGGCCGCGATCACCTGAAGGCCGGCCGGCATGACAAGGGGATCGAAGAGCTCAGGCTGGCCGACGTGGACGTCGGCTACAGCCGCCTGCTGATGCCGCTGCGGCAGACCTGGCAGCACCTCGCCGAAGCGGCGCGGCTGATCGCCGCGCAGAAATACTTCGACGCCAACCTGGCGCTGAAGGACGCCGAGGACGGCATGTCGGTCGATACCGTGTCGCTGGTCGAAGTGCCGAAGGCCGACAAGACGGCCGCCGCCGAGGCCCCGAGCGCGCTGCCGGCTCGGCCCGCGACCCGCAGCGACTGATCGCTTCGCCGACGCCACGACGATTCCGATTCGCGGAGCACGAACACCATGTACATTCCCGACAACCAAGGCCCGCTGATCACCGCCGGGCTGATCCTGCCGGTTTCACTTGCCTTCGCGGCCGGCCGCTACGGCGGTCAACGCCCCGATCCGCCGAGCCGCGACGAAACGCTGGCCATCGAGGCCTACCGCCAGGGCGACACGCCGCTCAGGCGCGGCGTCCGAGCGCCTGTTGCCCGCCCCGCGCCGCATCGACGGCGAGCGGCGGCGCGCGCATCGCGAGCGAGTCGAGATCGCCGATCTGCGTCCCGGAGGACGGCCGGTGGTGCTGCGGCAGGGCGTGGGTGGCGATCGGCTGGGCGCTCTCCGGCCGGTAGGTGTAGAGCCAGGCCATCGCCCCGATCGCGATCGCGAGGATGGCCGGCACCAGCCACAGCACGATCTCGACCAGGCGCTGATCCGCGCGGCTGCGCCGGCGACCGGACCGCGCATCGCTTTCGCGATGGCGCGACGGAAACCACATCGCGCGCAGCCACAGCGGAACCAGCACCATCAGCAGCAGCACGAAGGCGCCCAGCACCAGCTCGCGCGTGCTCGCCGCCGCCAGCACGGCGGGCAGCGGGACGGCGGCCCGCGCGCCGGTGCTGTACAGCAGCCACGGCAATGCGCCGAGCACGCAGTCGCCGCCGCGGCATCGCTTGGCATTCATCGGCATCTCCTCGCGGATCGGATCCGGCGCAAACCGCCCGGACTCCCGCAAGAATGGCACCAGCGGCGAGATGCTCGATCCGCCGGTGCCCGGCCGTCGCGGGTCGGCCGCGAGAGTGGTGCATTTCCACCGGGGCGGTG
>JBNLET010000139.1:0-21490 GCA_050305135.1 Rhodocyclaceae bacterium | reverse complement strand
GCGGTATGCAGCCTCGTGACGTCCACCAGGTCGGCGATCACCGCGCTGGCGGTCGGCTCGGCGCCGGCGCCCTGGCCGTAGTAGAGCGTCGGCCCGACCGCGTCGCCCTGCACCAGCACCGCGTTCATCGCGCCCTCGACGTTGGCGATCAGCCGCTTGGCCGGCACCAGCGTCGGGTGCACGCGCAGCTCTACGCCGTGCGGCCGGCGGCGAGCCAGGCCGAGCAGCTTGATGCGGTAGCCGAGCTGCTCGGCGTAGCGGATGTCGGCCGCGTCGATGGCCGTGATCCCTTCGACGTGGCACTTGTCGAACTGCACCGGAATGCCGAACGCGATCGAGGCCATCAGCGTCGCCTTGTGGGCGGCATCGAAGCCCTCGATGTCGGTGGTCGGATCGGCCTCGGCGTAGCCCAGCTCCTGCGCCTCCTTCAGCACGTCGGCGAACGGCAGGCCGCGGTCGCGCATCTCGGACAGGATGAAGTTGGTGGTGCCGTTGATGATGCCGGCCACCCATTCGATGCGGTTGGCGGTCAGGCCCTCGCGCAGCGCCTTGATGATCGGGATGCCGCCGGCCACCGCGGCCTCGAAGGCCACCATCACGCCCTTCTTCTGCGCCGCCTCGAAGATCTCGGTGCCGTGCACGGCCAGCAAGGCCTTGTTGGCCGTGACGACGTGCTTGCCGTTGTCGATGGCCTGCAGCACCAGGTCCTTGGCGACCGTGTAGCCGCCGATCAGCTCGACGACGATATCAATGTCGGGGTCGGCCACCACCGCGAAGGCGTCGTCGCCGATCGCCACCGCCTCGCCCGCCACACGGCGCGCCAGCGCCTGGTCGCGGTCGGCCACCCGGGTAATGCGGATCGGCCGGCCGGCGCGACGGGTAATCTCTTCCTCGTTGCGCTTCAGCACAGTGAAGGTACCGCCACCGACGGTACCGATTCCCAGCAGACCCACATTGATCGGTTTCATACGAGCTTCTTCCTGAAAGAAAACGAAGGGATCGACAACCCCTCTCTAAAGTAGAAGGCGTGCGCGCGAGGTCGCTGCACGCCCGACTCCAGCGCCAGCACCTGACAGCCTGACGCCCTGCCCTGTTCGGCCAGCCAGCCGAGCAAGGCCTTGCCGACGCCGCGGCCACGATGGCCTTCGTCGGTCACCAGGTCGCCCACGTACAGGCGACGCCCCTCGCAGGTGTTTTCGATGATCCGCCACAGCACCAGCCCGGCCACGCGGCCGTCCAGCTCGGCGGCCGCCAGGCGCGCGCCCGAGCGGCAGATTTCCTCGATGCGTTCGACATAGGCCGACGGCAGCTGCGGACGCAACTGCCGGTGCACCACTTCAGCCTTCGCAACAAGGCCGGGCGCAGTGATGCGCCCGGCCCGGTCGGTCAGCTCGACGATCCTCGGTTCAGCCGGCATGGCGCTTTCGGTAGTGGCCGAGGAAGCGCTCGATGCGCCCGAAGGCATCCTTCAGGTCGTCCTCGTGGGGCAGGAACACGATCCGCAAGTGGTCCGGCGAGGGCCAGTTGAAGCCGCTGCCCTGCACCACCAGCACTTTCTCCTCCTCCAGCAGCTCGAGGATGAACTTTTGGTCGTCGCGGATCGGATAGATCTTGGGATCGAGCCGCGGAAACAGGTACAGCGCGGCCTTCGGCTTGACGCAGCTGACGCCCGGGATCGAAGTGAGCATCTCCCACGCCAGGTCGCGCTGGCGCGTCAGGCGGCCGTCCGGCGCGATCAGTTCGTCGATGCTCTGGTAGCCGCCCAACGCGGTCTGGATCGCCCACTGGCCCGGCACGTTCGAGCACAGCCGCATCGAGGCCAGGATCGTCAGGCCCTCGATGTAGTCCTGCGCATGGCGCTTCTCGCCCGACACCACCATCCAGCCGGCACGATAGCCGCAGGCACGGTAGTTCTTCGACAAACCGTTCATGGTCACGAACAGCACGTCGTCGGCCAGCGACGCGATCGAGGTGTGCCTGACGCCGTCGAACAAGGTCTTGTCGTAGATCTCGTCGGCGAACACCACCAGGTTGTGCTGGCGCGCGATCTCGATCAGTTCCAGCAGCACCGGCTCCGGGTACAGCGCGCCGGTCGGGTTGTTCGGGTTGATCACCACCAGCGCGCGGGTCCTCGGCGTGACCTTGGCGCGGATGTCGTCCAGGTCCGGCAGCCAGTCGCTCCCCTCGTCGCAGACGTAGTGGCGCGGCGCGCCGCCCGACAGCGACACGGCTGCGGTCCACAGCGGGTAGTCGGGCGCCGGCACCAGCACCTCGTCGCCATTGTTCAGCAGCGCCTGCATGCACATCACGATCAGCTCGGAGACGCCGTTGCCGACGTAGATGTCGTCGATGCCGACGCCGCCGATCTTCTTCTGCTGCGTGTAGTGCATGATCGCCTTGCGCGCCGCGAACATGCCCTGCGACTCGGAATAGCCCGAGGCATCGCGCAGATTGTGGATCACGTCCACGACGATCTCTTCCGGCGCCTCGAAACCGAACGGCGCCAGATTGCCGATGTTCAGCTTGATGATGCGGTGGCCTTCGTCCTCCAGCTGCTTGGCGCGCGCCAGCACCGGGCCGCGGATGTCGTAGCAGACGTTGGCGAGCTTGGCCGACTTGGACAGCGGCGCCGGCATCGCGCGCTCGCTCGCCGCAGCGGCCGTGCTCACGGCTTCTTCACTGGCGATCGAGAGTTCGGCACGACGAGTCATGGCACACCATCCTTGGCAGAGCGTCCGGCGACGCGTCCGGAGTCGGATCGATGGCGCGCGGACAAAGGATATAATGGTATTCAATCCCCACCACCCCCGCAATCGAGCCCCCCTCGCGCATGAAACTTTTTCTCGACAAGAGCGGCGAGCTGAACACCGTCACCGGCTACGCGGAAGACCACGTCAAGATCAAGCAGGCACGCTTCGAGACCAATCTGATCGTGCTGCCGGACGACGTCCGCACCGACTGGGCCGGGGCCGGTTTCGACGGCCTGGTCGAAGCGGACTTTGAGCGCCTGGCCGGGCTGGGGGTCGAAATCGTGCTGATCGGCACCGGATCGCAGCAGCGCTTTCCGGATCCGGCCCTGCTGCGCCCGCTGATGCGCGCCCGCATCGGCTTCGAGGTCATGGACCTGGGCTCGGCCTGCCGCACCTTCAACATCCTCGTCAACGAGGGCCGCAGCGTCGCCGCCGCACTGATCTTCAATCCGGCCTGAGGTGCAGCCGCTTACCATCGCCGATGACCGTACAGCGGCCGCATTGCCAGCGGCAAGGCGCTTGCGTACGCTCGGCCGAATCGCAAACCAAACCAGCTAGGAGACCCCCATGGTCGGCGAAGCCGCGCCCGATTTCACCTTGCCCGCCACCTCCGGGCAGGAAGTCACCCTGTCATCGCTGCAAGGCGGCAAGGTAGCACTGTATTTCTACCCGAAGGACAGCACGCCGGGCTGCACCAACGAGAGCAAGGACTTCCGCGATCTGCACGGAGACTTCCTGGCCGCGGGCTGCCAGGTGTTCGGCATCTCGCGCGACGGACTCAAGTCGCACGAGAACTTCAAGGCCAAACAGGCGCTTCCGTTCGAACTGATCTCGGACGCTGAAGAGACGGCTTGCAACCTCTTCGGCGTGATCAAGATGAAGAACATGTACGGGCGGCAGGTGCGCGGCATCGAGCGCTCGACCTTCGTCATCGATGCGGCCGGCAGGCTGGCGCGCGAATGGCGCGGCGTCAAGGTGCCCGGCCATGCCGCCGAGGTGCTCGCCTTCGTCAAGTCGATCTGATCACCCGCCACCGACCCGGAAACGCTCAATGGCCACCCGTCGCACCGCCGCCAAGGCACCCAAGACCAAGCTGTTCGTGCTCGATACCAATGTGCTGATGCACGACCCCACCAGCCTGTTCCGCTTCGAGGAGCACGACATCTACGTGCCGATCATGACGCTGGAAGAACTGGACAACAACAAGAAGGGCATGTCCGAAGTCGCCCGCAACGCCCGTCAGGCGAGCCGTACGCTGGACGAGATCGTCTCGTCCAGCGAGGACGGCATCGAGCGGGGCATCGAGCTGGGCGAGCCGTCGCGCGGGCTGGCCACCGGCCGGCTGTTCCTGCAGGCCGAGGCGATCGGCATCCAGCTGCCGGCCGGTCTGCCGACCGGGCGCGGCGACAACCAGATCCTCGGCGTCGTGCTGCATCTGACCGAGAAGACTGCGCAGCGGCATGTGATCCTGGTCTCCAAGGACATCAACATGCGCATCAAGGCCCGGGCGCTCGGGCTGGAGGCGCAGGACTACTTCAACGACAAGGTGCTCGAGGACGCCGATCTGCTCTATACCGGCGCACGCGCGCTCGACCAGGCGTTCTGGGAAGCGCATGCCAAGGGCCTGGAGTCGTGGAAGGAGGACGGACGCACCTACTACCGGCTGAGCGGACCCGCCGCCGCCGACATGCTGGTGAACGAGTTCGTCTACCAGGAGGGCGAACAGCCGCTGCAGGCCTGGGTCACCGACGCCGGCGGCGCCACGTTCACGCTCGAGAGCCTGATCGACTACTCGCACCAGAAGAACAGCGTGTGGGGCATCACCGCGCGCAACCGGGAACAGAACTTCGCGCTCAACCTGCTGATGAATCCCGAGGTCGATTTCGTCACGCTGCTCGGCCAGGCCGGCACCGGCAAGACGCTGCTGACGCTCGCCGCCGGCCTGACCCAGGTGCTGGACGCGAAGCGCTACGCCGAGATCATCATGACCCGCGTGACGGTGCCGGTGGGCGAGGACATCGGTTTCCTGCCCGGCACCGAGGAAGAAAAGATGGCGCCGTGGATGGGTGCGCTGGAGGACAACCTGGACGTGCTGAACGGCACCGCCGGCGAAGGTGGCGACTGGGGCCGCGCCGCGACGCAGGACCTGATCCGCAGCCGGATCAAGGTCAAGAGCCTGAACTTCATGCGCGGGCGCACCTTCATCAACAAGTTCCTGATCATCGACGAGGCCCAGAACCTGACGCCGAAGCAGATGAAGACGCTGATCACGCGTGCCGGGCCCGGCACCAAGGTGGTCTGCCTGGGCAACATCGCGCAGATCGATACGCCCTACCTGACCGAGGGCAGTTCGGGCCTGACCTACGTCGTGGACCGCTTCAAGGGATGGTCCCATTCCGGCCACGTCACGCTGCAGCGCGGCGAGCGCTCGCGGCTGGCGGACCATGCCGCCGAGGTGCTCTAGTCCCGGCCAGTGGCGCCCGCGATGCTTGCGCCAGATCAGAAGCAGGTCGCCGAGCGACCATTATAATTGTTGTTTTTTTGCCGAACGGAACGCGGAAACCACCGATGAACAGCCAGGCAACCGAGATGCTGCAGGGCGCCAGTATCGACTTTCTGCGCCGCCACTCGCCCTTCAACCGGATGGAGCCCGAGGCCCTGGCCTTCATGGCCGAGCGGCTGGTGCTGGTGTTCCACGCCCGCGACAGCATCATCCTGTCGCCGGAGATGGGCGAGGTCGGCCAGCTGCACATCATCCAGCGCGGCAAGGTGCTGGCCCGCCAGGCCGGCAGCGTGTCGGTGACCGAATACGCTGCGCTGACGATGGGCCCGGGCGAGTGCTTCCCGATCGGCGCGATCTCGGCCCATCGCCCATCGACCAACAGCTACGTCGCGGTCGAGGACAGCTTCTGCTTCCAGCTGGCCGCCGAGGATTTCATGCGGCTGATGGAGATGAGCCCGGTCTTCCATCTGTTCTGCACCAAGTACATCGCCAGCCTGCTGAACCAGTCGCGCGAACAGCTGCAGAACCAGTTCGCGCAGCGTGCCGCCGAGCAGCAGACCATGACCACGCCGCTGGGCCGGCTCGTCAAGCGGGAGCCGGTCTTCGTGGCGCCCGAACTCAGCAGCCGCGAGGCGCTCGAGCACATGGCGAAGGAGCGGGTCGGCTGCATGGTGGTGGCCGACGTCGAACAACGCCCGATCGGCATCGTGACGCAGAGCGACCTGTTATCGCGGGTGATCCTGCCGGCCTTCGATCTGAGCCGGCCGGTGACCGAACTGATGAGCGGCCCGCCGCACGTGCTGAGCACTTCGGCCTCGGCCTACGATGCGGCGCTCGAAATGGCGACCCACGGCGTGCGTCACCTGCTGGTAGTGGACGGCGAGCGGCGCTTGAAGGGCGTGGTGTCGGAACGCGACCTGTTCTCGCTGCAGCGCATCGGCCTGCGGCAGATCCGCGCCGGCATCGAGAACGCGACCGACCTGGAGACGATGCAGCAGGCCAGCCGCGACATCCGCCAGCTGGCGCTGAATCTGATCGCCCAGGGCATCGGCTCGGAACAGCTGACCCAGTTCATCTCGGCCCTCAACGACGCGCTGACCAGGCGGATCATCGAACTCGAGCTCGAGCGGCACGATCTGGGCGAGCTCGAATTCTGCTGGCTGGCCTTCGGTTCCGAGGGGCGCCACGAGCAGACGCTGTCCACCGACCAGGACAACGGCATCATCTATGCATTGCCCGCCGGCGCCGAGCCGGAAGGCTGCAAGCAGGCGATCCTGAAATTCGCCCGGGCCGTGAACGAAGATCTGGCAGCCTGTGGCTTCCCGCTTTGCAAGGGCAACATCATGGCCAGCAATCCGGAGCTGTGCCTGACGCTCGAGCAATGGCAGCGGCGCTTCGCCGCCTGGATCGACGAGCCGGATCCGCAGGCCCTGCTGAACGCCACGATCTTCTTCGATTTCCGCCCGCTGTACGGCAACGAAGAGTGGAGCAACCGCCTGCGCGCCCACCTGTTCGCGCGCGCGAAGGACAACAGCGCCTTCCTGCGCATGATGGCCGGCAACGCGCTGAGCGCCCAGCCGCCGCTGGGCCGCATCCGCGACTTCGTCACCGACGACGACCCGAAGCATCCGGGCACGATCGACCTGAAGAAGGTCGGCGCCCGGCTCTTCGTCGATGCGGCGCGCATTCTCTCGCTGCGCACCGGCATCGCCTCCAGCAGCACGGTGCAGCGCCTGCGCCAGGCCGGCAAGAAGCTCGGCGTGGCGGCGGACGAGACTTCGGCGGTGATCGAGGGCTTCAACTTCATCCAGCTGCTGCGCCTGCGCTCGCAGCACCTGGAGACCGAGCACGACGCGCCCGGCGACAATCGCGTCAATCCGGACCGGCTGAACGAACTCGACCGCCGCATCCTGAAGGAAGCGTTCCGCCAGGCGCGCAAGCTGCAGACGCGGCTCAAGCTGGACTACCAGCTATGAGCTGGCTGTCGCGCTTCGTGCCGGGATCGCGACCGCCGCTACCCGACGGCGCGGCGGACTCGATCGCCCGCTGGAAGGACGCCGAGCAGCCGGACCTGATCCACCCGCACTTCGAAACTCGCTACGTGGTCGTCAATACCGAGGCGACCGGACTGGATCTGGAGAAGGATCGCCTGCTGGCGGTCGCAGCGATCGCGATCGAAGGTGGCAGCCTGTCGCCGGCGAAGGCCATCTACCAGCCGCTCGGCGACGACCCGGCGCTCGCGATGGCGGCCTTGCTGGACTTCGCCGGACGTTCGCCGTGGGTGGTGTACAACGCATCCTTCAACCGCAGGCTGCTCGAGCGTGTCTTCGACGCCCGTTTCGATTTCGTGCCCGATCCGCCCTGGCTCGATCTGCAGTGGCTGTTGCCGACGCTTTTTCCCGAGCACCTGAGCGAACAGGTACGGCTGGTGGAGTGGATGGACGCGTTCGGTGTCGAAACCTTCCAGCGCCACCATGCCCTGGGCGACGCCTACGCGATCGCGCAGCTGCTGATGGCGAGCCTGGGCCGTGCCCACGCCGGTGGCACGCTGACCCCGCGCGGCCTGATCGACATCGAGCGTTCGCGCCGCTGGAGCCGCCGCGCGGTGTGAGGCCGGCGCATCAGACCACGCCTGCCCGACGGCTGCAGTCGGCGCAGCCGGCATTGCCCAGCGCCTGTTTGAGCGCGCACACCGAGCGGCGGCAACACACCAGTGGAATCCCCTCGCGATTGGCGGCATCGCGGTAGCTGCGCATGACGTTGTGGCCGAGGAAATCGGTGAACAGGATGACCATGCCGATACCGGTCGGCAGGGGCCCCGCGCTGCGCTGGTGCGCCCGGTCCCGGCCCGAGACGTGGGACTTGATCGAGATGCCGTATTCGGCCAGCAGGCCGGGAATGTTGCCGAGTCGATCGGCGCCGACGACGAGTGCGTTCATGACATGGGCCTCAATAAGAATAATTCGCATTATTATTTAATCACAAACAAGAATCATTTGCATTTGAAGCCCCGGCTTCGTATCATCGGATTCACCAAATTTCACTGGATCGCATGAGGAAGCCTTTCATGATTCGCAAGCTCGTCCCTGCCCTGTTCGTCTCGATCGGCATCCCGCTGTCGGCGGCTGCCGCCGACACTGAACTGAACCTCTACACGGCGCGGCACTACCAGACCGACGAAGCCCTCTACGCCAACTTCACCAAGGCCACCGGGATCAAGGTCAATCGCATCGAGGGCAAGGAAGACGCGCTGCTCGAGCGGATCAAGAACGAAGGCACCAACAGTCCCGCCGACGTGTTCATCACGGTGGATGCCTCGCGGCTGGCGAAGGCCGACGAACTGGGCATCTTCGCGCCGGTGAGCTCGAAGGTGCTCGACGAACGCATCCCCGACCACCTCAAGTCCGGCACCTGGTTCGCGTTCTCGACCCGCGCGCGGGTGATCGTCTACAACAAGGCCGACGTCGATCCGAAGCTGGTGCAGAACTACGAGGACCTGGCCCGCCCGGAACTGGAAGGGAAGGTGTGCACGCGCTCGGGCAGCCACCCCTACAACCTGTCGCTGGGTGCGGCGCTGATCCAGCACAACGGCGCCGAGGCGACCGAGAAATGGGCCCGCGGCGTGGTCGCCAACTTCGCCCGCGATCCGCGCGGCGGCGACACGGACCAGATCCGCGCCGTCGCGGCGGGCGAGTGCGGCGTGGCGATCGCCAACAGCTACTACGTGGCCCGGCTGATCAATTCGGACAAGCCGGCCGACCAGGCGGCGATCAAGGCGGTCGGCGTGATCTGGCCGAACCAGGGCAGCTGGGGCACGCACATCAACGTGTCGGGCGGCGGCATGCTGAAGCATGCGCCGCACAAGGAGGCGGCGGTGAAGTTCCTCGAGTACCTGGCCTCGGACGAAGCCCAGGCCCATTTCGCCAACGGCAACAACGAATGGACGGTGGTCGCCGGCGTCGAGGTCAGCAACCCGGCGCTGGAATCGCTCGGCAACTTCCGTGCCGACGAGCTGAACGTCGGTCTGCTGTCGAAGACCACGGCCGAGGCCCAGAGGATCTACGACCGCGCGGGCTATCGCTGAACGGGCCTCGACCGACCGACGAACGAAAGCCGGCACCTGTGCCGGCTTTCGTTTTGCCTGCCGCGTTCCGCACGGCGGCCCGGGCACCGGACCGCTGGCGCGAGGCGGACCTCAGGCGTTCAGGCTGCGCCGCGCGCCGCTGCCGGCGCGGATCGCCCCCTGCGCGGCGCGGCGCGGTGCCCGCCGACCGCGTTCGACGCTTCCCGCCTGTGCCTCGGCCGCCGACAGCATCGATGCCGCGGGGCCGGCCAGCGCTTCGAAGCCGCCGATCGACATCGCCGACAACCTGCCGCTCGCGTCGCTCCACAGCTCGGCCACGTCCTTCTGCAGTTGGACCCAGTCGCCGCCCACCCGCTCGCCGGCACTCAACATCTCGCGCTGCAGTTCGGCCAATCGCTCGGGCGCGCGCTCCGATGCGCCGGCCAGCGCGCCGGCCGCACCGAGCATCGACCAGGCGAGACCGAAGTACTGCCCACAACTTCGCTCGACCGCGTCCTGCCACAGCGTCATCGTGCCGGCGGCCAGATCGAGCAGCAAATCGCTGCGCTCGCGCATCGCTTCCCTCAGCGCATCAAACGTATCCTCTCCCATTTCCATCTTCTCCCCCGTAGCTGCAATGGCCGGAGCCGGGCGCTGTCCCCCTTGGACACGCCGTCCGGCCCCGCTTGGAACCTTGGCACAAGCGGAGCCTGCCGCCCATTCGCGCCAGCACGGTAAGACTCAGGGATTTCCCCGATCCGGCGCACCGCCGGCGGTGAGATACACGCGCACCAGTTCGGCCGCCGTGCGGCAGCGAAGCTTCTCCATGATGCGCGAGCGGTGCTGTTCGATGGTCTTGACGCTGATGCCGAGCCGCTCGGCGATCTCCTTGTTCTGCAGGCCGTCGGCGACCGCTTCGAGGACCTCTCTTTCGCGCGGTGTCAGCAGCGCCAGGCGGGCTTCGCCAATCGAACGCTCGCGCCGCTGCGCGACCCTCTGCCGGCTTAGCTGCAGCGCCTCCTGCACCCGGTCCAGCAGCAGCTGTTCGTTGAAGGGCTTGGACAGGAAATCGATGGCCCCCGCGCGCATCGCCCGCACGACCATCGGCACGTCGCCATGGCCGGAGAGGAATATCACCGGCACTTCGGCCAGTTCGCCCTGCAGTTGCTCCTGCAGTTGCAGCCCGCTGGTACCCGGCATGCGCACGTCCAGGATCAGGCAGCCGAGGCGGCGGTGCAGCGCGCGCTCCTGCAGGAATGCCGCTGCGCCGGGAAAGGCGGCGACCTGAACGCCCAGCGTCTCGACCAGCATCTGCAGCGAGATGCGCACGGCCTGATCGTCATCGATTACGGCGACCGCAAGTTCCGGCATGGGCTCGACCTATGGTGCTATCGGCAGCGAGAAGCCGAATATCATACCCCGGGGTTCGTTGTCACGCGCCCACATCTCGCCGCCGTGGGCCTCGACGATGGATTTGCAGATGACCAGGCCGAGGCCCGACCCGTCGCTCTTGGTGGTCACGAAAGGTTCGAACAGCGCGGTCCGGGCGGCCCCCTGCAGACCGCCTCCATTGTCGCGCACCTCGAACTCGATACGGCCGTGCCGGTAGGCGCTGCAGACGGTCACGACCCCCGGCGCCTCGCCGCCGTTGATGGCCTCGATCGCGTTGCGCATCAGATTGAGCAGCACCTGTTCGATCTGCAGCCGGTCGGCATGCAGTTCGGGGACGTCCGAATCGAGTGCCAGCACGAATTCGATGCCGCGCTGGTCGGCCTCGAACTGCACGAAGCGAATCATCGACGTGATCAGCTCGTTCACAGTCAGGCACTGCCAGTTGGAAGGACTCTTGCTCATGAAGTCGCGCATCCTGCGCACCACCTCGCCCGCACGCAGGGCCTGCGCCGAAATCATGTCGAGCGCTTCGCGCAGGCGCGGGTCGCAGCCATCCGGCAGGCGGCGCCGGGCGACGCCGCCGAAATTCTTTATCGCCGTCAGCGGCTGGTTGATCTCGTGGGCCAGCACCGTCGCGCTCTCGCCCAGCGTCACCAAGCGCCCGACGTGGGCCAACTGCTGCAGTTGCATGCGTTCCCGCTCGCGCGCGCCGCGCGCTTCGTGGATGTCGCGCAAGGTCCCGACCATGCGGCGCGGACGCCCCTCGCCGTCGTGCTCGACGAGGCGCCCGCGGCAGATCATCCAGCGATAGTTGCCGTCCTCGCAGCGCATGCGGAATTCAACTTCGTGCAGCTCGCTGCGGCCGGACAGATGATCGCCGACCGAGCGCTGGAAGCGGCGCAGGTCGCGCGCATGCACCAGCGCGGCGATGGCCGGCACGGCCTCGCCGGCGGCGAAGCCCAGGATGCGGCGCAACTGGTCCGAGACCCACACCCGGCCGTCGCTCAGATCCCAGTCCCACACGCCGTCGCCGTGTCCCTCCAGCGCGAACTGCCAGCGGCGCTCGCTTTCCCGCAACATCTGCAGCGCGCGCTGCTCCTCGCTGACGTCGCGCACCAGCGCCAGCGCCCACGGCCGACGGATCGGGCGCGGATAGGAAATCAGGATCTCGGCGTGGAAGACGCTGCCGTCGCCCCGCAGGTGGGCATTGGCCGGCACGAAGGTGACGCGCGACAGAAACAGGTTCCTGCCCAGTTCGGGCGCCCCGGTCAGCGAGGCCAGCGTTTGGCCCAGCATCGTCGCACGCGTCCGCCGGTAGGTCGATTCGGCGCATGGATTCAGGTCCACCACCCGGGCCTCCAGGTCCAGCAGCAGGATCGGGAAGGCGGAGGCTTCGAAGATGGCGCGGAACCTCTCCTCGGCCTCGTTTCGGCCCTGCTGCTCGCCGCCGGCTTCGGGTCCCCGCCTGAGCGCCAGCAGCGCCAGCCGATGGCCGTCCTCTTCCAGGAAGCGGGCGCGGATCTCGACCGAGATGTGCTTGCCGTCGCGGCGGCGATGAAAGCGCAGCGGTACGTACGGCCGCCGCTGGCGCAGCAGATCGGCCGCCGAATCCGGGTCCACCGCCAGCACCCGATCGTAGCGCAGCCCGTCCAGCCCACCGACCGGATAGTCGTAGAGCCTGGCGGCTTTGCCGTTGTGTGCCTGCACGCACATCGAATCGAGATCCACCACCAGCACCGCATCGCTGACGACGGCCAGCAGCTCGGGCAGCAGGCGTCCGCTCAGATGCTCGTCCACCGGACCCTCAGTCCCGTACCGAGGTCAGCAGTGCGCTCGCCGAGGCGTCCGGCCTGGGCGACGGGCGCATCAGCACGGCGAGCCAGCGATCGCCGCGGATCTTCAATTCGCAGCTCGCCGACGTTCCGCCGGATTTGTGCAGCCTCTTCAGCGCAGCAAGCGTCCGCGGCAATCCCTTGCCCACCACCAGGCCCCAGCGGGCAGCCGCCCCCGAACACGCCACGACCCGGCCCGACTCGTCCAGATCGATCCGCGCCAGATCGGCCGCGCCGGCCGCCACGTCGGATACGACGATGCCGACCCCGTGGTTGTCGCCGTCGGACAGGGCCACCGGAAAGCGATTGACGAGGACTGCCGTACCGGGCGGGCACAGCGGACCAGCCAGCTCGCTGACGACCGAGTCCTGGCCGCCGGCGAGCGCCTGCAGTTCGGCTTCCCGCGCCGCGACCGCCTGCGCCCGCGACAATGCCGCATCGGTACTGCCGAGCACCGCCTCGAGCGGCGCACCGAGACGCCCGGCATAGGCCGGATTGGCAAACGCGTAGCGGCCGGACGGCTCCTTCACGGCGACAGGCAGCCGCGTCCCCTCGACGAGGCGCTCCAGCATGCCGAGGCGGGCGCCCATCTGCGCCCTCTGTCGCAGCAGATCCGTGTCGTCGAGCAGCGTCAGCACGGCGCCATGCATCGAGTGGTCGAAATCGAGCCGCGGGAAGACCTTCAGCCGGAAGTGGCGCGTGTCGTCGCTGAGCTCGCAACTGCGCGGCCGGCCGTCCCGGAGCACGGCCTCCACCTCGCGCACCGGCAGGGCCAGCCCGCCCCGCTCGAAGACCTGGCCCAGGCGCTCGCCGATCGACGCCGATCCGATGCCGAACTGGCGCGCCGCGATCTCGTTGTAGCGCGCCAGATGCAACTGCTCGGTGACCACCAGCAGCGCGAAGCCGAACGAGTTCTGCACGTTCTCCAGGTCGGCGTTCGCCGTGGCGAGTTCGGCCGACTTGATCTGCAGTTCCTCGTTGACGGTCGTCAGTTCCTCGTTGGTGGACTGCAGCTCTTCGTTGGCCGACTGGAGCTCTTCGTTGGCCGCCTGCAACTCCTCGTTGGAGGCCTGCAACTCCTCGTTCAGCGCCCGCGCTTCCTCGTTCGAGGTTTCCAGCTCCTCGATGACCGTTTGCAGATGTTCGCGGGTCGCGACCAGTTCGTGCTCGAGCGTCCCGTCCGCCTTCGTGCCGCGCCGCCCTGCGCTGCGACGCGACGGTTCGATCACCGGCTCGAAACACACCAGCGCCACGTTCATCTCGCTGTCCACGTCGGCCGGGTGCACCACGATCCGCATGCGTCCGGGCCGACCGAGCGCATTGCGCGCCCTTCCGGCCACGCTGCGGGTACGGGCCTGGGCCTGTCTGACCAGGATCTGCACCTCGTTGCGCAGATCCTTGTGCAGTAGCGACAGCAGGTTCAGGTCCGGCTTGCCGCTCGGCAGCGACAGGTAGTGGCCGACCTCGCCATGGATGTGCAAGACGTCGAGTTGGGCATTGATCAGCACGCAAGGGGGGACGTATGCGCCGCGCACCAGCGTGTCGAACGCCTCCTCGCTGGCGGATCGCCGCTCCTTGCGCGCGTCTCCCGCCGCAGCAGCTGCCGTTGACGCCGCCACCGTCGGCGACGGCAGCCGGCCCGCGCCTCCGCGGCGGCGAAAGATCTTGGCCTCGCTGCTGACCGCCTCGAACAATGCCTCCTGCTTGAAGACGCTCTCCGACTTGCCGAGAAAGACCAGTCCGCCCGGCCGCAACGCGTAATGCAGCGCGGCCAGGACGCGCTCCTGCAAGGCGGGCTGGAAATAGATCAGCACGTTGCGGCAGCTGACCAGGTCGAGTCGCAGGAAGGGCGGATCGCGCGTCAGATCCTGGCGGGCGAAGACCACCAGTTCGCGCAGCCGCCTGTCGATCTCGTAGCCCGCGTCGGTCTTGCAGAAGTGCCTCTCGAGGCAGCGCGGCTCGATGCGCCCGACGCTGCTGGACGGGAAGATGCCCTTGCGCCCGACCTCCATCGCCGCCAGGTCCACGTCGGTGGCGAAGATCTGGACCTTCAGCAGGCCCAAGCGCTGCCCGAGCATGTCCGCCAGCAGGATGGCGATCGAATAGGCCTCCTCGCCGGTGGCACAGCCGGGCACCCAGATGCGGACTTCGTCCCCCTGCTGCTTGTCGGCCAGCATTTCCTCCAGCACGCCGGCCATGCACTCGAAGGCCGCCGGATCACGAAAGAAGCATGTCACCGAGATCAGGATTTCCTTCGCCAGTTGGGTCAGTTCCTCCGGGTTCCTCTCGGTCAGCTCGTAGTACTCCTCGATCGCATCGACGCGATTCGTCGCCATCCGGCGCAACACCCTGCGCCAGACCGTACTGCGCTTGTATTCGGAAAAATCGACGCCGGTGTGGTGCCTGACACGCCCCAGCAGCGACTTGAGGCTGACCGGGTCGTCGCCCAGATGCTCCGGCGCCGGCACCCGGCCCTGCGTCCGGACCACGGCGGCGAGCTCCTGCGCGATGCCGTCCGGCGACAACACGCGGTCGACGCAGTGGGTGTCCATCGCCGCCTTCGGCATCCCATCGTACTTGGCCGACTCGACCTGCTGCGCGAACACCAATCCACCGGCCGCCTTGATCGCTCTGACGCCCGCCGCACCGTCGGACCCGGTGCCGGAGAGGACGATGCCCACCGCGTCCTCGCCCCGCTCCTCGGCCAGCGACGCAAAGAACGCATCGATCGACGGCTTCGGCCTGACGCCGCCGCTCGGGCGCTTCAGCACGAAGCACCCGTCGCGCAGGAAGACGTGCCTGTTGGGCGGCGTCACGTAGACGGTATTGGGTTCCGGGCCGGCACCGGCCTCGATCTCGCGCACGGCGAGTTCGGTCTCGCGCGACAGCAACTCGACCAGCATGCTGCGGTGGGTCGGCGACATATGCTGCACCACCACCAGCGGCACGCCGATGTCCGGCGGCAATCGGGACAGGAACCGCGATACGGCCTCGAGCCCGCCGGCCGACGCACCGATGCCCACCATGTAGCTGCGTCCGGCGCCTGCCTGCGATTCGCCGGACGCCGCCGGCTGCTCCCCGTTGGCGACCTCCGGGCCTCCTGCTGCAGTTGAACGGCGCGCCATGGCATTTCCCCCCTGCCGCGATTATAGGCGCGACGCAGGTACCGCTTGGCAAGCCGACGGCGCCCCAGCTGCCGCCGGGCTCGCCGACTGCACCTATAATCGGCCCACTCAATGAACCGGATACCGACATGGGACACCGCCTCTCGAAGATCTACACACGCACCGGCGACCAGGGCACGACCGGTCTCGGCAACGGCAATCGTGTCTCGAAAGACAGCCTGCGCATCCATGCGCTGGGCGAGGTCGACGAGTTGAACGCGGTTCTCGGCCTGTTGCTGGCCGAGGACTTGCCGGAAGAGGTACGCACGCTGCTGACCGGCATCCAGCACGATCTGTTCGACCTGGGCGGCGAAGTGTGCATCCCGGGCATGGAGATGATCTCGGCCAGGCAAGTGAGCCATCTCGAGACGGAGTTGGACCGGCTCAACGAGCCGCTGGAGATGCTGAAGGATTTCATCCTGCCCGGCGGAACCCGCGCGGCGGCACAGGCCCATCTCGCGCGCACCGTGTGCAGGCGGGCCGAACGCACGATGGTGGCGCTGGCTCAGGAGGAAGCGGTCAATGAAGCGCCGCGGCAATATTTGAACAGGTTGTCCGACCTGCTGTTCGTGCTCGGCCGCGTGCTGAATCGCGCCGCCGGGCACGGCGACGTGCTGTGGCAGAAAGGAAAGAACGCCTGAACTGTCCGTCCGGCGTTCGGCGCGCGCGGAGGCAGGAAAGCCGGGGAGGGCCGAACGGCCCTCCCGCTGATGAATGCGCCCGCCGGGCGCAATCGATCACTTCGTGTAGAAGCCCACGCCGACCATGTAGTCGCCGACGCGCCGCACCATCGAGGTCTTGTTTTCGACCTTGTTGGTGACACGGTTGAGCCACACGTAATCGACCTTGCCCTCGCCGTCGCGCGCAACCGAATCCAACATGGCCTGGATGATCGGCTTGCCGGCAGCGTCCTTCAGGTCCAGCACCTTGTTGCCGACGATCGCTTCCGGCGCACCGCCGTGGGCATGCATGACCCCGTCCTGGATGCCGACCACGAAGACGTACAGATCGTTCTGGCGGAACGAGCCGGCCTGGTTGTTGAAGGCGGCAAACGCGCGCTCGGCGCTGTTGTCCTTCATGTAGTCCGCGGCACGGTCGAGCAGTTCGACGGCCTTCTTGGGATCGGAGCGATAGACGCTGAAACCCTGTTCATCCTTCTGCGCCGGGATCTGGCCGGCAACGGCCGTAAGGCTCAACAGCGACGACACCGCCGCAGCGGCGAGCAAACGCGACATGGACATGGTGGATCTCCTTTTCCAAAAAACCGGTTCGACAGGTGCCGGCCCGGTCGCGCGGCCCGCAGGCGCGCAGATCGACAGGTCGGACACCGTCCGTGCCGGCCGGCGCGAGCCTGCGGTGTGGCGTCACCGCAGGCCACCGGCCTGGCTGCCTATGCTGCTGCGGGCCCTCGCCTCGCCCGCATCGATGTTCTGGGTACGACTACCTTCACTGGCAACGCATCTATCATCTGTCGCGAATCGGGATGGGCGCGGCGAGACGCCCGGCGACGAATCCGACTCTAGTCACTCTTCCGCAGCGCAGCAAACGAAAACGCGTGACGTGTTGGTTTAGCCGATCTAATCTATGCGCGATGGAAAGCCGCATACCGCCATTGCAGGCGCTGCGTGCCTTCGAGGCCGCCGCGCGCAGCCTCAGCTTCAAACAGGCCGCCAATGAACTGCATGTCACACCCGGCGCGATCAGCCAGCAGATCAAGGCGCTCGAAGAACAGTTGGGTGTCCAGTTGTTCGTGCGGCGCACACGTGCCATCGAACTGACCGATGAGGCCCGGGCCATGCTGCCGCCGCTGCGCGACGGCCTCGCGCAACTGGCCGCGGCGGTGGAGGCAGTGCATCGCGGCAGCCCGACCGGCTTGTTGTCGGTGTGCACGCCGCCGTCCTTCGCGGCCCGCTGGCTGGTACCCCGGCTGCCGGATTTCAGCACCGCCTATCCCGACGTGGAGGTGCGCCTGACGACCAGCCTGCAGGCCATCGACAAGCGCAATGCGTTGGAGAACGCCGGCATCGACGGCAAGAGCCTGGCCGATGCCGACGTCGTCGTGCGCTTCGGCCGCGGAGAGTATCCGGGCTGGATCGTGGATCGGCTGTTCTCGCCGTCCTACGTGCCGGTGTGTGCCCCGGCCCTGCTCCGCGGCAGTCACCCGCTCGCGACGCCGGCCGACCTGGGCTGGCACCCGCTGATCCACGACGACACGGTACCGGATCTGGAGGACCGACCCACCTGGCTGCAGTGGCTGGTGCTGGCCGGACTGCCCGATCTGCAGACGCGCCGCGGGCCGCGCTTCCAGGACGCCGGGCTGGTGCTCGCATCTGCCATGGCCGGCCAGGGCGTCGCGCTGGCGGCAATGCCGCTGGCCAGTGCGGAGATCGCCGCCGGCCGGCTGGCGATGCCGTTCGAGCTCGCGATTCCGTCCCGCTTCGCCTATTTCGTCTGCCTGCCCGGCGCGACCGCGGCGCGACCGGCCGCGATCGCATTTCGAGACTGGATCGTCGGCGCCGCCCGCCGCGGCGGCGACGGCGACCCGCCGGCCCGCCCGGCGCGGTGATCGGCGCTTCGGAGCTCTGCGGCAAGCCGCTACGTGACATCACGTATTCCTTTTTGGGGTTGCTTCGTCAATCATGCGGCCACGCAATGCATTGGCGACCCCGCACTGCGATCTGCCCCGGGGATGGGGCATGGGTAATCACTGACCGACAAGCATCTGGAGGAGAGGAAATGCGTAAGCACGTATTCGCAATCGCAGCCAGCCTGGTTCTGGCCGGCACCGCCACCGTGGCCCAGGCGAACTGCGATCCGGGCGAAGTGGTGATCAAGTTCAGCCACGTCACCAACACCGACAAGCACCCCAAGGGCATCGCCGCCTCTCTGCTCGAGAAGCGCGTAAACGAGGAAATGAACGGCAAGGCCTGCATGGAAGTGTTCCCGAACTCCAGCCTCTACAACGATGACAAGGTGCTCGAGGCGATGCTGGCGGGCGACGTTCAGCTGGCCGCCCCGTCGCTGTCCAAGTTCGAGAAATACACCAAGAAGTTCCGCATCTTCGATCTGCCCTTCCTGTTCAAGGACATCGACGCGGTCGACCGCTTCCAGAACTCCGAGGACGGCCAGAAGCTGAAGGCTTCGATGAAGCGCCGCGGGCTGCTCGGCCTGGCCTTCTGGCACAACGGCATGAAGCAGCTCTCCGCCAACAAGCCGCTGATCAAGCCGGAAGACGCCAAGGGGCTCAAGTTCCGCGTGCAGGCCTCCGACGTGCTGGTGGCGCAGTTCGAACAACTCGGCGCCAACCCGCAGAAGATGGCCTTCAGCGAGGTCTATGGCGCGCTGCAGACCAAGACCATCGACGGCTGCGAGAACCCGTGGTCGAACATCTACGGTCAGAAGTTCTTCGAGGTCCAGGACGGCATCACCGAAACCAATCACGGCTTGCTCGACTACCTCGTGGTGACCTCCACCGAGTGGCTGGACAGCCTCAAGCCGGACGTGCGCGAGCAGTTCCTGAAGATCCTCAAGGAAGTGACCGAAACCCGCAACGGCGAGGTCAAGAAGGTCGACCAGTTGAACAAGCAGAAGGTCGCCGAAGCCGGCGCGACGATCCGCACCCTGACGCCCGAACAGCGCCAGGCCTGGGTCGACGCGATGAAGCCGGTATGGAAGAAATTCGAGGGCGACATCGGCGCCGACCTGCTGGAAGCGGCCCAGAAAGCCAATATGTAATCTACGCTGGACAAGGGGCGGCGACGCCCCCGTCCACTGTCACAAGCGTGCGCGTGGGCTCCGGTTCGACGCGCACATTTTTTGTCCGCAAGGAGTGGAGGTGAGCATGAACGGCGAACAAGGCCGCTTCGGGAAGCTCGTCGACGGAATCGAGGAAACCTTCATCGCCATCGCGCTCGGGCTGATGACGGTCATCACGTTCGCAAACGTCGTCGCACGCTACGCATTCAACAGCAACATCCTGTGGGCGCTGGAGGTGACGGTCAATCTGTTCGCCTGGCTGGTGCTGGTGGGCGCCTCCTACGGCGTCAAGAAGACCTTCCACATCGGCGTCGACGTGGTCATCAACATGATGCCCCCGCCGCTCAAGAAACTGATGGCCCTCCTGGCCGTCGCCTGCTGCGTCGCATTCTCGCTGCTGCTGCTGAAGGGCGCCTGGGACTACTGGTACCCGTTCGCCACCAAGCAGGTCTGGCTCGAGACCAACGACATCCCGATGCCGGACATCCTGCGCTTCATCGAGCCGCTGCTGAACGAAGGCGAAGCCTACGAAAAACTGCCCCGCTTCATTCCCTACTTCGCGCTGCCGCTGGGGATGTTCCTGCTGACCGTTCGCTTCCTGATCGCCGGCTGGCAGGTATTGACGAACCAGCGCGATTCGGTGATCGCCGCCCACGAGGTGGAGGAGATGATCGAGGAAGCGGTGGATGCCCACGCCGACGGCCATCACCACAACCAGGATCGGGCGCAGGCCGAGATGCGCGCGCAGCCCGGTAACAAGGAGAACTGATCCATGGATATCGCGATCCTTTTCGGCATGGTCGTCGGCTTCATGCTGATCGGCGTGCCGATCGCCGTTTCGCTGGGCCTGTCGAGCGTGCTGTTCCTGATGATGCATTCCGAGGCGTCGCTGTCCTCGATTGCGCAGACGCTGTTCTCCGCCTTCGACAGCCACTACACGCTGCTGGCGATCCCGTTCTTCATCCTGGCCTCCAGCTTCATGTCCACCGGCGGCGTCGCCAACCGGATCATCCGCTTCGCGATCGCGATCGTCGGCTCGATCCGCGGCGGCCTGGGTATCGCCTCGGTGGTGGCCTGCATGATGTTTGCGGCGTTGTCCGGCTCCTCGCCCGCGACCGTCGTGGCGATCGGTTCGATCGTCATCGCCGGCATGGTGCAGGCGGGCTACAAGAAGGAATTCGCCGCCGGCCTGATCTGCAACGCCGGTACGCTGGGCATCCTGATCCCGCCCTCGATCGTGATGGTGGTGTATTCGGCCGCCACCGACGTCTCGGTCGGCCGGATGTTCCTCGGCGGCGTGATCCCGGGCCTGCTGGCCGGCGCCATGCTGATGGCCGCGATCTACTACGTGGCGCGCAAGAAGAACCTGCCGGCGGCGCCGTTTCCGGGCTGGGGCGAGGTGCTCGGCGCAGCCCGCGACGCATCCTGGGGCCTGTTCCTGATCATCATCATCCTCGGCGGCATCTACGGCGGCATCTTCACGCCGACCGAAGCGGCTGCGGTGGCGGCGGTCTATGCGTTCCTGATCGCCAACTACATCTACAAGGACATGGGCCCGTTCGCCGACGGCAACAAGCGCGGCAACTTCCTCTGGAAAGGGGTCTCGGTGTTCTGGCATGCGGACACCAAGCACACGCTGTTCGAGGCCGGCAAGCTGACCATCATGCTGATGCTGGTGATCGCCAACGCGATCATCCTGAAGCACGTGCTGACCGAGGAGAGGGTGCCGCAGGCGATCACCGAGGCGATGCTGTCGGCCGGCTTCGGCCCGGTCACCTTCCTGATCGTGGTGAACATCCTGCTGCTGATCGGCGGCCAGTTCATGGAGCCCTCGGGCCTGTTGATCATCGTCGCGCCGCTGGTCTTCCCGATCGCCATCCAGCTCGGTATCGATCCGATCCACCTGGGCATCATCATGGTGGTGAACATGGAGATCGGCATGATCACGCCGCCGGTTGGCCTGAACCTCTTCGTCACAGCCGGCGTCGCGCAGATGTCGGTGATGAACGTGGTCAAGGCGGCCATGCCCT
>JBNLET010000138.1:0-13810 GCA_050305135.1 Rhodocyclaceae bacterium | reverse complement strand
CTTTCGTCTGGGGTGCCTCGGCAGGGGTCCGGGACGGCTTCATGGCGGCGCATCGCGCAATGCAAGGTGGCCGCTGGGCATTCGCGACGCTGGGCGAATTTACAGGGGGCGCTGTCTCGCCGGCTGGCGGCGAATGGGTGGCGTGTAAATTTATGTATATCGCATCACCACCCACCGTTCGGATCGGCTTCGGCAATGCCGGATCGGGTGCGTCGCGCTCGTCCCCGCCGATCGCTGCCGGTCTTGCGGAAGATGCCGAAATTCGGGGCCGCCTTCGCCGGGAAGGTGCAATGAACAAAAAAAAGGGGCCCACTTTCGCGGGCCCCGCTCCCTCGACAGGTACCTGCCACACCCTAGGGCGCATCAGGTCTCCCTCCCCATCGAACGAAACCGGTTGGCCGGGGCGCAGGCCCGGCCGCCAGGCAACGCCGCCCGGGCGGGCGGCGCCGCCCTATTCGAACTCGATGATCATCTCGTCCACCGCCAGGCTGGCGCCGGCGGCGGCCAGGATGTTCTTGACCTTGCCGTCCTGCTCGGCCTTCAGCACGTTCTCCATCTTCATCGCCTCGATCACTGCCAGCCGCTCGCCGGCCTTGACCTCCTGCCCGACGTGCACCGATACCTCGCGCAGCAGGCCCGGCATCGGGGAGAGCAGGAACTTGGACATGTCGGGCGGCAGCTTCTCCGGCATCAGCGCGAGGAAGGCGGCGGCCTTCGGCGTCATCACCATCGGCTCGTCCTGCAGGCCGAAATGGGCGATGCGGTAGCGCAGGCCGCGGCGCTCGATCTGCAGGCAGATCGGTTCGCCATTGACCGTGCCTTCGAAGATCAGCTCGCCGAAGGTCCACGGCGACTCGATCTCGTAGCGCTTGCCTTCGCACACCAGCACCTTGGCGCCGTTGCCGCGCTCGACGCTGACCGGGTACTGCCTGCCGCCCATCAGCACCACCCAGTCAGCCGACACCTTGCGGCCGTGGCCGGGCATCTGGCCGCTGGTCTGCACCGCGCGCTCGATGTAGCGCAGCCGTGCGAAGGTGGCGACGGCGGCCAGCAGCGCCGGATCGTCGTGCGGCACCATCGAGGCGTCGAAGCCGGCCGGATACTCCTCGGCGACGAAGCCGGTATTGAAGTGGCCTGAGCAGAAGCGCGGATGCTGCAGCAGCGCGGCCTGGAACGGGATGTTGGAGCTGATGCCGCGGATCACGAAGGCGTTCAGCGCGTCGCGCATCATGCGGATCGCGTCGTCGCGGTCCTTGCCGTGCACGATCAGCTTGGCGATCATCGAGTCGTAGTACATCGAGATCTCGCCGCCTTCGAAGACGCCGGTATCGACGCGCACGCCGTCGCCCTCGGCCGGCGGGTTGAAGCGCACCAGGCGGCCCGTGGAAGGCAGGAAGCCGCGGAACGGGTCCTCGGCGTTGATGCGGCATTCCATCGACCAGCCGTCGAGCCTGACATCGGCCTGCGTGAAGGCGAGCTTCTCGCCGGCGGCGACGCGGATCATCTGCTCGACCAGGTCGACGCCGGTGATGTTCTCGGTCACCGGGTGCTCGACCTGCAGCCGGGTGTTCATCTCGAGGAAGTAGAAGCTCTTGTCGGCGCCGACGACGAACTCGACCGTGCCGGCCGACTGGTAATTCACCGCCTTGGCCAGCGCCACCGCCTGCTCGCCCATCGCCTGGCGCGTTTCCGGGTCGAGGAAGGGGCTCGGCGCCTCCTCGATGACCTTCTGGTGGCGGCGCTGGATCGAGCATTCGCGCTCGTTCAGGTACACCACGTTGCCGTGGGCGTCGCCCAGCACCTGGATCTCGATGTGGCGCGGCTCGAGCACGAACTTCTCGATGAAGACGCGATCGTCGCCGAAGGCGTTCCTGGCCTCGTTGCGGCAGGCAGTGAAGCCGTCGAAGGCCTCCTTGTCGTCGAAGGCCACGCGCAAGCCCTTGCCGCCGCCGCCGGCGGAGGCCTTGATCATCACCGGGTAGCCGATGTCCTTGGCGATCTCGACCGCCCGCTCCGGCGTGTCGATCGGGTCGTTGTAGCCCGGGATGGTGTTCACGTTGGCCGACAGCGCCAGCTTCTTGGAGGCGATCTTGTCGCCCATCGCCGCCACCGCGTCCGGCTTCGGGCCGATGAAGACGATGCCTTCGGCCTCCAGCCGGCGCGAGAACTGCTCGTTCTCGGACAGGAAGCCGTAGCCCGGATGCACCGCCTCGGCGCCGGTCTCCTTGCAGGCGGCGATGATCTTGTCCATCACCAGGTAGGACTCGGCGGAAGGCGCGGGGCCGATGCACACCGCCTCGTCGGCCAGTTCCACGTGCAGCGCGTCCTTGTCGGCCTCGGAATAGACGGCAACCGTCGCGATGCCCATCTTGCGGGCGCTCTTGATGACCCGGCAGGCGATCTCGCCGCGGTTCGCAATCAGAATCTTGTTGAACATTGTGTGCGGTCCTCCCGGGCTCAGAGCGGAATGTTGCCGTGCTTGCGCCACGGGTTTTCGAGTTCCTTGTCCTTCAGCATCGCCAGCGAGCGGCACACCCGCTTGCGCGTCTCGTGCGGCATGATCACGTCGTCGATGAAGCCTCGCGCGCCGGCCACGAACGGGTTGGCGAACTTGGCCTTGTACTCGGCCTCGCGCTCGGCGATCTTGTCGGCGTCGTTCTTCTCCTCGCGGAAGATGATCTCGACCGCGCCCTTCGGCCCCATCACGGCGATCTCGGACGACGGCCAGGCGAAGTTCACGTCGCCGCGCAGATGCTTCGAACTCATCACGTCGTAGGCGCCGCCATAGGCCTTGCGGGTGATGATCGTGACCTTAGGCACCGTGCATTCGGCGTAGGCGTAGAGCAGCTTGGCGCCGTGCTTGATGATGCCGCCGTATTCCTGGCTGGTGCCCGGCATGAAGCCCGGCACGTCCACCAGCGTCACCACCGGGATGTTGAAGGCGTCGCAGAAACGCACGAAGCGGGCGGCCTTGATCGAGCTCTTGATGTCCAGGCAGCCGGCCAGCACCAGCGGCTGGTTGGCGACGATGCCGACCGTCGAGCCTTCCATGCGCGCCAGGCCAATGACGATGTTCTTGGCGTAATCGGGCTGCAGCTCGAAGAAGTCGTGATCATCGACCATCTTGATGATCAGCTCCTTGATGTCGTAGGACTGGTTCGGATTGCTCGGCACCAGCGTGTCGAGCGAATAGTCGAGCCGCTCCGGCGCATCGACGCAGGGCACCACCGGCGGCTTGTCGCGGTTGCTGCCGGGCAGGAAGCTGATCAGCCGGCGCGTCATCATCAGCGCCTCGACGTCGTTCTCGAAGGCCAGGTCGGAGACGCCGGACTTGGTGCTGTGGGTCACCGCACCGCCGAGCTGCTCGGCCGTCACTTCCTCGTGGGTGACCGTCTTCACGACCTCGGGGCCGGTAACGAACATGTAGGAGGAGTCCTTCACCATGAAGATGAAGTCGGTCATCGCCGGGCTGTACACCGCGCCACCGGCGCAGGGGCCCATGATCAGCGAGATCTGCGGGACCACGCCGGAGGCCAGCACGTTGCGCTGGAACACGTCGGCGTAGCCGCCGAGCGAGGCCACGCCTTCCTGGATGCGGGCGCCGCCCGAGTCGTTCAGGCCTATCACCGGCGCGCCGACCTTCATCGCGTGGTCCATCACCTTGCAGATCTTCTCGGCGTGGGTCTCCGACAGCGAGCCGCCGAAGACCGTGAAGTCCTGCGAGAAGACGAACACCAGGCGACCGTTCACGGTGCCGTAGCCGATCACGACGCCGTCTCCCGGCACGTGCTCCTGCTGCATGCCGAAGTCGGTGCAGCGATGTTCCTTGAACATGTCCCACTCTTCGAAGCTGCCGTCGTCGAGCAGCAGTTCGATGCGCTCGCGGGCGGCCAGCTTGCCCTTCGAGTGTTGCGAGTCGATGCGCTTCTGGCCGCCGCCGAGGCGGGCCTTCTCGCGCTTCTCCTCGAGGCGGCGAATGATGTCGTGCATGGGTCGTCCCTTTGTTCCGTTGCTCTTGTTCGGCGGCGGCCGTCGGCCGCCGGCCACTATTTCAACATCCCGAGCAGCCGCCAGGCCGCCGCCGAGGGCGTCGTGGCCCCCGCTTCGACCGCCTCGGCGAGTCCGGGCAGGTGCCGCTTCACTTCCGGGTGGCTGCGGAAACGCGCCCGCAGACCGCTGTCGATCATCTCCCACATCCAGGCCAGCGCCTGGTGGCGGCGCTTGGCCTCGAATTCGCCGCTCTTCTGCATCGCTTCGCGATAGGCCGAGACCTGCTGCCAGAACTCGGCCACACCGTCCTGTTTCAGCGCCGACAGGGTCAGCACCGGTACGCTCCAGTTGCGGCTGGCCGGCCGCAGCAGGTGCAGCGCGCTCTTCAACTGCGCCTTCGCGAGCTGGGCCGCACGGGCGTCGATGTCGGCCTTGTTCACGACGATCAGGTCGGCGATCTCCATGATCCCCTTCTTGATCGCCTGCAGGTCGTCGCCGGCGTTCGGCAGCTGCAGCAGGCAGAACATGTCTGTCATGCCGGCCACCGCGGTCTCGGACTGGCCGACGCCGACCGTCTCGACGATGATCACGTCGAAGCCGTAGGCCTCGCACACCAGTATCGCCTCGCGCGTCTTCTCGGCCACCCCGCCCAGGCTGCCGGCCGACGGGCTGGGCCGGATGAAGGCCGCCGTCGACTGCGACAGGTGCTCCATGCGGGTCTTGTCGCCGAGGATCGAGCCGCCGCTGAGGCTCGAGCTCGGATCCACCGCCAGCACCGCCACGCGCAGCCCCTGCTCGATCAGGTACAGGCCGAGCGCCTCGATGAAGGTGGACTTGCCGACCCCGGGCACGCCCGAGATGCCGAGCCGCATAGCCCCGCCGGCGTGCGGCAGCAGGCATTCCAGCACCGCCTTGGCGCGCGCCTTGTGGTCCTCGCGCTGCGATTCGATCAGCGTGATGCTCCTGGCGAGCGCGCGCAGCCGTCCGGCCAGCACCCCATCGACGAGGGCCTGGTCTTCGGAGCAGAGCGGAGCGTGCAGTGCGTTCATCACGGTTCCTGGCGAGGTGCGCAGCGCACCCCGATCGGGCGGTTTCGGATCACAGGCCGCGCGCGGCGCGGATCTGCTTCAGCACCTCGCGGGCCGAGGCCGGGATCGGCGTGCCGGGGCCGAAGATGCCTTTCGCACCGGCCGCCCGCAACGCCTCGTAGTCCTGCGCCGGGATCACGCCGCCGACGAAGACGATGATGTCGTCGGCGCCCATCGCCTTCAGGTGTTTGACGATCTCGGGCACCAGGGTCTTGTGGCCGGCCGCCAGGCTGGAGCAGCCGACCGCATGCACGTCGTTCTCGACCGCGTGGCGGGCCGCCTCCTCGGGCGTCTGGAAAAGCGGCCCGACGTCGATATCGAAGCCCAGGTCGGCGAAGGCCGAGGCCACCACCTTGGCGCCGCGGTCGTGGCCGTCCTGGCCCAGCTTGGCGATCATCACGCGCGGGCGGCGCCCCTCGGCGGCCACGAAGGCCTCGATCTCGGCCTTCAAGGCCTTCCAGTCGTCCTGTTCCTCGACCACGGCGGCATACACTCCGGAAACGGCTTGCGGGTTGGCACGGTAGCGGCCCCAGATCTTTTCGAGCGCGTCTGACACTTCGCCGACCGTGGCGCGCAGGCGGATCGCCTTGACCGCCAGGTCGAGCAGGTTGCCGCCCTTGCCGTCGGCGCAGGCGGTCAGCGCAGAGAGCGCCTGCTCGACGGCGGCGGCGTCGCGCGTCTCGCGGATCCTCGCCAGGCGCGCGACCTGGGCCTCGCGCACGGCATGGTTGTCGATGTCGAGGATCTCGATCGGGTCTTCCTTGGCGAGCTTGTACTTGTTCACGCCGACGATGACGTCCTTGCCCGAGTCGATGCGGGCCTGCTTGTCGGCGGCGCACTCCTCGACCTTCATCTTGGCCCAGCCCGACTCGACCGCCTTGGTCATGCCGCCCATGGCCTCGATCTCCTCGATCAGCGCCCAGGCTGTGTCGGCCATCTCCTGGGTCAGCTTCTCCATCATGTAGGAGCCGGCCCAGGGATCGACGACGTTGCAGATGTGGGTCTCCTCCTGGATCACGATCTGCGTGTTGCGGGCAATGCGCGCCGAGAATTCGGTCGGCAGCGCGATCGCCTCGTCGAGCGCGTTGGTGTGCAGCGACTGGGTGCCGCCGAACACCGCCGCCATCGCCTCGATCGTAGTGCGGATGACGTTGTTGTAGGGATCCTGCTCGGTCAGCGACCAGCCCGAGGTCTGCGAATGGGTGCGCAGCATCATCGACTTCGGGTTCTTCGGCTCGAACTGCTTCATGATCCGCCACCACAGCAGCCGCGCGGCGCGCATCTTGGCGATCTCGAGATAGAAGTTCATGCCGACCGCCCAGAAGAACGACAGCCGGCCGGCGAAGGTATCCACGTCCATGCCGGCCGCGATGCCGGTGCGCACGTACTCCAGTCCGTCGGCCAGCGTAAACGCCAGTTCGATGGCCTGGTTCGCGCCCGCCTCCTGGATGTGGTAGCCGGAGATCGAGATCGAGTTGAAGCGCGGCATGTGGGTCGAGGTGTACTCGAAGATGTCGGCGATCACCTTCATCGACGGCGTCGGCGGGTAGATGTAGGTGTTGCGGACCATGAACTCCTTCAGGATGTCGTTCTGGATGGTCCCGGAAAGCTGCTCCTGCGCCACGCCCTGCTCCTCGGCGGCGACGATGTAGCCGGCCAGGATCGGCAGCACCGCGCCGTTCATCGTCATCGACACCGAGATCTTGTCGAGCGGGATGCCGTCGAACAGGATCTTCATGTCCTCGACCGAGTCGATCGCCACGCCGGCCTTGCCGACGTCACCCACCACGCGGGGATTGTCCGAGTCGTAGCCGCGGTGGGTGGCCAGGTCGAAGGCCACCGACACGCCCTGCCCGCCGGCCGCCAGGGCCTTGCGATAGAAGGCGTTGGAGGCCTCGGCGGTGGAAAAGCCGGCGTACTGGCGGATGGTCCAGGGACGGCCGGCGTACATCGTGGCCTGCGGGCCGCGCAGGAAGGGCTCGAAGCCCGGCAGCGTGTCGGCGTGGGGCAGCTCGGCAGTATCGGCGGCGGTGTACAGCGGCTTGACCCGGATCCCCTCCGGCGTCACCCAGGTCAGCGAATCCAGTCCGCGGCCCTTGGTGGATTTCTCGGCCGCAGCGGCCCACGCGGCCAGATCCGGCTTGGGAAAATCCGGTGCCTTGTTGCTCGACATAGTGTTTACCTCGGCGTGCGGGCGGCTCGTCGCCGCCTCGTATCGTATTGAGCGTTAGCGTAGCAGCCGGGCGAAAGGCTCGCCCGGCTGCGGTTCAAGACTGCGCGACGCGGGAACAGGCCCCTCCCTCTCCCTCTGGCCGCTCGACCGTGTAGCACAGTGTTAAAATAATACTTTATCCATAATTATGAATGCAAGAGCGAATTTTGATCGTACAATGCAGCCCATGAACGCGAATCGAATTGCACCTCTGGCGCTCTATCAGGAAGTCGCCGAGCGGCTGCGCGAACGCATCTTCTCGCACGAGCTGCCACCCGGCGCCTGGATCGACGAGCAGGCCATGGCCGACCAGTACGGCATCTCGCGTACGCCGCTGCGCGAGGCGCTCAAGGTGCTGGCCGCGGAAGGGCTGGTGACGCTGAAGCCGCGCCGCGGCTGCTACGTCACCGAGATCTCCGAAAAGGACCTGGACGAGATCTTCTCGGTGCTGGCGCTGCTCGAGGGCCAGTGCGCGGCCACCACGGCCGGCCAGGCCAGCGACGAAGAGCTCGCCTCGCTGGTCGAGATGCACAAGGCGCTGGAGAGCGCCGCGGCGAGCGGCGACATCGACGGCTTCTTCGAGGGCAACCAGGCCTTCCACGCCCGCCTGCAGGAGATCACCGACAACCGCTGGCTGCAGCACTGCATCGAGGACCTGCGCAAGGTCGTCAAGCTGTCGCGCCACCACTCGCTGTTCGGCGAAGGGCGGCTCGAGCAGTCGCTGGGCGAGCACCGGCTGATCCTGGACGCCTTCGTGGCGCGCGACCCGGCGCTGGCCGAGGCCCGCATGCGCGAGCACATCCACGGCGGCCGCAGCGCGCTGGCGCGGATCGCCCGGGCGCGCGAGCAGGCCGCCTGAGACGCCGCCGTCCGGCACGGCCGTGAGCCCCGTACCGTTTCCCTGCTCCGCGAAGGCGGCGTCGCGACGCTGACGACCGGCAATCCGGCCAAGCTGGACACGCTCGACAGCGTCATGTGGCAGGCGCTGCGCGACCACGTGCAGATCCTCGACGCCGAGCCGGAACTGCGCTGCTTGATCCTGCGCGGCGGCGGCGACCAGGCCTTCGCGGCCGGCGGCGACATCGAGGAATTTCTCAGCGTTCGCAGCACCGTCGAGCAGGCGCTGGTCTAGCACGAGCAATGGGTCGCCGCGGCCCTCGACGGCGCGCGAAGCTGCCCGGTGCCAACATCGCCGCGATCGAGGGCGCCTGCATCGGCGGCGGGCCGGAGATGGCCGGCCTGCTCGAACTGGTCGGCCCTGCAGCGCTGCTCGAAATCCTGCTCGAAGGGCGTATCCTGTCGGCCGACGAGGCGCTGGCGAAAGGACTGCTGAGCCGGTTCGCCGGCGATGTCCACTGTCGGCGGACGAAAAGCACCAGGCCTTCGCCTTCCCCGACAGCGAGGACTACCGGGAAGGCCTGGACGCATTCCCGGCCAAGCGCACGCCGGTATTCAAGGGTCGCTGGGCACGTTTGCCGACGGGCCGGCCGGCGGCCTCGCCCCCCCGTGAACCAGACTCTCGAACGATCCGATGAAAGCACTCGAACACATCCTGCAGAACAATGGCGCCAACGCCTTCCTGCTCGCCGCAGCCGTGGCGATCGCCAGCTTCGTGGCACTGCTGGCGCTGCGACGACTGGTGCGTACCCGCCTGATGTCACTCGCCTCGCGCACCGCGCTGGCCTGGGACGACCTGCTGGTCGAGGTGCTCGGCAGCACGCGCAACTGGATGCTGGCCGGCATCTCGCTGCTGCTGGCACTGATCTACCTGGATTTGCCCGATACGCTCTCGAACCGGCTGACCCAGGCCGTGATGGGCCTGGTGTTCCTGCAGTGCGGGCTATGGGCCAGCCACGCGGTGCGCTTCTGGCTCGAGCATCGCATGACGGCGCGCGGCGCCGAGGACGACGGCTCCAGCGCCACCGCACTGGCGGTGGCGGGCTTCACGCTGCGGCTGGCGCTGTGGTCGATCGTGGTGATCCTGGTGCTGGACCAGTTCGGTTTCGACGTCACGACGCTGATCGCCTCGCTCGGCGTCGGCGGCGTGGCGGTCGCGCTGGCGGTACAGAACATCCTCGGCGATCTGTTCGCTTCGCTCTCGATCGCGCTCGACAAGCCCTTCGTGATCGGCGACTTCATCGCCGTCGGCGACATCGCAGGCACGGTCGAGTACGTCGGCCTGAAGACTACCCGCATCCGCAGCCTGTCCGGCGAGCAGGTGGTGATGGCCAACGGCGACATGCTGGGCAGCCGGATCCGCAATTTCAAGCGACTGCAGGAGCGGCGCATCGCGTTCAAGTTCGGCGTGCTGTACGAGACGCCAGCCGACACGCTGGAGGCGATCCCCGCGCTCGTGCGCGGGATCGTCGAGAGCGTCGCCGAGACCCGTTTCGACCGGGCGCATTTCCAGGGCTTCGGCGCCTCGTCGCTGGATTTCGAGGTGGTGTATTACGTCACCAGCGCCGACTACGCCCGCTTCATGGACATCCAGCAGGCCATCAACCTGGCCATGGTGCGGCGCTTCGAGGAGCGCGGCATCGGCTTCGCGTTCCCGACCAGCACCGTGCACATCGCCAGCCTGCCACGCGAAGCGGCGATGGCGGGCTGAATCAGCCGAACACGCTGTGCAGCATCTTCAGGCACAGCAGCACCAGCACGCCGGCGAAGATCTTTTTCAGCGTCGCCACCGGCAGGCGGTGCGCCAGTTTGGCGCCGAGCGGCGCCGTCAGCATGCTGACCGCCGCCACCAGCACCAGCGCCGGCAGGTAGACATAGCCCAGCGACCCGGGCGGCGTGCCGGTCGCGCCCCAGCCGTTGACCAGGTAGCCGAGCGTGCCGGAGACCGCGATCGGCAGGCCGATCGCGGCCGAGGTGCCGATCGCGTTCCGCATCTTGACGTTGCACCAGGTCATGAAAGGCACCGACAGCGAACCGCCGCCGATCGCCACCAGCGCCGAGATGCCGCCGATGCCGAGCCCGACGCTGGACAGGCCGACGGGTCCCGGTAGCTCGCGCGACGCCTTCGGCTTGATGTTGAGCTGCATCTGTAGCGCCACGTAAGCCATGAAGCACGCAAAGAAGATCGCCAGCGCCTTGGAATCCACATGCGAGGCGATGAAGGTTGCGCCGAAGGTGCCGAGCAGGATGCCCGGCGTGATGCCACGCACGATGTCCCAGCGCACTGCGCCGTGCCGGTGATGGGCCCTGAGGCTGGAGATCGAGGTCAGCACGATGGCCGACATCGAGGTACCGAGCGCCAGATGCACGATGCGATCGTCGGCGAAGCCCTGCGCGACGAACAGCGTGGTCAGCATCGGCACCATGATCGCGCCGCCGCCGACGCCCAGCAGGCCGGCGAAGAATCCGACGAAGGCCCCGAGCAGCAGATAGGCCAACCACCACACGTCAAAGCTCATCGATCTCGACTTCCAGCAGTTCGCGCAGGATGAAACGCCATTCGGCCGGCTCGACCGGCGTGATCGACAGCCGGTTGCCGCGGGCGAGGACGCGCATATTGGCCAGTTCCGGCCGGGCACGCAATTCGGGCAAACCAGCAAGCCGCGTCTTGGCGACGAATTCCACGTCCACGTGGTACCAGCGCGGCTTGTCGCGAGCGGCCTTCGGATCGTAGTAGGGACTGGCCTGATCGAACTGGGTCTCGTCCGGGTAGGCCGCGCTCGCCACCTTGGCGACGCCGGCGATGCCCGGCTCCGGGCAGCTCGAATGGTAGAACAGCACGCCGTCGCCGAGCCGCATGTCGCGGCTCATGAAATTGCGCGCCTGGTAGTTGCGCACGCCGAACCACGGCACCCGGCGGCCGGGCATCGCGGCCAAGTCGTCGATCGAACATTCGTCCGGCTCGGACTTCATCAACCAATAACGCATGCTAGGGTTCCACCTTTGCAATCGGTCCAGCCCGGAATTGTCGCCGAGGCGGCCCGCCCGGACCCGATTCCTGTCGAACAATCGCAGCGATGAATACGATCTGCCTGCTGGCCGGCGCGCTCTCCGCCGTCATCCCCTCGCCCACCTTCACGCTACAGTGGTCGCACTCGGTCGAGCACATCCTGTGGCAGGAGGACTGGCGCCTGGAAGGCGACCGCCTGAGCCTCGTCGAGGCCCGCATCCGCGGCAGCGGCGCCGGCATGGACCCGCCCGAGGGCGCGGTGCTGCGCGACGGCGTCTGGCACTACCACGCCGAACGGCACATCGAGCGGCTGCTGCTGTCGAGCGGCACCGGCCAGCCGGAATACCTGCTGTGCGCCGACGGCCACTGCCGGGCACTGACCGACTGGCTCGGCGGACCCGCCGCGCAGGGCAGCGTCGAACTGGCGCCCTGCCCGCCGAAATGAAAAAAGGCGCGATTTTTTTAAAATCGCACCTTTTTCGTTTGGCCCCCCGCGTGTGCCGCCCTGGCCGGGCATCCTGAACCTGGGGTTCAGGGAGGTCGCCGTCCGATTCGCCTCAGGCATTCCCGACTGTGGGGACGGCACACCGGCAAATCATCGGTCGGCAACCAAGTCGCTAAGACATTGGTTCAAGGAATCTACGGCCAACACAAACACTGCAGGGGATTGACCCTGACGCCCGGTAAACCGCGTCAGAACAGCTTTTCCTGCTGTCCTAGCACGCCTTCCAGGCGCTCGTTGATGGAACCGATTCTACGCTTCAAACCCGGTATGTCAAACCCGCCGGAGCGCTGAAACTGGAGGTATTCGTGGCTGATGTTGAGGGCGGTCATCATGACCAGTTTTTCGCCCGCGGAGTTGGTCTTGCCGGCCAGATCGTTGAGCTTCTCGTCGAGAAAACGCACCGCCGCCAGCAAGCCTTCGCGCTCCTCCTCGGGGCAGGAAACGCGGTACTCGCGACCGAGCAGGGTGATTTCGAGAGTTTCCATGATCAGGCCTGCGGAAGTTGTTCGAGCACCGCTTCGACCCGCGCCGCAGCCACCTCGACCTTGTCCCTCAGCCGGCGGTTGTCCACCTCGACGCTGGTCAACCGATCGCGCAGCTCGCGGTTCTCGGCCTTGAGGTTCTGGTAGAGCTCCACGAGTTGGTCGAGCTGCTGCTCGAGCAGGGAAAGTTCGGCATCCATGGCGCGATGTTAGAGAGGGGTCAAAACCCGGTCAAGCCGGGCGGGCGGGGTTCCGTGGCGCCGTTCGCGGCCTGCCCGGGAAACAGCGCGGCGAGATCCAGATGGGATTCGATCGCGTCGGCCAGCCGCTCGATGTCTGCCTCCCGCCGCGCGCCGAGGTCCACCGCCTCGAAGCGTGCGCCGTCCGAGGCCCAGCCGAGCAGCGACGAGAGCGCTGCGGGTTCGTCGAACAGGCCGTGCAGGTAGGTGCCTGCGATCTGGCCGTCGGCCGACAGCGCGCCATCGGCACGGCCATCGTCGAAGCGCAGCAGCGGCCGCGCCAGGCCCGCGCCGGCGCTGACCCCCATGTGGATCTCGTAGCCACGCACCGTCGCCTCGCCCGGCAGGCACAGCCGGCCGCGGCAATTGCGCAACTGCTTGGCGTCGGCCAGCGTCGTCGATATCGGCAGCAGGCCGAGGCCGTCGCTGCCGCCGGCCGGCCCTTCCAGCCCCTGCGGATCCTCGATCCGTTCGCCGAGCATCTGGAAGCCGCCGCACACCCCCAGCAGCCGGCCGCCGTAGCGCAGATGGCGCAGCATCGCGCTCGGCCAGCCCTGCCCGCGCAACCAGGCCAGGTCGGCCCGCACGTTCTTCGAGCCCGGCAGCACGACGAGGTCCGCCGCCGGCATCGGCTGGCCCGGCCCGACCCATTCGAAATCCACTTCCGGATGCAGGCGCAGCGGGTCCAGGTCGTTGTGGTTGGAGATCCGCGGCAGCGCCGGCGCGACCACCTTCAGCCGCGCCCCGGTCTTGCCGCTGGCGCTGCCGGCGAGCGCGTCCTCGGCATCCAGGAACAGGCCGTGCAGGTAGGGCAGCACGCCGATCACCGGCTTGCCGGTATGGCGCTCGAGCCACTCCAGGCCCGGCTGCAACAAGGCCATGTCGCCGCGGAAGCGGTTGATGACGAAACCCAGCACGCGCGCGCGTTCGGACTCCGACAGCAGTTCCAGCGTGCCGACCAGGTGGGCGAAGACGCCGCCCCGGTCGATGTCGGCGATCAGCACCACCGGGCAGTCCACCGCTTCGGCGAAACCCATGTTGGCGATGTCGCGCTCGCGCAGGTTGATCTCGGCCGGACTGCCGGCGCCCTCCACCACCAGCCAGTCGTAGCGCGCGCCGAGCCGCTGCCAGCTCTCCAGCACGGCCTGCATCGCGCGCGGCTTGTAGGCATGGTAGTCGGTCGCCGACAGGTCGGCGGCGACACGGCCATGCACGATGACCTGGGCGCCGATGTCGCTGTTCGGCTTCAGCAGCACCGGGTTCATGTCGCTGTGTGGCGCCAGGCCGGCGGCCAGTGCCTGCAGCGCCTGGGCGCGGCCGATCTCGCCGCCGTCGACGGTGACGGCCGAGTTCAGCGCCATGTTCTGCGGCTTGAACGGCGCCACCG
>JBNLET010000137.1:0-20159 GCA_050305135.1 Rhodocyclaceae bacterium | reverse complement strand
AATCCATGACCACCTCGTTCATCGGCATGTCGTAGACCAACTGGACCTGGCGTCCGTGGTAGCGCATGTCCACCTGCGCGCCGCGCTTCTGGTTGCACAGCGTGATGACCGGTCCGACGTAGTCCTGCGGCAGGAAGATCGTGGCGCGGATGATCGGCTCCCGGATCTCCGCGATCTTGCCCAGGTCCGGCAGCTTGGAAGGGTTTTCGATCTTCAGCACGCTGCCGTCGTCTTGCAGCACTTCGTACACGACGGTCGGTGCGGTGGTGATCAGGTCCTGGTCGAACTCGCGCTCCAGGCGTTCCTGCACGATGTCCATGTGCAGCAGACCGAGAAAACCGCAGCGGAAGCCGAAACCCAGGGCCTGGGAGACCTCCGGCTCGAACTGCAGCGAAGCGTCGTTCAACTTGAGCTTCTCGAGTGATTCACGCAGTTGATCGTATTCGCTCGACTCGACCGGATAGAGCCCGGCGAACACCTGCGGCTTGATCTCCTTGAAGCCCGGCAGCGGCTTTTCGGCCGGCCGCGTCGCCACCGTCACGGTGTCGCCGACCTTGGCCGCGTCCAGTTCCTTGATGCCTGAAATGACGAAGCCGACCTCGCCGGCGGACAGTTCGGGGCGCGCCACCGACTTCGGCGTGAACACGCCGACCTGGTCGCACGGGTATTGCGCGCCGGTGGACATCAGCAGGATCCTGTCCTTCGGCTTCAGCACGCCGTCCACGACCCGCACCAGCATCACGACGCCGACGTAGTTGTCGAACCACGAATCGATGATCAAGGCCTTCAGCGGCGCCGCGGCGTCACCGGTCGGCGGCGGCACGCGACGCACCAGCGTCTCCAGCACCTCGTCCACGCCCAGCCCGGTCTTGGCCGAACACAGCGTCGCGTCCGAGGCGTCGATGCCGATCACGTCCTCGATCTCGCCACGGGCGGTGTCCGGGTCTGCCGCCGGCAGATCGATCTTGTTCAGCACCGGAATGACTTCGACGCCCTGCTCGATCGTGGTATAGCAGTTGGCGACGGTCTGGGCCTCGACGCCCTGGGAGGCATCGACGACCAGCAAGGCCCCTTCGCAGGCAGCCAGCGAGCGCGAGACCTCGTACGAGAAATCCACGTGTCCCGGCGTATCGATCAGGTTCAGCTTGTAGATCTCGCCGTCGCGGGCCTTGTAGCTCAAGGAAACCGTCTGCGCCTTGATCGTGATACCGCGCTCCCGCTCCAGCGACATCGAGTCGAGCACCTGCTGCTCCATTTCCCGCTCGCTGAGGCCGCCGCATACCTGGATCAGGCGGTCGGCAAGGGTGGATTTGCCGTGGTCGATGTGGGCGATGATGGAGAAATTGCGGATGCGCTGCATGATCCAACAAAAAGGGTGCCGACCGGCACCCCTCGAGACATGGGTAAGCTGCGGATTTTATCCAATTTTCCGCCAGTAGGCACGAATTGCGTCCGGATCGAGGTGATAGTGGCAAAGCTCCTCGCCGCCGGCCAGCACCACCGGTACCAATTCTCCCCAGCGTTCCTCGAATTCCGGCCGCTCCTCCAGGTCGATCACTTCGACGTCCAGGCCGAGTTCGGCGGACAGCGGCGCGAGCGCCTCGAGCAGATCGTCGCACAGATGACACCAGGCACGACTCAGCACCACCAGCCGGCGCCCCTCCATCAGTCGGCCTTCAATCCGACGAAGCTGCTGCTCCTGCCCCGGCGCACGAGCAGCGACACCGTTTCGCCGGGCTCGAGTGCATCCACCAGCCGCCGATAGTCCTCGAGGCCGCGGATATCGCTCCGCTTGCCGGCCCGCACGATCGCCTCCAGCACGTCGCCGTACTGCAGCTCGGCAGAGCCGCTCCCGCCGCGGCGACGCTCCACCATCAGTCCGTGGTCGATCTGCAGTTGCCGCTTCTGCAGCAGGCTGGGTTCGATCACCACCAGCCCCAGCCGATCGTGACCGCCTTCGTCGTCAGCGGCCTTCCGCTGGTCGTGATGCTGCTCAGCCTCGTCAGGCAGCTCGCCGACCGTGATTTCCAACTCGGTCCGCTCTCCGCCGCGCCACAGAGCCATGGCCACTTGGCGGCCCGGCGGCGTCGCGGCGACCAGCCTGGGCAGCTCCGCCGAATTCGCGACCGGCTTGCCGTCGAACTCGACGATGACGTCTCCCTGCGCGACGCCGGCCGCCATCGCCGGCGTGTCGTCGACGACCGCACTGACCAGCGCGCCGGCCTGCGACTTCAGGCCGAAGGAATCGGCCAGCTCGGGCGTCAATTCCTGGATCACGACCCCGATGCGGCCCCGCCGGACTCGGCCCATCTCGCGCAGTTGCTGCTGCACGCTCATCGCCATGTCGATCGGGATCGAGAATGCCAGCCCCATGAAGCCGCCGGTGCGGCTGAAGATCTGCGAATTGACGCCGACCACTTCGCCGTTCAGATTGAACAGCGGCCCGCCGGAATTGCCCGGATTGATCGCCACGTCGGTCTGGATGAAGGGCACGAAGTTCTCGTACGGCAGCGATCGCGCCTTGGCGCTGACGATGCCGGCGGTGACCGACTGCTCGAAGCCGAACGGCGATCCGATCGCCAGCACCCAGTCACCCTCCTTCAACCGCTGCGGATCCCCGAGCGCGACTTTCGGCAGATTCGTTGCCGGCACCTTCAGCAAGGCGATGTCGGTGCGACGGTCCGCGCCGACGATCCGGGCACGGAACTCGCGCCGGTCGGCCATCCGCACGACCACCTCGTCGGCCTCGTCCACCACGTGGGCATTGGTCAGGATGTAGCCGTCGGAGGAAATGATGAAACCGGAGCCCTGCGCCCGATCCGAGCGTTCCTCGTCCGGATCCGGATGTCCCGGCGGCAGTTCGCGGCCGAAGCCGTTGAACGGCAGCCGCGGGCGCATCGGCCCGCTGCCCCGGCGGTCGAAACGATGAGCGCGGATATTGACCACCGCCGCGCGGTTGCGCTCCACCAACGCGGCAAAGTCGGGCAGATCGCTTGCCGCCTCCACTGCCTCCGGCAGCAGGGTCAAGCCGAACAGCAGCCAGCCGGCGGCGAGCACCGCGCGCAGTCGGCTCAGCAAGCGCCTCCCTCCAGCCGTTTCAGGACCGGGTTCGCGTTCTCGTCGCGGCCGCGCCCGATCAGCCTCGACAGCAGCATCCCGGCCGCCAGACCGACGACCTCGCCGGCCAGCGCGTGACCGTCGCCGGCATCGGCGCCGCCGGTGAAGACCCCTCCGGCGGCACCCAGCACGATGCCGACGACCGGAACCAGATAGCCGACCAGTGCCGCCTGGGCGGACACCTCTTCGGCCAGGCAGATCGCGACCTTCTCGCCGACCACGGCGCCGATCGCGTTGTTCAGCCAGAATTCGGCCTGCTCGCTGCGGAACATCGAACCGATCTTCGCCGAACCGCAACCGCCGGGCTCGTGACAGCGGCCACAGCCGCCGGAGTTCGCCGCCGTTCTGACCAAGGCCCGTCCACCCTCGACGGCAATCACTTCGCCCTGCACCTCGATCATGGCGTCACCACCTCGACCGCATCTGCCAGCACCTGCACGGCCCGGGCCGGCGTTTCCCCCAGAGCGGTGACCAGGTGGCCGCCGATGCGCCGGGTATAGATATTGACCGGACCCGAAGTGGTGGCGCCAAGCGTCTTTTTCGCCGACTCGGTCAGCGGCTCTATGAATACGGACATGCTTGCCAGGCCGTCGGAGAAGACCATATGCACGACGTCCCCGTGCGCTTCGCCGAGGTGGCGACGGACCGCGCTGGTCAGCTTGAAGCCCGGCACTTCGCTGGCCACCCGCCAGCCCAGACCATCGCCGGACACCTCGCTGCCGCGGGCGTTGATGACCCGCCACCCCTGCTCGCCTTCGAAGCGGCTGGTGAACTCCTCCGGCGCAATCGCGCCACCGATGACCACTTCGGTAAAGCTGAACTGCTCGACGATGCCGCCGGACCCGTCCTGCATGCGCGCCTTCAGCAACAGCCCGCTATCCACGTCGGCCCACAGCTTGAGGCCGTAGCGCATGCCGTCGAGAGGCTCGAGCATCACCTGTCGGGCCCCGAGGCCGGCCACCCGATCGAGCGGCCCGAGCGTGATCCGGTAGTGCTCCGACAAACTTGCCTGGGATGCCACCAGCCGGGACGGAAAGCCACGACCGCCACCGGCTTCGTCGACGATCAGCGTACGCTGCCGCGGCAGGTAGCACTTGACCAGGTCGCGCGTCCGGATCACCTGTCGCGGGCTGCCATCCAGGCTGTCGATCTTTTCCAGTTCGTGGCCGTCCTCGAAGACGTGAAAGATCCTGGAAGTTTCGCTGCGTTCGCCGGACTGGTAGACGATCACACCGGAGTAGCTGAGCTTCTGGCCGGCCGAATAGATCCGCTCGATCCATTCGAGCGCGTCCGCATCGTCTGCCGCCTGAGCCGCCGCCAGCGGCATGACCGCGGCAAGCACCAGCGCGAACAGGTACTTCATCGACTGCCGCCCTGAACCTCGGACACCGAGCGCACGTATTGCGCCACGCCGGGCAAGGGGCTGTTGCGGCTGGCCGCCTGATGGACGAAGACGTATTCGCGGTGAGGATCCACCGCGGCCACCGCGGTCGAGCTGCGCACCGGCACCGACGACACGACCTGGGCGACCGCCTGCACGGCACGCGGTTCGGTCGCCTTGTCGGTCGTGCCGATGCTCGACGCGATCCAGCCGACGGCGGCCACCCCCATCAGCGAAGCCGCGAGCGGCAGCAAGCGCTGCGCCAACGAGGCCTTTTCCGCCGCTCGCCTGCGCACCGGGGCGAGCACGGTCGGATCGTCGTCGAGTGCCCCCATCACGCGGTCGACCAGGCCCCCGGCGCCGCTGCCCTCGCCGCGCATCGCGTCGCCGATCAGGCAATAGGTCTGCCAGCATTCCCGTAGCTCGGAATCGGTTCCCAATCGCGCCAGGACGTCTTCGGTCCGGTCCATCGCCGGGTCACCGTCCATCACTGCAGAGAGTCGCTCTTTCATTCCTACCACCGCTTGTCTGGTGAGGTTTCCAACATCGGCCTGAGGCGCTCGGCAATCGCCTCGCGCGCCCTGAAAATCCTGGACCGCACGGTTCCGATCGGGCATTCCATGATGCCGGCGATCTCCTCGTAGCTCAGTCCCTCGAGTTCCCGCAGCACGATCGCCGTCCTCAACTCTTCGGGCAGCGATTCCATGGCGGACTCCACCGTTTCGCCAATCTGTTTGGACAGCAACATCCGTTCCGGCGTATTGATGTCCCTCAACTGGTCGCCTTCCTCGAAGCTCTCGGCCTCTTCGGAATCGAAACCGGTGGAGGTCGGCGCCCGCCGCCCCTGCGAGACCAGGTAGTTCTTCGCTGTATTGATGCCGATTCGGTACAGCCAGGTGTAGAACGCGCTATCACCCCGGAAGGACGGCAAGGCCCGATACGCCTTGATGAAAGTTTCCTGTGCCACATCCTCCACTTCCGCCGCGTCGCGAATCAGCCTCGACAGCAGGCGCATCAGTTTTCGCTGGTACTTGGCCACCAGCAGGCCGAAAGCCTGCTTGTCGCCGCGCTGCACGCGCTCGACCAGACGCTGATCAACTTCACGATCGCTCATTGACGGGAGAATCGCCTCGGGATTGGTTCTTCTTCTGGCGCGAAGGTATGCTCCAGGGCGCCCGAAGTATAAACCAAGCCCCCGACACTTCCATTTGCGAGCGGCTCGCAGGCACAGACTGCACGGGCCCGGAATAGTTCATACCCCTCATCACGACGCGTGATTGCCGACAGCAGGCGCCCGCCCCGCTTGACCGCGGCGCCTCTTGATTTAGACTGCCGTGTCCAAAAACTTCGGCAGTGCGGATCGCAGCGGTGAAAACCTTCGACGTATTGATTCTCGGCAGCGGCCTGGCCGGCCAGTCCGCGGCCCTGCGGCTGGCCGACACGCACCGCGTTGCGCTGATCACCAAGCGCAGCCTGTCGGACGGTGCAACCCAGTGGGCCCAGGGCGGCATTGCGGCGGTGCTCGACCCCACCGACGAGCTCGATGCGCACATCGCCGACACCTTCGATGCCGGCGCCGGCTTGTGCGACGAGAAGGCCACCCGCTACGTCGTCGAGCATGGTCGCGAGGCGATCGAGTGGCTGATCCGGCGCGGCGTGCCGTTCACCCGCGACGACAGCAGCGAAGTCGGCTATCACCTGACGCGGGAAGGCGGCCACAGCCACCGGCGCATCATCCATGCCGCCGACACAACCGGCGCCGCAGTGCAGGAAACCCTCAACGAGCAGGTCCGCAGCCATCCGTCGATCACGGTCTTCGAGCATCACATCGCGATCGACCTGATCACCGGACGCCGGCTCGGCCGCAGCGACGTCGGATGCGCCGGCGCCTACGTGCTCGACATCGCCTCGGATCGGGTGCTGACCTTCCGTGCGCAAAGCACGGTCCTCGCCACCGGCGGTTCCGGCAAGACCTATCTCTACACGACGAACCCGGACACCGCGACCGGCGACGGCATCGCGATGGCCTGGCGTGCCGGCTGCCGGGTCGCCAACATGGAATTCATCCAGTTCCATCCGACCTGTTTGTATCACCCGCAAGCCAAGTCCTTCCTGATCAGCGAGGCGGTGCGCGGCGAAGGTGGCCTGCTGCGCCGCAGCGACGGCAGCCGCTTCATGCCGGAACACGACCCCCGGGCCGAGCTGGCGCCGCGCGACATCGTCGCCCGGGCGATCGACTTCGAGATGAAGCGGCATGGCTCCGACTGCGTCTTCCTCGACATCAGCCACAAGGATCCGGATTTCCTGCGCGAACACTTTCCGAACATCCTGGCCCGCTGCATGGAGCTCGGCATCGACATCACCCGCCAGGCGATTCCGGTCGTGCCGGCCGCGCACTACACCTGCGGCGGCGTGCTCACCGGCCTGGACGCCCGCACCGACGTGAAGGGCCTCTACGCGATCGGCGAGACGGCCTGCACCGGCCTGCACGGCGCCAATCGGCTGGCCAGCAACTCCTTGCTGGAATGCGTGGTGTTCGGCAAGGCGGCCGCGGCCCACATCACTGCGTCGCCGCGGCGGGACATCCCGTCGCTGCCCTCGTGGGACGAAAGCCGCGTCACCGACGCCGACGAAGAAGTGGTGATCTCCCACAACTGGGACGAGCTGCGCCGCTTCATGTGGGACTACGTCGGCATCGTGCGCACCGACAAGCGGCTGCAGCGCGCCCAGCACCGCATCCGGCTGCTGACGCGCGAGATCGAGGAGTACTACAGGAATTTCCGCGTCTCGAACGACTTGATCGAATTGCGCAACCTGGTGCTAACCGCCGACCTGATCGTGCGCAGCGCGATGAAGCGCAAGGAAAGCCGTGGCCTGCACTACAGCCGCGACTATCCGGCACCGGCCTCGCCGGCGCGCGATACGGTTCTCAAGCCGAATCCGCGCGCACGACCGCTCGGCTCGCTGCCGGCACCGGCCTGATCAGTCGGTCGTGGCCACCAGCCGGTGACGCGACCAGACATTCAACAGGCGCCAAGCCGCAGCGCCCTCGCAGCAGTCGGGCAGCAGCATCAAGTGCCGCAAGGCGCCCGAATCCTCGCGCCAGCCGAGCCACAGCGCGGGTCCGATGCGCAACGCCGATTCGACCGGCCACTCGCCGCCGGCAGCGGCGATGCGCAGTTGTTCGCCGAGTACGAAATGGTAACGGGCGTAGCCGGCGAGGGCCCGCAGATTCCTCCACAGCAGCCAGGCCAGCAGGCCCAGCAGCGCCGACTCGAGCGTCAAGGGCAGCGAGGACAGCAGCACCGCCAGCGCGCTGAGGCCGTGGACAAGCCAGGTGATTCGATGCAGCAGCCGCGACGGGCCGAGCATCGGGCCCGCCACGAGCGGGCGGGCCGGGGATTCAGATGCGGCGGAAGGCGATCGTGCCGTTGGTGCCACCGAAGCCGAAATTGTTCTTCATCGCGACGTCGATCTTCATCTCCCGCGCCGTGTTGGCGCAGTAGTCGAGATCGCACTCCGGATCCTGCTCGAAGATGTTGATCGTCGGCGGAGACACCTGGTTGTGGATCGCCAGCACCGACAGCACCGATTCCAGGCCGCCGGCGCCGCCGAGCAGGTGGCCGGTCATCGACTTGGTCGAATTGACGACCAGCTTCTTTGCGTGGTCGGCGCCAAAGGCCAGCTTGATGGCCTCCGTTTCGTTCCTGTCGCCCAGCGGCGTGGACGTGCCATGCGCGTTCAGGTACTGCACCTCGTCGGCGTTGATGCCGCCATTGGCCAGTGCATTGACCATGCTGCGGCGCGGGCCGTCGGTGTCCGGTGCCGTCATGTGGTAGGCGTCCGCGCTCATGCCGAAGCCGGCCACCTCGGCGTAGATGCGCGCGCCGCGGCGCTTGGCGTGCTCGTACTCCTCGACCACCAGCACGCCGGCCCCCTCGCCCAGCACGAAACCGTCCCGCCCGGTATCCCACGGCCGGCTCGCGGTGGCAGGATCGTCGTTGCGGGTGGACAAGGCCTTGGCGGAGGCGAAGCCGCCGATCGCAAGCGGTGTGACCGAGGATTCGGCCCCGCCGCAGACCATCGCGTCGGCGTCGCCGTACTCGATCATCCTGGCTGCCAGGCCGATCGCGTGCAGGCCCGTCGTGCAGGCCGTGACGACCGACAGGTTCGGTCCCTTCATGCCGTGCAGGATCGACAGGTTGCCCGAGATCATGTTGATGATCGTGCCGGGAATGAAGAACGGCGAAATCTTGCGCGGACCGCCGGCAAGAAAGTCGTCGTGGGTATCCTCGATCATCGGCAGGCCGCCGATGCCGGAGCCGATATTGACGCCAATGCGCTCGGCGTTTGCCTCCGTCACCTCGATGCCGGAGTCCCGGATTGCCTGGATCCCTGCCGCCAGTCCATAGTGGATGAACTTGTCCATCCGCCGGATTTCCTTCGGCGACAGGTAGGCGGTCGGGTCGAAGCCCTTGACCTCGCCGGCGATCTTGACCGGGAAGTTGGAGGTATCGAACCGCGTGATGGCGGCGATTCCGGAGCGCCCATTGACGATGGCGTCCCAGATTTCGGGAACGGTATTGCCGACCGGTGCGATTGCACCGAGACCGGTAACTACGACTCTGCGACGTGCCAATGTTTGCTCCGGCGGCTACGGAAATTACTTCTTCAGGTGCGCATTGACGTAGTCAATGGCCTGCTGGACCGTGGTGATCTTCTCCGCTTCCTCGTCAGGGATCTCGCACTCGAACTCTTCCTCGAGGGCCATCACCAGTTCAACGGTGTCGAGCGAATCCGCACCGAGGTCATCGACGAACGAGGATTCGTTCTTGATTTCAGACTCATTCACACCGAGTTGCTCCGCGACAATCTTCTTGACGCGCTGTTCGATGTTCTCCATGAATTTGCTCCTTGACTGAGTGTGAGCGGGTGTAGGTCGAAAAAAACCCGCGTATTCTACCAAAAAGCCCGGTCGCGGCTATCGGTGCGGCGATCGGGCCGGTGATCAAACCATGTACATGCCGCCGTTGACGTGCAGCGTGGTGCCGGTCACGTAGGATGCGCCAGGCGAGGCCAGGAAAGCGACCGCCGAGGCGATCTCGCCCGGCTGCCCCAGACGCCCCAGCGCGATCTGCTGCTGCAATGCCGCGCGGCTTTCCTCCGGCAGTTCGCGCGTCATGTCGGTATCGATGAAGCCGGGCGCCACGCAATTGACCGTGATGCCGCGGCTGCCCAGCTCCCGCGCCAGCGCTCGGCTCATGCCGGCCACGCCGGCCTTGGCGGCCGCGTAGTTGGCCTGGCCGGCATTGCCCGAGCTGCCGACGACCGAGGTGATGTTGATGATGCGCCCGCTCCTGGCCTTCATCATGCCGCGCATCACCAGGCGCGACATGCGGTAGACGGCCTTCAGGTTGGTCTCGATGACGGCATCCCACTCCTCGTCCTTCATCCGCAGCGCCAAGTTGTCGCGCGTGATGCCTGCATTGTTGACCAGCACCGCGACCGGGCCGAGTTCCTTCTCGAGCGCCGACACCGCCGCCTCGGCGGCGGCCGCGTCGGTCACGTCCAACCGCTGGCCGCGCCCCTTCAGGCCCGATCCGTCAATTGCCTGCTGGATGTCTGCCGCGCCGGCGTCGGAGGTAGCGGTGCCGACCACGTAGGCCCCCATGCGCGCCAGTTCCATCGCCACCGCGCGGCCGATACCCCGGCTGGCACCGGTCACCAGCGCCAGCTTGCCTTCGAGCGTCATGTTCATCTTCTTAATCCTTCACGACTGCGAGAGCCTGCGCCAGGCCGTCCGCATCACTGATCGCGCCGCCCTGCAGGCTCTTGTCGATCCGCTTCGTCATGCCGGCCAGCACCCTGCCCGGACCGCACTCGAAGACCTTGTCGATGCCGCGCGGCGCCATCGCCTGGATCGTCTCGATCCAGCGCACCGGCGAATAGGCCTGGCGCACCAGCGCATCGCGGATCTGCTCGGGCGCGTCGTAGCAGGCGACGTCCACGTTGTTCAAGACCGGAATCCGCGGTACCGCGAGTTCCAGTTGGGCCAGCCGCTGCTGCAGCCGCTCCGCCGCCGGCCGCATCAGCGCGCAATGGAACGGCGCGCTGACCGGCAGCTGGACCGCCCGCTTGGCGCCGCGGGCGCGCGCCAGCTCGATCGCCCGCTCGACCGCACTGGCCTTGCCGGCGATGACGATCTGGCCCGGCGCGTTCAGATTCGCGGCCTCGACCACCTCGCCCTGCGCGGCCTCGCTGCACACTTCGCGCACCACCTCGGCCTCCAGCCCGAGCAGGGCCGCCATGGCGCCCTCGCCCTGCGGCACCGCTTCCTGCATCGCCGCGGCGCGCAGCCGGACCAGCGGCACCGCGTCGGCGAAGGCCAACACGCCGGAAGCGACCAGCGCGCCGTATTCGCCCAGGCTGTGGCCGGCCACCAGGTCCGGCTCGGCGCCGCCGGCTTCGCGCCAGGCGCGATACACGGCGACACCGGCGGTCAGCATCAGCGGCTGGGTGTTGACGGTCATCGCCAAGCGGTCCGCCGGGCCTTCGCAGACCATCTGCCAAAGATCCTCGCCGAGCGCCTCGGAGGCCTCCGCGAAGGTGGCGCGAATCGCCTCGGATTCGCCGTAGGCCGACATCATGCCGACCGACTGGGACCCCTGCCCCGGAAAGACGAAAGCAAAACCCATCGTTCCCCCTGAATTCTTGTCCGCGGGTGATCAGATCGACAGCAGCACCGCGCCCCAGGTGAAGCCGCCGCCGACGCCCTCCAGCAACACCCGCGAGCCGCGTCCGATGCGGCCGTCGCGGACGGCCAGATCGAGGGCCAGCGGAATCGACGCGGCCGAGGTGTTGCCGTGGCGATCCACCGTCGTAATGACCTTGTCCATCGACATACCGAGCCGCTTGGCGGTCGCCTGCAGGATGCGGATGTTGGCTTGGTGCGGAATCAGCCAGTCCAACTCGTCGGTCGTCAGGCCGGCCTGTTCGAGCACTTCGAGCGCCACGTCGCCGAGCACCCGCACCGCGAACTTGAACACCGCCTGGCCGTCCATGCGCAGGAACGGATCGCCGATCACCGCACCGCTGGCGACCGTCCCGGGCACGCACAGGATCGGACCGTAGGTGCCGTCGGCGTGGATCGCCGAGGCCAGGATGCCGGGCGCGTCCGAGGCCTCGAGCACGACCGCGCCGGCGCCGTCGCCGAACAGCACGCAGGTGCCGCGGTCGTTCCAGTCGGGGATGCGCGAGAACACTTCGGCGCCGACCACCAGCGCCCGCTTGTGGCTGCCCGAGCGAATGAACTTGTCGGCCACCGCCAACGCGTAGGTGAAGCCGCTGCACACCGCCTGCACGTCGAAGGCCGCGCCGCCGTTGCGAATACCCAGCTTGGCCTGCAACAGAGTCGCCGCGCTGGGGAAGATGTAGTCCGCCGTCGAGGTCGCCAGGATGATCAGGTCGATGTCGTCGGCCTCGATGCCGGCCGCCTCGATCGCCTGGCGGCTCGCCTGCTCGGCCAGATCGCTGCACGTCATCCCCTCGGCTGCCAGGTGGCGGCTGCGGATTCCTGTACGCTCGACGATCCACTGATCCGAAGTGTCGATGCCGCGCTCGACCAGATCGTCATTGCTCACCGGCGCGCCGGGCAGAAAACTGCCGGTACCGACGATCCGCGAATGAATCATGCGGTTGTCTCCCTGAGCGCCATGCGCTCGCTGATGCGCTCGATCAGCGAATTCCTGGCCTCTTCCGCGGCGCGCCAGATGGCGCGCTCGAACGCGAACGCGTCGGCGGAACCGTGGCTCTTGACCACCACGCCCCTCAAGCCTAGCAGACTCGCCCCGTTGTAATTCCTGTGATCCACGCGCTGCTTGAAGCGCTTCAGCGCCGGCATCGCCACCAGCGCGCCGAGTTTGCTGAGCCAGTTGCGGCTGAATTCCTCGCGCAGGAAACCCGCCAGCATCGTCGCCAGCCCTTCCGATGTCTTCAGCGCCACGTTGCCGACGAAGCCGTCGCACACCACCACGTCGGTCGTTCCCCGGTAGATGTCGGTGCCTTCGACGTTGCCGTAGAAATTGAGCCCGCTGGTGCGCAGCAGCTCGGCCGCTTCCTTGACCATCTCGTTGCCCTTGATCTCCTCTTCGCCGATGTTCAGCAGGCCGACCGAGGGCCGGTCGACGTGCTCCACCGCAGCCACCAGCATCGCCCCCATGATGCCGAATTGCATCAGGTGCTCGGCGCTGCAATCGACGTTGGCGCCCAGGTCGAGCACGTAGCAGCGCCCGCGCGCGGTCGGCAGGATGGTCGCGATCGCCGGCCGGTCGATGCCGGGCAGCGTCTTCAGCACGAAACGGGAGATCGCCATCAGCGCGCCGGTGTTGCCGGCCGACACGGCGGCCTGCGCCTCGCCCGACTTGACCAGGTTGATGGCGACCCGCATCGACGAATCCTTCTTGCCGCGCAAGGCGCCGGCGGGCGGCTCGTCCATCGCCACCACCTCGCTCGCCGCCTGCACCCGCATGCGCTCGCCGAATTTCGCCCGCAGTGGCGCGACGTGCGGCTCCAGGTCTTGCGGGCGGCCGACCAGGATCGCCGAGGCGTCGCCGTCCGAGCGCAGGAAGGCGGCGGTGGCCGGCACCGTCACGGACGGACCATGGTCGCCGCCCATGCAGTCGATTGCAATCGTCGCGGAGGTCGAATTCACGGGATCATCAGGAACGAAGGGCACAAAAACGGCGCGTACGCCGGTGGCGTCGCGCCGTCATCGGGCAGCGATTACTCGCCCTTGGTCTTGACGACTTTCTTGCCTCGGTAGAAGCCGTTCGGGCTGATGTGGTGGCGCAAGTGCACCTCGCCGGTGGTGGCCTCGACGGCCAGCGGCGGCGTGCCGAGCGAATCGTGCGAGCGGTGCATGCCGCGCTTGGAAGGGGACTTCTTGTTCTGTTGGACGGCCATCGAAAAACTCCTTCGTACTAATCAACCGCGCCCCTCGGGCTTGCGCAATTGCGCCAGACCCGCGAACGGCGACGTTCTTTCGCCACCATCCGTGCGGGACGGGGCACTGCAACCTTCATGTCGCGGCGCAAAAGGCAGGTTCAGCAAGGCCTCGTCCTCGACCAGGGCCAGCAGGTCGAGACGCCCGCCCGCCGGCAGGCAATCCCAGTCGTCCTCGAGCATTTCGTCGTCGGGCGGCACTTGCCCTTCCTTGACGAGCAACAGCAGGTTCGAGACCTGCAGCGGCCACTCGAGGGCCTCGAGGCAACGCTGGCACTGGACGACGAGCGTGCCGGACACGGACAGCTCCAGCCAATGCTTGTCGTCCCGATCGACCCTGCCGCGCACACTGAAATCCAGCGTGCCGCTCGGTTCGAACAGGGAGGCAACCAGCCTTTCGAAACCCGCCACCGGCCGGGACTCGCTGATTTCCGACGCTTCGCGAGCGAGGCCGAATGGATCTACGAGGAGCCCTTGTGGCGACATAAGGGCGCGATGATATTATTTCCGGCTTTGCAAGTAAAGCGAGCGCATGACCGCAAGCCCCCTGCCCATCGTCCTGGCGTCCACCTCGCGCTACCGTCGCGAGCTGCTCGAACGCTTCCGCCTGCCGTTCGTGACCGAGAGCCCGCAAGTCAATGAATCCGCCCGGCCCGGCGAGGCGCCGCCGGCCACCGCCGAGCGCCTCGCCGAGGCCAAGGCCCGGGCCGTCGCCGATCGTCATCCGGCGGCGCTGATCATCGGCAGCGACCAGGTGGCGCACATGGGCGAGCAGGTCTTCGGCAAGCCGGGCAGCATCGACGCGGCGATCGCCCAGCTCGGCCGGATGAACGGTCGCACGGTGATCTTCCACACCGCGCTGTGCCTGTTCAATTCCGCCAGCGGCGAGTGCCGGGTCGAGGGCGTGCCGACCGAGGTGCGCTTCCGTCGCCTGACGGCCGACGAGATCGAGCGCTATGTGCATGCCGAACTGCCGCTCGACTGCGCCGGCAGCGCCAAGTCCGAGGGCCTCGGCATCACGCTGCTGGAAGCGCTGCGCGGCGACGATCCGAACGCCCTGGTCGGCCTGCCGCTGATCGCGCTGGCGCGGATGCTGCGCAGCCAGGGCGTGACGCTGCCCTGAGGCGCCGCTCAGCGGCGCTCGGGATCGTTCTCGCGCAGCCACACCCCACCGTCGCGCTCGACCACTTCGACCGGCGTCAGGCCCGCGCCCCGGCAGGGGCCGCCACGGCAGCGCCCGCTGCGCGGATCGTACAGCGCACCGTGGGTAGAGCAGATCAGCAGGCGCGCATCCAGATCGAAGAAGCGGCCCGGCAGCCAGTCGAGCTGCATCGGAACGTGCCCGCAGCGGTTCAGATAGGCGTACACCCGGCCCGCGAAGCGCACCGCGAAGGCCGGCACCGTTTCGCTGCCGGTGAACACCTCGAAGCGCACACCGTCGCCCCCGTCGAGCAGCGCCTCCGAGGCGCAGATCAGGCGTTCGCGATCAGCCATGCGCGCAGTTCCGCCGGCCGCTCGAGGCAATCCAGCGGCCCGCATTCACGCAGTTGTGCGGCCGGATGGGCGCCGAAAGCAACCGCCAGCGCGGCCACGCCGGCCGCCTGCGCCATCTGCAGGTCGTGCGTCGTATCGCCGACCATCAACGCCCGCTCGGGCGCCACCGCCAGTTCGTCCATGATTTCCAGCAGCATCTGCGGGTGGGGCTTCGAAAAGCATTCGTCGGCGCAGCGCGTGGCGACGAAATGGCGGCCGAGACCGGTGTAGGAGAGCGCCCGGTCCAGCCCCTTGCGGCTCTTGCCGGTCGCCACCGCCAGCAGGTGGCCACGCCCGGCGAGCGCCTCGATCAGCGCCTCGGTGCCCTCGAACAGGTTGAGCTCGTGATCATTGGACAGATAGTGGTGGCGATAGCGCTCTACCATCTTCGGGTAGTCCGCCGGCGCCAGCTCCGGCACCGCGTGCGCCAGCGCTTCGCCGAGGCCCAGCCCGATGACGTGCCGGGCCCGCTCGTCGTCCGGCACCGGCAGGCCGAGATCGCGGCTGGCGGCCTGGATCGCGAGCACGATGGCCGCCGCCGAATCCAGCAGCGTGCCGTCCCAGTCGAACACGATCAGATCGAAGCGCTCAGCCATGGTCCCGTTCCTGTTCCTGTTCGACGCGCGCCAGGAAGGCCTCCAGCTCCGGCGGCAGCGGTGCTTCCAGCCGGACCCTGGCATCACTCAGCGGATGGCGGAAATCGAGCTGCCAGGCGTGCAGGAACATCCGCTTCAAGCCCTCCCGCGCCAGGCGCCTGTTCAGATCGAAATCACCGTATTTCTCGTCGCCGGCCAGCGGAAAGCCGGCCTGCGCCAGATGCACGCGTATCTGATGGGTGCGGCCGGTCTTCAGTTCCACCTCCAGCAGGCTGAACGCCTGCCAGCGGCGCACCAGTTGCACGATGCTGTGGGCCGCCTTGCCATCCCGGTCCACGCGCACGCGGCGCTCGCCCTCGGGGGTCAGGTATTTGAGCAGCGGCTGGCGCAGGTGCTGGCGCGGATTCATCCAGCGGCCGCTGACCAGCGTCAGGTAGCGCTTGCCGACGCCGCGCTCGCGCATGCCATCCTGCAGCACGGTCAGCGCCGAGCGCTTCTTGGCCACGATCAGCAGGCCCGACGTCTCCCTGTCGAGGCGATGCACGAGTTCCAGGAAGCGCGCCTCGGGCCGCTGCCGCCGCAGCTGCTCGATGACGCCGAAGCTGACCCCGCTGCCGCCATGCACAGCCATTCCCGCCGGCTTGTCGATCACCAGCAGCGCCTCGTCCTCCCACACCACGGCAAATGGCGAGCCCACCGGTACCGCCCGCGGGTCGTTCGCCTGCGCCAGCCGCAGCGGCGGGATGCGCACCTCGTCGCCCGGCCGCAAGCGGTAGGTCTGCGACACGCGACCGCCATTCACGCGCACCTCGCCGCTGCGCAGGATGCGGTAGACGTGGCTCTTCGGCACGCCTTTGCAGACCTTCAACAGGTAGTTGTCGATGCGCTGCCCGGCGGACGCCTCGTCCACCATTTCACGCCTGACCGCAATCGCTTTGCCCAAGTCCATAATCCTGCAATATACTTCTGCGCTGATCGACGCTGGTCATGGCCGACGCGTGCCAGGGCAGAAGGCCCGGCAAGGCGAGAGTCCAGAGCCCACTTGCGAGCTCCCGCGCGATCACCGGTGCCGTGCCGCCCGATCAAAGGGCTGCGATGGTACCGCAAACGAGCAATCCCATTGAAACAGCTGGTTTATTGCGCGAACACCGCACCGCAGGAACAAGTCGCCCGGCCGATCGATGCACGACGGCGGGGCCGAGCACCCCCGAACTGCCACCCACCTAAAGCAAACAAGATTCCGGAATGAGCCTGACAACTCACTGCTGATCCCCGTCTGCACGTAGGTGCGCGGTTCGTCCTGCCCGTGTTCGCGCGGGAGAACGATCCAAATGAAGCGCATGCTTTTCAATGCGACGCAAGCCGAAGAATTACGCGTCGCAATCGTGGACGGTCAGAAACTGATCGACCTCGATATCGAGTCGGCTACCAAGGAAGAACGCAAGAGCAACATCTACAAGGCGGTGATCACCCGCCTCGAGCCCAGCCTCGAGGCCGCCTTCGTCGATTACGGCGCCGATCGGCACGGCTTCCTGCCGTTCAAGGAAATCGCCCGCAGCTACATCGCCAGCACCGGTGAAGGCCGGTCGCGTCCGCAGGACGGCCTGAAGGTCGGCCAGGAACTGATCGTCCAGGTCGAGAAGGACGAGCGCGGCAACAAGGGCGCGGCGCTCACCACCTACATTTCGCTGGCCGGCCGCTACCTGGTGCTGATGCCGAACAATCCGCGCGGCGGCGGCGTGTCGCGCCGCGTCGAAGGCGACGAGCGGGCCGAACTGCGCGAGGTGATGGACCAGCTCGAAGTGCCGTCCGGCATGAGCCTGATCGCCCGCACCGCGGCGATCGGCCGCAGCGCCGAGGAGCTGCAGTGGGACCTCAACTACCTGCTGCAGTTGTGGACCGCGATCGAGGGGGCCGCCAGCCAGCAGACCGGCGCCTTCCTGATCTACCAGGAAGGTTCGCTGGTGATCCGCGCGATCCGCGACTACTTCCAGCCCGAGATCGGCGAGATCCTGATCGACACCGACGACATCTTCGAGCAGGCACGCCAGTTCATGGCCCACGTGATGCCGCAGAACGTCAATCGCGTGAAGCAGTACCAGGACGACGTGCCGCTGTTCTCGCGCTTCCAGATCGAGCACCAGATCGAATCGGCCTACTCGCGCCAGGTCGGCCTGCCCTCCGGCGGCGCGGTGGTGATCGACCACACCGAGGCGCTGGTGTCGGTGGACGTGAACTCGGGTCGCTCGACCCGCGGTGCCGACATCGAGGAGACCGCGCTGCGCACCAACGTGGAGGCCGCCGACGAAGTGGCCCGCCAGCTCCGGCTGCGCGACCTGGGCGGCCTGATCGTGATCGACTTCATCGACATGGAGTCGCAGAAGAACCAGCGCGAGGTCGAAAACCGGCTGCGCGAAGCGCTGCGCTACGACCGGGCCCGCGTGCAGATGGGCAAGATCAGCCGCTTCGGCCTGCTCGAACTGTCGCGCCAGCGGCTGCGCCCGGCGCTGGCCGAGACCAGCTACATCCCCTGCCCGCGCTGCAACGGCACCGGCCACATCCGCAGCACCGAATCCTCCGCGCTGCACATCCTGCGCATCATCGAAGAAGAAGCGATGAAGGAGAACACCGGCGCGGTGCACTGCCAAGTGCCGGTGGACGTCGCCACCTTCCTGCTCAACGAGAAGCGCGTGGACATCGCGCGCATCGAGGTGCGCCACCGGGTCAATCTGCTGATCGTGCCGAATCGTCACCTGGAGACGCCGCACCACGAGATCATCCGCCTGCGGCACGACCAGCTCAACCAGGAAGAAACGCCGCTGCCCAGCTACGAGCTGGTGAACAAGCCCGCCGAGGAAGAGCCGGAAGGCCAGGAGCGCAAGGAGAAGAAAGTGGTCCGGCCCGAGGCCGCCGTGAAAGGCATTGCTCCCTCGCAGCCGGCTCCGGTATCCGAGGAGCAGAAGCCGGCGGCGGCAGCCCCGACGCCACCGGTGGAAACCCGCCAGCCCGGCCTGATCGCCCGCATGTTCGCCTGGTTCCGCGGTGGCGACGCCGAGCCGCAGCAGACGCCGGTGGCGGCGCCGGTGGAGGAAGCGCCCAAGCGCGAAACACGGCAAGGACGCGGCGACTCGCCGCGACGCGGCAACGGCGGCCGCAACCGCAAGGACGGCGAGCGTCGCGGCGAGCAGAAGCCGCGCGCCGAACGTGAACCGCGCGGCGAACAAGCGGCGGCCGAGCGCCCCGAGCGCGGCCGCAAGCGGCAGGAAGCAACGGCCGACGAACAGGCCGCCGGCAACCAGCAGCGCCGCCGCCAGCGCCGCAACGCCAAGGCCGAGGACAAGGCACCGCAGAAGGCAGCCGAAGAGGCCGTGGTCGAGCAGGTCGACAACGAAGCCGCCGGCGCCCAGCCGCAGGACGAGGGCGGGACCGCCCAGGGCCAGCGCAGCCGCCGCCGGCGCGGCCGCCGCGGTGGCGAGCGCCGCGAGAATGGCCAGCAAGTCACCGACCAGGCGATCAAAGGCCAGGACCCGGCAGGCTCCGCCGAAGCGGAAACGGCCTCCGAGCCTGCTCAGGCCGCGGCCTCGGTCGCAATCGCGAGCGCCGCGATCGACACCGGCAGCGAGACTGTGGCGGAGCCGCGCGAAGCCGCCGGCACCGCCGAGCCGTCCATCGCGGAGCACCGTGAGAGCGAGCTGCCGCTGCCGATCGGAGCGCCGGCCGACGTGACGGCCGAAGCCACCGAGGCGCCGCTGCCGGTCAAGGCCGACAGCGCTGCGCAGCCGCCGGCCGAGGCAGGCGAAGCATCCGAGCCGGCAGCCCCCGCCGAATCCGCCCCCGAGCCGGCCGGCGAGGCCGAGCCCGTCGCGCAAGCGGACGCCGCCGGTAGTGAAGAGGCATCGACCGAAGCGGTCGAGGCCGTCGAAAGCACCCCAGCCGTGGAGGAGACTGCCCCGCCGCCAAGCGCGATCGAGCCGCTACCGGAAGCGACTGCCGCCGACGTACAGCCTCTGGACGCAGTCGAAGCGCAGGCCACGGCGGCACAGCAGGTGATCGAGTCCCCGGCCGCCGCCGAGGCGAATCCGCCCGAAGCCGGGACGGCCGCATCGAGCGGAGACGAAGCGCTCGCCGAGCCGGTCGTCGAGCCGGCTGCCGAACCAGTCGTCGATCCGGCCGCCGAGCAGGCGCCCGTCGAAACCTCGGCGGCAGAGTCGCAAGTGGATCTGGCGGCGGTGCTGGAGCAGGACAATGGCCTGATCCTGATCGAAACCGCGGCAGCGACGTCGTCGGCCGTGTCGTCCGACTACGACGCCGAGGCGCCGAAGCTCGGACGCAAGCCGCGCCGGCGCCAGAGCCAGGGGCAGGAGGAACTGGTGCAGATCGAGACGCAGGCAGAACCGCCCCAGAACGGCGTCTGAAGCGTAGCGGATCCGATCACGGCAACGGCAGGTCGCCAGCGACCTGCCGTTCTTTTTTTCGCGGCCGGACTCAGTGGCGCCGGATCTGATCGATCAGGCCGCGCACGCCGTCCTCGA
>JBNLET010000136.1:0-17632 GCA_050305135.1 Rhodocyclaceae bacterium | reverse complement strand
GGGGCCCGCGTGGGCCCCGGCGCCATCGATGCGGATTCACTCAGCCGAGCTTGGGCGCGCCGGTCACGTAGCCGACCGCGGCACCGAAGCGATCGCGGTAGTTCTGGCGGATCAGCGCATCGAGGGTGGCCATCACGACGTCGTGCAGCGGGCTCTCCCAGTCGCCCGGATGCTGGAAGTTGCTCATGATGTAGGTCCAGCCATTGGCCGAATCGACCGCGTGCAGGCCGGTCGACTCGGCGCCGGCCGGGCACGACAGGACGCGGCTGAGTTCCTGCGTATCGACGTTGTAGGCCCACAGGAAGTTGTTGACGTGGTTGCCGCTGTCCTCGCCGATGAACAAGGTGCGCAACTGCTCCGAGAACTTCAGATTGTCGGGATTGGCGATGCGGTCGGCCGAGGCCAGGTTGCCGAGCGCGTCGGCACTGGCGAGATCCTCGCCGATCAGCATCGACGGCGGCGACATGTGGATGGACACCCACTCGCTGTCGATCGGGTTACCGTCGCTGTCCACCTGGCCGCCCGCCAGTACGTGCTCGTAAACCGCCCCGGCGCGCGGGCCTTCGACCTGGATGTCGGTCGTACCGTCGGTCATCGACTTGTATACATAGGACATCGCCGAGTAGGCCCGCTTGTCGGCGGCATTGACGGTGGTGCCCTCCATCTTCGTGAACGCCATGCTGCCGCCCATCAGCGCGGCGTAGCGATGGGTTTCCAGGAAGGCCGCGGCCTTTTCCTGCCCCGCCACCAGCCGCACCCAGTTGTCCCGCCCGTTGAAGCGGATCTTCGTGTAGCTCGCGTCGGCCGGATCTGCGGTCTGCACGTCCATGATGTCGGCGGCCGTGATGCCGCCATCCACCATGGCCTTGATCTCGGCACTGTCGGCATGGCCGAGCCGGATCCAGGAGAGGTCGCCGGCGCCCGGGCCGACGCCCGAGGTCTGGCTCCAGCGCGCGACGTACAGCGTGCCCGCCGAGAGATCCCTGGCGCTGTCGGCGATGAACATGAACAGGCCGCCGTTGGTGGCGTCGTCGCCCATCAGCACGGTACGCTCGTCCGGCATCACCTGCACCAGCTCGTGCGAGATGCGGCCCATGCAGTAGTGCTTGACGATCGAGCCTGTACCGTCGGCATTGACCGTCACCTCCGGCAGGTGGCCGTAGTCGTACGGGTTGGCGGTGGCCGCGTCGCCGAACAGGTTCTGGCTGAAGGCTTCGAGCTGGGGGTTGCCGGCGAGCGTGGCATCCGGCTCGTATTCCTCGCTTGCCAGATGCGTGTTCCACGGCGACAGGCTGGCGCCGCAGGTGATCCACAGGCCCTTGATGGCGGAGGTGTCGACGTTGTGATACTTGACCAGCGTCAGCGCACCCGTATCCGGGTCCTGGTCCAGCGTCAGCACGGCGATCGGCGACGGCAGCTTGCCGTACATCGAGTCCCCGGCCGCATTGCGGCTGGTGTACTCGAACTGGACGACGGCGAAGACGGTGTTGCCGCCGACGCCCGACACATTCGCGCCACCCACCGTCAGCAGGCTGCTGCCGTCCGGGCAGTCGGAGTAGAACTGCGCGCCGCCGGCGTCATTGATCGGATTGCCGTCGATGTCGTAGTAACCGCCGGCGAGGATCGTGCCGCCGTTGCCGTCCGGCACCATTTCGCCGGTGATGAAGAAGGTCTGGTAGCCGAGATCGAAGCTCGTGCTGCTGCCGTCGGAATAGCCGACCACCAGCTTGGAGGCGACGCTGGTGGTCGCCATCGCGTCCGGATCGGCGAGCGTCGGCGCCGCCATCGAGCCGAAGCGGACCGAACTGACGGTCGGCGTGCCGGCCGAACCGGTCGAGGAAGAGGACGAACCGCCACAGCCCGCCAGCATCAGAGCCGAACTTCCGGCCAGGCCGCCGGCCAGAGGCAGCAGCGGGGCGCCGGCGAGGAATTTGAGGGTGCGGCGGCGGGCGGGATCGATTGGACGTGTCATTGTGTCGGGGCTTCCTTGTCGGGCCTGTTCGGAGGGCGTTGCGGCGCCGCGGTTCGAGCCGCAGCGGAGCCCGGCCGACGCCGCGCCGCATCCCTTGCCGCAGTGGCCGAAAGATAGTTGGCCTCTGTGACAGCCTCTTGACACCGCATCGGCCGCCGCCGACCCGCGGGCACTTGCCATGCGCATTGCCGGCGAGCACACGGGGCTTGGCCTTGCGCCGTTTTTGCCACCGTCGGAACTGATAGTAAGATCGCCGCGTGCAATCCAAACCGCCCACCCTCCGATGAATCCGGCCCTGCGCCGCCTGCGCCTGCTCGCCGTCCCGCTGGCCTGGCTGCTGGCGCTGGGCTGTGCCGCCGCCGTCGCCGCCGCGCTGTTCTGGCGCCTTGCGGCCCCGCCGAAAGTGCTGCTGCCGCTGCGGATCGATACCGATCCGCGCGCGGTCGCGCAACGGATCGTCGGCCAGCACCCGTTCGCCGGCGAGGCACCGGCGGCGCAGCCGGTACAGGCCGCGGCCGCGCCCGGCCAGTTCGCGCTGATCGGGCTGGCGACCGGCTTCGCGGGCGGACCCGGCTTCGCCTTGCTGAAATCCGGCAGCGACGCGCCCCAGGCCTACGTCGAGGGCGAGGAGATCGCCGCCGGAGTGCGGCTCAAGGCCATCCTGGCCGATGCCGTCGAACTCGAACGCGACGGCCGCATCGAGCGGCTGTCGGTACCTGCGGTCCCGACCAGCGGCATCCGGCCTGCCGACGCAGCGGCCGCTTCCGGACCCACCGCCGTCCCGCCCGGCAAGGCAGCGCACACCCGATGAGCCCAACGATGAATCGCCTACTCGCCGCCGTCGCGGCCACGCTGATGCTGACCGCCTTGACCGCTCGTGCCGCCGACGAGGAACGGGTCTCGCTGAATTTCGCCAATGCCGAGATCGAGGCGGTGATCAAGGCGATCGGCAAGATCACCGGGCGCAACTTCCTGATCGATCCGCGCGTGCGCGGCAACCTGAACATCGTCACCAATACGCCGGTGCCGAAGCAACTGACCTACGACATCCTGCTCTCGGCCCTGCGCCTGCAGGGCTACACCGCGGTCGATTCGGGCGGCGTGATCAAGATCGTGCCGGAGGCCGACGCCAAGCTGCATGCGGTGCCGGTCGGCCGCGACGGGCGCGCGCTGTCGGGCGCCGGCCTGTCCACCCAGGTCTTCATGCTGAAGAACGAATCGGCGGCGCAGATGGTGCCGGTGCTGCGTCCGCTGATCTCGCCCAACAACACCGTCACGGCCTTCCCGGCCAACAACGCGCTGGTGGTCACCGACTACGCCGACAACCTGGAGCGCATCGCCCGCATCATCCAGTCGGTGGACGTGCCGCAAGGCGATCTGCAGGTCATCGAACTGAAGCATGCTGCGGCGGTCGACCTGGCCGAAACCGTGTCGCAACTGCTCAACGAGACCGGCAGCGGCAAGGCCGCCGCGGCCGGCCAGGTGGACGCCAGCCAGCGCGTCACCGTGGTACCCGAGCCGCGCAGCAACAGCCTGCTGGTGCGCGCCGACAACCCGGCCCGCATCACCGCGCTGCGGCAACTCGTCAATGCCCTCGACAAGCCCGGCGCCGGCGGCAACATCCACGTCGTCTACCTGAAGAACGCCGAGGCCGAACAAGTGGCCGACACGCTGCGCGCGGTGCTGTCCGGCACCTCGGGCAGCAGCTCGGGCGGCAGCGGCGGCGCGCCCAGCCTGTCGCAGAGCGGCAGCGGCGCCATGGCCGCCGGCACCAGCGCCGGCAGCGCTTCGGGCGCCAGCGCGACGCCGCCCGCCACCGGCAACGGCGTGATCCAGGCCGACGCCGCCAACAACGCGCTGATCATCACCGCGCCGGAAGCCATCTACCGCAACCTGCGCCACGTCATCGAGCGGCTCGACCGGCGCCGCGCGCAGGTCTACGTCGAAGCGCTGATCGCCGAAGTGACGGCCGAGCGGGCCGCCGAATGGGGCCTGCAGTGGGCCGCCGGCGCCGGCATCGGCAGCGGCCGCAGCGGCGTCGGCATCATCGGCGGCACCTCTTTCTCCACCCGCGGCAACAACCTGAACACGCTCATCGGCAATGCTGCCAGCGGCTCGCCCACGCTGCCCGGCAACGGCGTCAACATCGCCATCGGCGGCGGCAGCGTCAGCATCCCGGGCGTCGGCACGATCCCGAACCTGGCGGTGCTGGCGCGTTTCCTGGAAAGCGACACCAAGGCCAACATCCTGTCGGCACCGAACCTCGTGATGCTCGACAACGAAGAGGCCAAGATCGTGGTCGGCCAGAACCGCCCCTTCATCACCGGGCAATACACCAACACCGGCGGAAGTACCACGCCGACCAACCCGTTCCAGACCATCGAGCGCCGCGACGTGGGCCTGACGCTGAAGGTCAAGCCGCAGATCACCGAGGGCGGCGTGGTGAGGATGCAGATCTTCCAGGAGGCGTCCTCGGTGCTGAGCGAGTCGGACAACGGACCGATCACCAATACCCGCTCGATGGAATCGGTGGTCCAGGTGGACGACGGCGCCATCATCGCGATCGGCGGCCTGGTCGAGGACGGCTATTCGTCCGGCGAGGAGAAGGTGCCGCTGCTGGGCGACCTGCCGATTGCGGGCGCGCTGTTCCGCTACGACACCCGCCGCCGCACCAAGACCAACCTGATCGTCTTCCTGCGCCCGGTGATCCTGCGCGACGCCGAGAGCTACGGCCGCATCACCAACGACCGCTACGATTACGTGATCGGCCAGCAGCGGGCGATCCGCGGCAACGACAGGCTGCTGAAGAACGAGATGGAACCGCCCGAGCTGCCGCCGCGCGGCAGCAGCGCACCGGCGGTGCCGCTGGCCCGGCCGCCGGCCGCGGTGCCGGCGCCCCCGGCCGCCGAAGCCCCGGCACCGAGCAGGCCGCCCGCGGTCTACGTGGACCCATGAGCACCCCGGCCATCCCCTACGGCTTCGCCAAGGCCCACGGCGTGCTGCTGGCCTCGATCGAGGCCGACAACGCCGCGGTGCTGCTGCGCGAGGACGCCAGCCTCGACGCGCTGGCCGAGCTGCGCCGCACGCTGGGCATGGCGGTGACGGTCGAGACCGTCTCGCGCAGCACTTTCGAGGCAAGGCTCGCCGAGGCCTACAGCGGCGCCGACGACAACGCCGCCGAGGTGGTCGCCGACGTCGGCTCCGAGGTGGACCTGAGCCAGCTGATGACCGAGCTGCCGCCGGTCGAGGACCTGCTCGAGAGCCAGGACGACGCGCCGATCATCCGCACGATCAACGCGCTGCTGACCCAGGCCGTGCGCGAGGGCGCCTCGGACGTGCACATCGAGCCGTTCGAGGCCAGCTCCTCGGTGCGCTTCCGCCGCGACGGCGTGCTGCGCGAGGTGGCCCAGCCGCACCGCGCGCTGCACGCCGCGATGGCCTCGCGCATCAAGATCATGGCCAGCCTCGACATCGCCGAGAAGCGCCTGCCGCAAGACGGCCGCATCGCGCTGCGGCTGGCCGGCCGGCAGGTGGACGTGCGGGTGTCGTCGCTGCCCACCTCGCACGGCGAGCGCATCGTGCTGCGCCTGCTCGACAAGGGCGCGGCCCAGCTCGGGCTGGACCGGCTCGGAATGGCGCCCGACACGCGCGAGACCTTCGCGGCGCTGCTCGACCAGCCGCACGGCATCCTGCTCGTCACCGGTCCCACCGGCTCGGGCAAGAGCACCACGCTGTACGCCGCGCTGCAGTCGATGGACACCCGCAGCCGCAACATCGTGACGGTCGAGGATCCGGTCGAGTACGACCTGCCCGGCGTCGGCCAGACCCAGGTCAATGCGCGCATCGAGCTGTCCTTCGCGCGCGCGCTGCGGGCGATCCTGCGACAGGACCCGGACGTCATCATGATCGGCGAGATCCGCGATCTGGAGACCGCCCAGATCGCCGTGCAGGCCAGCCTGACCGGCCACCTGGTGCTGGCCACGCTGCACACCAACGACGCCGCCTCGGCCGTCACCCGGCTGGCCGACATGGGGGTCGAGCCCTTCCTGCTGGCATCCACGCTGCGCGGCGTGCTGGCGCAGCGGCTGGTGCGCCGCCTGTGCCCGGCCTGCAGCGTCGAACGGGAGGCGCTGGACAGCGAGCGGGCGGTGTTCGGCCCGGCCTGCCCGCCGCGCATGAGGAACGCGGTCGGCTGCGCGCAATGCGGCCACACCGGCTATGCCGGCCGCACCGGCATCTACGAATTGGCGGTGGCCGACGCCGGCTTCGAGCGGCTGATCCACGACGGCGGCGACGAAGCCAAGCTGCGCAGCCATGCCCGCGCCGCCGGCGCCCGCGGCCTGCGCGAGGACGGCCTGCGGCTGCTGGCGCAGGGCCTCACCTCGCCCGAGGAACTGTTGCGCGTGACGCGCGACTGAGCGTGCCGCAACTGCAGCCGATGGCCGACCGATGACCGCCTTCCGCTACCGCGCCCTCGACGCCGACGGCCGCGAATCCAGCGGCGTGCTGGAGGCCGACACTTCGCGCGCGGCACGCGGCCTGCTGCGCGAGCGCGGCCTGTTCCCGCTCGACGTGGCGAGCGTCGCGCAGAGCGCCGGCGGCGGCCGGCTGTCGCGCCGCCGCCGGCTGTCGGACTCGGACCTGACGCTGGTGACGCGGCAGTGGTCCACGCTGCTGGCCTCGGGCCTGACCGTCGAGCAGGCGCTGGCGGCGCTGATCGAACAGTCCGAGTCCGACACCCAGCGCCAGTTGCTGGCCGGCGTACGCTCCGAGGTGCTGGCCGGCTACTCGCTGCGCGCGGCGCTGGATCGCTTTCCGCACGCCTTCCCGACCATCTACCGCGCCTCGGTGGCGGCCGGCGAGAAGTCCGGCGAGCTGCCGACCGTGATGAGCCAGTTGGCCGACTACCTGGAGCGCGCCAACGGCCTGCGCCAGAAGACGCTGCAGGCCCTGCTCTATCCGGCCATCGTCGCCGCCGTCGCACTGCTGGTGGTGATCGGCCTGATGACCTACGTGGTGCCCCAGGTGGTGACGGTCTTCCAGCAGGGCAAGCAGGCCCTGCCGTGGCTGACGCGGGCCCTGATCCTTGCCAGCGAGCTGCTGCGCAGCTGGGGCTGGCTGATGCTGCTGGCGCTGCTCGGCGGCGCCGTCGCGGCCCGCTACGCGCTGCGCGCCGAGGCGGTGCGGCGGCAGTGGCACCAGCGCCTGCTGCGCCTGCCGCTGATCGGCCGCCACCTGCGCACGCTCGACGCCACCCGCTTCTCCAGCACGCTGTCGATCCTCGCCGGCAGCGGCGTGCCGCTGCTCGCGGCGCTCGACGCCGGCCGCCAGGTGATCTCGCTGCTGCCGCTGCAGGACGCGGTGGCGACCGCCGCCGACAAGGTGCGCGAAGGCCAGGCCTTGTCGCGCGCGCTGGGCGCATCGCGGCAGTTCCCGCCGCTGATGGTGCACATGATCGCCAACGGCGAATCCACCGGCCGCCTCGGCGAGATGCTCGATCGCGCCGCACGGCTGCAGCAACAGGAGCTGGAAAACCGCACCGCCGCGCTGACCGCGCTGCTGGAGCCGCTGCTGCTGCTGCTGATGGGCGGCATGGTGCTGCTGATCGTGCTGGCCGTGATGCAGCCGATCATCGAAATCAACACGCTACTGAAATGAAGAGGTGCCCGATGTCCGCGTCCCCGTTCCACTTTCGCCGCCACAACCGCGGCTTCACGCTGATCGAGGTGATGGTGGTGATCGTCATCCTCGGCGTGCTGGCCGCGCTGATCGTGCCGCGCGTGCTCGGCCGCCCGGACGAGGCGCGCGTCGTCGCGGCCAAGCAGGACATCGCCTCGATCATGCAGGCGCTGAAGCTCTACAAACTCGACAACCGCCGCTTTCCGAGCACCGAACAGGGGCTGCAGGCGCTGGTGCAGCGGCCGACGACCGCGCCGCTGCCGGAAAATTGGAAGGCCTATCTGGAGAAGCTGCCCAACGACCCCTGGGGTACGCCTTACCAATACCTGAATCCCGGCCTGCAGGGTGAAGTGGACGTGCTGAGCTTCGGCGCCGACGGCAAGTCCGGCGGCGAGGGCGTGGACGCCGACATCGGTTCCTGGATGCTGTGAGCCGATGGCCCGGCCGCGCGGCTTCACGCTGATCGAGGTGATGGTGGTGCTGGTCGTGATCGGCCTGGTCGCCACCGGCATCGGCGTCAGCCTGGCCGCGCTGCAGGGCCGCGAGGCGGAGCGGGCGGTCGAGCGGCTGCGCCTGGTGCTGGAGGCCAGCGCCGAGCGCGCCGCAGTGCGCGGCCAGCCGATCGCGGTGGAGTTCCTCGCCGACGGCTATCGCTTCAGCGCCTTCGACACCGACGGCAGTTGGCGGCCGCTGCTCGATCCGCCGGTGTTCAGCGAGCGGGTGCTGCCCGACGACGTGCGGCGCGGCCGGCTGCTGGTGGAGGGTCACGATCTGTCGGCCGAGCCGCGCCTGGTGTTCGCCAGCGCGGCACCGGAATTCCGGCTGACGCTGGACACGCCGAACGGGGTGGTCGAACTGGTGGGTCGCGCGACCGGCGAAGTCGAGCGCCGCTGGCCCGGCCGCGAGGCCGCCGAATGAGGGCCGCGAGTCGCCGCTCGGCCGGTTTCACGCTGCTGGAGACGCTGGTGGCGCTGGCGATCCTGGCCATCGCACTGTCGGCGGCGTTCCGCGCGGTCGGCGCGACGACGCTGTCGGCGGCCGGCCTGCGCGACCGCACGCTGGCCGACTGGGTGGCGCAGAACCGGCTGGCCGAGCTGCGCGCCGGCACGCGCTTTCCACCGATGGGACGCAACGAAGGCCAGGCCCGGCAAGGGCGGCAGACCTTCCTGTGGCGCGAGGACGTGCGCTCGACGCCGAACCCGCTGTTCCGGCGCGTCGACGTGACGGTGCTGTCGGCCAACGGCGAAACGACGCTGGCGAAGCTGTCCGGCTACGCGGTGAGGCCGCTGCGATGAGACGGGCCCGCGGACTGACGCTGATCGAGCTGATGGTGGCGCTGGCGGTGTTCGCGGTGCTCGGCCTGCTGTCCTACCGGGCGATCGCGCAGATCAGCGACCATCAGCAGCGCGTCGGGCAGGAACTGGCCCGCTGGCGGGCGATCGGCCGCAGCATGCTGCGCATCGAGACCGATTTGCTGCAAGTGGTGGCGCCGGGCGCCCGCGTCGGCTCGGACTCGCCGCCGGCGATGGAACTGGTCCGCCTGCCGAACCTCGACAACGAGTTGCAGCTGCTGGTGGCCGACGGTACGCGCAGCAAGGTGACCAGGATGGCCTTCCGTTTCCGGCAGGGGCGGTTGGAATGGATCCGCTGGCCCGGCCGGCTGGCCGAGGGCGAGCCGGCGATCGATCCATTGCTGGACGACGTGGCCGGCCTGCGCTGGCATTTCGTGCTCAACGGCCGGCGGCTGGACGCCTGGCCGCCCGACAACTCCCAGCCCGACCTGCTGCCGCAGGCGGTCGAAATCGAAATGGAACTGGCCGATGCCGGCACCCTCACGCGCCTCGTCGCGCTGCGCTGAGCGCGGCGCCGCGGTAATCACCGCGCTGCTGACGGTGGCCCTGGTGGCCGGCATGGCGAGCGCGCTGCTGGCCGACTACGGCGCCGGCCTGGAGAGCCTGGCCGGCCGCCACGATCAGGCGCAGGCCCGCTGGCTGGCGCGCGGCGCGGTGGACTGGGGCCGCAACGTGCTGTCCGACGATGCCGCCCGGACCAACGTGGACCACCTCGGCGAGCCGTGGGCGATCCGGGTGCCGCCGACGCCGGTCGAGGACGGCGAGGTGAGCGGCGAGCTGAGCGACCAGTCGGGCCTGTTCAACCTCAACAACGTCGCGCCCGGCGGCGCCGACGACGCCGACCAGGCCGAGGCGCTGCAGCGGCTGGCGCTCGCCACCGGCGTCAGCGCCGGCGACGCATTCGCGCTGGTCGAGGCGCTGATCGACTGGATCGACGCGGATACCGAGTCGCGCCAGAGCGGCGGCGACGAGGCCAGCGTGTTCCGCGCCCAGGGCGCAGCTCAGAGCCCGCCGAACGCACCGCTCGCCCACGTGGACGAATTGGCGGCCGTGCCGGGCATCTCCGCCGACACGCTGGAGCGCCTGCGCCCGTTCGTGACCGCCCTGCCGGCGCCGAGCCCGGTCAATGCCAACACCGCCAGCGCCGAGGTGCTGCACGCGGTGATCGACGACCTGCCGCTGGACGCGGCGCGGGTGCTGGTGGCCGAGCGCGAACGGGCGTGGTTCAAGGACATCCCCGATCTGAACGCGCGCCTGCCGCAGGGCAGCGGCCCGGCCGCCGCCTCGCGGGTGGGCGTGCGCAGCCTGTACATCATGGCCACCGGACGTGCGCGCTACGGACTGTCGGTGGTAAGAATGGAAGTTCTGCTGGACCGCCGGCAGAAGTGGCCCAACATCGTCTGGCAACGAATCCTATGACCACCCGCTTGCTGCTGCTGATCGACGAACACTGGCCGGCCGAGCCGTCGGCGCCCTGGGTCGTGCTCGACCATGGCGGAAACGTCGTCTCCGAGGGCGTCTCCGAACCCCGCCACTGGCCGGCCGCCGACGAATGCGCGATCGTGCTGGGCGGCAGCCAGTGCAGTTGGCTGCGGGCCCGGCTGCCGCGCGGCGCGCGGCGCGAGGAGGCGCGCCTGCTCGCCTACGCGCTGGAGGACCGCCTGCTGCGCGATCCGGACAGCCAGCATCTGGTGGTGACGCGGCGCACCAGCGGCGAGGCCGGCGTCGAGGTCGAGGTGTTGATCGTGGCACGCGAGCGGCTGCGCTCGCTGCTGGCCCAGTTCGCCGCGATCGGTCGCGCACCGCTGGCGGCGATGGCCGAACTGCAGTGCGCGCCGGCCTCCGACGGCGCCTGGCATCTGGCGCTGCGCGACGGCGCGATCGTGCTGCGGGTCGGCGAGGCCGGCGCCCAGTGTTTCGACCCGCCGGCCGAGGCCGCCCTGCCCTTGCTGCACCATGCGCTGCAGACGGCCCGCGCGGCCAACACGCTGCCTGACCGCATCGAGCTCCATCTGGCCCCCGGCTGCGGGCTGCACTGGCCCGAATCGGCCGTCGATCCCGATTGCCAGCTGCGCGAAGGCGAACCCTACCTGTGGTGGCGCGGCCAGGCCCTCGCCGCCAACCTGCTGCAGGGCGAGTTCGCGCCCCGCCACCAGCGCGGCAGCTGGCTGCACAAGCTGCGCTGGCCGCTGCGGCTGGCCGCCGCCAGCGCCGCCGCGCTGCTGCTGGCCGGCCTCGGCGAGGTGCTGTGGCAGCGCCACCGGCTGGGCGAACTGGAGGCGCGCATGAACCGGCTGTTCGAGACGACGCTGCCCAACACGCCGGCGATCGCGCCGGCGGCGCAGCTGCAGCGGCAGCTGGACGAGCTGCGGATGCGGCACGGCCGGCTGCGCGAGGACGACCTGCTGACGCTGTTGTCGGCCTACGGCCAGGCGCGCGGCGTGGCGACGCGCGACTCGGTCGCCGCCGCCAGCTATCGCGACGGCCGCCTCGAACTGCAACTGCCGGCGCTCGATGCCGGCGCGCGCGCGGCGTTGCGGCGGCGCCTGTCGGCGCTCGGCTATGCCACTCCCGACGGCGGCGAGCCGACCACGCTGGTGCTCGGCGCGGAGGTGGTTCGATGAGCGCCATCGCAGACCTGAAGGGCGCCATCGCCGGCATCAGCCCGCGCGAACGGCGACTGATCGCGATCGCCGCGGCGGTGGTGGCGGCCGGCCTGCTGTTCGTGCTCGGCGAGTGGCTGCTGCGCGAGCGGCAGCGCCTGTCGCTGGCGGTGCCGGCCGCCGAGGCACGGCTGGCGCGCATGCAGGACCAGGCCGAGGAGCTGGCGCGGCTGAAGCGCGGCGCCAGCCCGCCCGAGGCCGCCGTGCAGGTGCGCGCCGCGGCGGCACGGGCGGCCGCCGAAGCGCGCGGACTGCAGCTCGAGCTGGAGGAGCTGCCCGACGCCGTGCACGTCTCGGGCCGCGCCGCCGCCGCGCCGCTGCTCGACTGGCTGGCGGCGATGCAGTCCGAGCAGCGATTGCGTCCGCTCGAACTGGAGCTGCGGGCCAAGGATCGGATGCTGGAGATCGACGGCCGGCTCTCGGCAGTCGGCGCGGACGGCGGCCGATGATGCTGCGCCTGTCGCTGTTCATGCTGCTGCTGGCCGGCCTGCTGCTGGCCTGGGCGCCCGCCAGCCTGCTCGACGCGGCGCTGGCGCGCGCCTCGGACGGCCGCCTGCGGCTGCTGGACGCCAGCGGATCGGTGTGGTCGGGCGCAGGCACGTTTGCCAGCCTGAGCAGCGACGGCCGCGCCGCCCAACCCTGGCTGGAGGGGCACTGGCGGGCCGAGTTCGGCCAGTTGCTGGCCGGGCGGATCGGCTGGCGCGTATCCGAGCTGGACGCGACGGTGCTGCAGTTGCGGCTGGCGCCGGACGGCATCGAGGTCACCGAGGCAGATCTCGATGCACCGCTGAGGCCGCTACTCGATTCGATTCCGCATCCGCTGGCCCGCGCCGGCTGGCGCGGTTCGGCGCGGCTCAGCACGCCGGGCTGGCGCTGCGGCTGGCGCGGCGAGTGCCAGGGCTCGGCCCTGCTGACCTGGATCGACGCCGGCGTCGAGCTGGTGCCGGGACGCCGCTTCGGCGACTACGAGCTGGCGGCCTCGGCGCGCGGCCGGGCCGGCACGCTGCAGCTGCGCACACTGGCCGGCGAGTTGCGCATCGACGGCCAGGGCGGCTGGAGCGAGAACGGGCGGGTGCGCTTCGAGGGCCGTGTCGAAGGACCGCCGGAGATCGTCGGACGCCTGCCCAACGTCATGGACGGCATCGCCTTTCCGACCGGCAAGCCCGGCGTGGCGGAGATCAGGCTGCGCTGACCCGGCCGGCGCCGCTAGCGTCCGATCCGCTGCAGCCAGCGTTCGTGGTAGGCGTAGAACTGCGCATCGCGCCTGGCGATGTGCTTTTGCAGCCCATCCCGCAGTTCCTCCGAGCGCTCGGACAGATCGTCGCGCCGGCCGGCCCGCCAATCCGTCATCAGGCTGCCGATGGCTTCGACGAAGCGGTCGTGATCGGCGCAGTGCGAATCCATCTCCGGGTAGCTCGACAAGCGCATCAGCAGGTGCTCGGACATGAAATGCACTTCGCTGAACGACAACAGCTGCTCGATCAGGTCTTCCAGGCCGCGGCCGCCGGAGTGCTCGGCCATGGCCTTGCACATGCTGTCCATCAGGTTGAGCTGCACCCGATGCTCGTGCTCGCCCTGCTCCATCTCGACACTGGCAACATCAAGTCTGTCCGGCATGGCACCCTCCGTCGGCTGGCCTCGCTGGAATCCAACAGTAACATACGTCGTGCCGGCATTCGCGGCGCCACCTGCTAGTCGACGCGGTGCGCCTCCGACAGGTATTCGCGCGAGCGCATCTCGATCAGCCGCGACACGGTGCGGACGAACTCGTGGGCGTTGTGGCCCGCCAGGTAGAGGTCGTGCGCCTCGACCTCGGCGCTGATGACGAGCTTGACGCGATGGTCGTACAGGACGTCGATCAGCCAGGTGAAGCGCCGCGCCTCGTTGGACATGCCGGCGTCCATCTTCGGCACCCTCGCCAGCAGCAGCGTGTGGTACTCGCGCGCGATCTCCAGGTAGTCGTTCTGGCTGCGCGGACCGCCGCACAAGTCGAGGAAGTCGAACCACACCACGCCGGGGCCGTGGCGCCGCACCCGCATGCTGCGGCCGAGCACCTCGATGGTGTCGCCCGATGCGTCGATCGCGGCGATCTGGCGGAAATCCCGCGCCATCTTGGCTTCGGCTTCGGCATCCGCCGGCACCAGGTAGGTTTCGATCTTCTCCATCTGGCGCAGCCGGTAGTCGGTACCGTGGTCCACCTCGACGACATCGAAGCGGCGCTTGATCATCTCGATCGTCGGCAGGAAGTTGATCCGCTGCAGGCCGTTCGGGTAGAGCCCGTCCGGCGGATAGTTGGAGGTCATCACGAACACCGTGCCGCGCGCGAACAGCGCGTCGAGCAGGCGGCCGAGGATCATCGCGTCGGCGATGTCCGAGACATGGAACTCGTCGAAGCACAGCAGCCGGGTCTGTCGGCTGATGCGGTCGGCCACCTTCTGCAGCGGATCGGGTTCGTTGTTGAGGGTCTTCAGGTCGTTCTGCACTTCCTGCATGAAGGCGTGGAAATGCACCCGGCGCTTGCGCTGGTACGGGATCGAATCGAAGAAGCAATCCATCAGGAAGCTCTTGCCGCGACCGACGCCGCCCCAGAAATAGACGCTCTTCGGCATCTTCGGCCGCGCCAGCAGCTTGCGCAGCGTGGTACGCCGCGCGGCCTTGAAGGCCACCAGCTCGGTGTACAGCGCCTGCAGGCGCTGTGCCGCGGCACGCTGGGCGGGATCGGACTTGTAGCCGCGCTGCCTGAGCAGCGCCTCGTAGGCGTCGATCATGCCCTTTTCGGGCACGCGGAGGATCTTGTGGGGCATTTCGGAACCTTCTTGCGCGGGCTCTCGGACGAGGTAGCGAAAAAACAAACGGGCAAGGAGCGCAATGCGCCCCTTGCCCGTCATCCAGGCGTCCCGGACGCTAGAAGTGCAGCGGGCGCTTGTCGCAGGCCAGGGCCGCCTCGTGCACGACTTCCGACAGGGTCGGATGGGCGTGGCAGATGCGGGCCAGGTCTTCGGACGCGCCGTTGAACTCCATCGCCACGACCGCCTCCGAGATCAGTTCGGAAGCATTCGGCCCGATGATGTGCACGCCGAGGATGCGATCGGTCTCGGCGCAGGCCAGCATCTTGACGAAACCGGTCGCGTCGCCCGAACCGAGGGCGCGGCCGTTGGCGAGGAACGGGATCTTGCCGGCCTTGTAGGCGACGCCGTCGGTCTTCAGCTGCTGCTCGGTCTTGCCGACCCAGGCGATCTCGGGCGAGGTGTAGATGACGCCTGGCACCAGGTCGAGATCGCAGTGGCCGGCCTGGCCGGCGATGATCTCGGCCACCATGACGCCCTCTTCCATCGCCTTGTGGGCCAGCATCGGGCCGCGCACCACGTCGCCCACCGCGTACACGTTGGGCAGGTTGGTGGCGCAATGCTCGTCCACGACGATCTGGCCGCGCTCGTTCATGTCCAGGCCGACCGCCGCCGGGTCCAGGCCCTCGGTGTTCGGCACCCGGCCAACCGAGACGATCAGGCGATCGACGTCGAGCCTGTTGTCCTTGCCGTCCTTGTCGGTGTAGGCGAGCGAGACGCCCTTCTTCGTCACCTTGGCCTCGCCGATCGCGACGCCGGTGATGATGTTCAGGCCCTGCTTCGTGAACACCTTCTGCGCTTCCTTGGCGACGTCCTTGTCGGCGAAGCCTAGGAAGTCGGGCAGCGCTTCCAGCACCGTCACCTCGGAACCCAGGCGACGCCAAACCGAACCCATCTCGAGACCGATCACGCCGGCACCGATGACGCCGAGCTTCTTCGGCACCGCATCGAAGTCCAGCGCACCGACGTTGTCGCAGACGATCTGGTTGTCCACCGGGATGCCCGGCAGATGGCGCGGCGACGAGCCGGTGGCGATGATGACGTGCTTGGCCTCGACCGTGTCCTTGCCGACCTTGACCTTGTAGCCGCCCGCTCCGCCGCCGACGAAGCTGCCGTGGCCGGCCAGGAAGGTGACCTTGTTCTTCTTGAACAAGCCCTTGATGCCCATCGTCAGCTGGTCCACGACCTTGGCCTTGCGCTCGACCATGGCCGGCACGTCGATGCTGACCTTGCCGCTGACCTTGATGCCTTGCGAGGCGAAGGAATGCTCGGCCTCCTCGAACAGGTGGGAGGTGTGCAGCAAGGCCTTGGACGGGATGCAGCCCACGTTCAGGCAGGTGCCGCCCAGGCGCGGCTCGCCCTTCGGGTCGGCATAGGGATTGGATTCGGCGCAGGCGGTGTTGAAGCCCAGTTGCGCGGCACGGATCGCGGCGACGTATCCGCCTGGTCCGCCGCCGATCACGAGTACGTCGAATTGCTTTTCAGCCATTGTTCCTTACTCCGGTGATAGGGTCGCTGCGGATCCCGGCCGGTAATGGCCGTCCGGAAGCCGCATGCCCAGGGGGAATCAGACGTCGAGGACCAGACGCGCGGGATCTTCCAGCGCTTCCTTCATCGTCACCAGACCGAGCACCGCTTCGCGGCCGTCGATGATGCGGTGGTCGTAGGACAGGGCCAGATAGTTGATCGGGCGAACGACGACTTGTCCGTTCTCGACCACCGGGCGCTCCTTGGTGGCGTGGATGCCGAGGATCGCCGACTGCGGCGGGTTGATGATCGGGGTCGACAGCATCGAGCCGAACACGCCGCCGTTGGAGATCGAGAACGTGCCGCCGGTGAGCTCCTCGATCGAGATCTTGCCGTCCTTGGCCTTCTGGCCGAATTCGGCGATCTTCTTCTCGATCTCGGCGATCGACATCTGGTCGGCGTCACGCAGGATCGGCACCACCAGGCCGCGCGGCGAACCGACCGCGATGCCGATGTCGATGTAGCCGTGATAGACGATGTCGGAGCCATCCACCGAGGCGTTCAGGATCGGGAACTTCTTCAGCGCGGCCACCGCGGCCTTGACGAAGAAGCCCATGAAGCCGAGACGCACGCCGTGGGCCTTCTCGAACTTCTCGCCGTACTGCTTGCGCAGCGCCATCACCGGCGCCATGTTCACCTCGTTGAAGGTGGTCAGGATGGCGTTCTCGTTCTTCGACTGGATCAGGCGCTCCGCGATGCGGGCGCGCAGCCGGGTCATCGGCACGCGCTGCTCGGGCCGCTCGCCGCTCATGACCTGGGCCGCCGGCGCGCTCGGCACCGCACCGCCGGAAGCCTTCGCCGCCACGGCGTCTTCCTTGGTCACGCGGCCGCCGCGGCCGCTGCCCTTGACGTCGGCGGCGTCGATGCCCTTTTCTTCCAGGATCTTGCGTGCAGCCGGGCTGGCGCCGCTGGCGGCGGCCTTCTCGGCCGGGGCCGGAGCGGCCTTTTTCTCCTCGGCCGGCTTGTCGGCCGGGGCGGCGCTCTTGGCGGCCTTGCCGTCGGTATCGATCTTGGCGATCAGATCGCCGGAAGTCACGCTTTCGCCGTCTCCCATGACGATCTCGACCAGCACGCCATCGGCCGGCGCCGGCGTTTCGAGCACGACCTTGTCGGTCTCGATGTCGATCAGGTTCTCGTCACGGGTAACCGCATCGCCCTGCTTCTTGTGCCAAGAAACCAGCGAGGCTTCCGAGACGGACTCCGACAATTGCGGAACTTTCACTTCGATCAGCATTTTCTCTCCCTATCCTTTTTCTAGGCCTCAGGCGTTAAGGTCGCCGAAGGCATTCTCGACGACTGCCTTCTGCTGCATGTTGTGCTTGGCGTAGTAGCCCACCGCGGGCGAGGCGGAGGCCGGTCGCGAAACCAGCAGCAGCTTGCGCTTGCCCAGCACGTTGTCGAGGTGGTGGCGCGAGATCAGCCAGTACCACACACCCTGGTTGCGCGGCTCTTCCTGGCACCAGACGAGTTCCTTGGCGTTCGGATACTTGCCCAGTTCCTCGGCGAAGGCATCCGCCGGGAACGGGTAGAGCTGCTCGATACGGACGATGGCCGTGTCATTGATGTCGTTGGCACGACGATGGGCCAGCAGTT
>JBNLET010000135.1:0-57355 GCA_050305135.1 Rhodocyclaceae bacterium | reverse complement strand
AGCCAGAGCCAGAGCCAGAGCCAGAGCCAGAGCCAGAGCCAGAGCCAGAGCCAGAGCCAGAGCCAGAGCCAGAGCCAGAGCCAGAGCCAGAGCCGGAGCCGGAGCCGGCCGTGGTGCTGCGGCCCGACCCGGAATGCGAGGCCTTGCAGGGAAAGATCGCCGAGGTCGAGGACAAGATCGTCCAGTTGTCGGCACGGCAGGCGGAGATGGAAAACAGCCTGCAGGATTTCCGCCTCGCCCAGTACCGGGCGCTCGGCGAGAGCCTGGCCGAGTGCCTGCGGCTGCGTCACGAGGTGGCGGCGCGGCGGGCGGAACTGAGCGGCGATGAACGTGATGCGGACGCCGCGCAGCGGGCCGCGGGCCAACAGCGCGACTACCGGCGCGCGCTGGAGGAGGTGCCGCGCGCCGAGATCGATGCCGAGACGCGCGACGAGCTCAAGCGCCTGTATCGCAGCGCGGCGATGCGCTGCCACCCGGACCGGGTCGCCGAACAACACAAGGCCGACGCCCAGGCGCGTTTCCAGCGCGCGCTGAAGGCCTACCGGGAAGGCGACCTGGCCGCGTTGCGCCAGCTGCTGCGCGAGATCGACGCCTCGCCGCTGGCGGCGGCGGGGGCGCTGCCGGAGCAGGGCGCCGCGGTGCTGAAGAAGACGCTGTCGGCGCTGCGCACCAAGGCGGCCGACCTGATCCTGGCGATCCAGACCCTGCAGATCGAGCCGGACTATCGCCGTGCCCGGGATCCGCAAGGCTGGCAGGACTATTTCGACGAGGCGCGGCGCGGCTTCGAAATCGAATGCGAGGAATTGCGCCGGATGCTGGAAGCGCTGCAGCAGGCCGGTTGAAGCGGCCCGCGCTCAATCGTCGGTGGCGGCCGCGTCTGTGAAGTAGCGATCGCGCATGCGGTGGCAGTAGGCTTCCAGCGCCGGCCGCGTCTGCGCATGGCGTCGCGCGGCCGAGTCCACCGGTGCCCACAGCAGGTTGGCCAGGAAGGCGTGGGCGGTGGCATCGACGCTGGCGGGCCGCTCGCCGAGCAGGTAGGGCTTGTCGGCGAGGAAGCCGGCCACCGCGTCGATGTCCTCGATCGCCAGCGCCATGATCTCTTCCGGCCGGTGCCGGCCCATGCCGTGACCCCACAGCTCCCGGCGCATGCCGCGGCGCGCCAGCAGCGGCACGATCCCGCGCAGCGGCGCCGGCAGGCCGCCGAAGAACACTTGCCGGGTCAGCGCCCAGCCCGCGGGCTCGAACCAGCGGGTGTACAGCACGGCCCAGTACAGGTGCTCCTCGAACAAGCGCGTGAAGGCCGTCGCCGCGGCGCGCTGGGCAGCGTCCAGGCCGGCGTCGAGTTCGACCCGGTATTTGCGGCTCAGGTGGGCGATGATGAAGCCCGAGTCGGCGATCGTCTCGCCGTCATCGACGATGAAGGGCAGTTTGCGTTTCGGCGCCTTCATCAGCAGGCCGCGGTTGTCGAGTTCGAACGGCAGGCCGGCCATGCGCAGCCAGGTCTCGACCTTCATGCAGAACGGGCTGGCGTTCGGCAGGCCGAAGCCCGGCGGGAACTGGTAGAGGCGGATCATGCTTCTCTCCTGGACGGCTCGCCAGCGAGTATAGGCCGCGCGCCGGGCCCGTGGCGGCGATGACGTCCGACTTGCCGGCGTGGCCGCGGGACGTTGGCCTCCCGCGCCATGACGAATGAGGATCGCAGACGGCGGCAGCGGCGGCGCGATCTTCTTCGTCAGCAACGATCGCAGCGGCACGATGTCGCTGACCGGTTCGCTGCTCGAGCGCAACCCCGGCGCCGGTTTCGAGACCGCGGGACTGCCGGGCATCTTCGTGCTGGCCGCGCCGGGACAACCGCAACTGTTCGGCACGATGCTGAACCGATGGGCGGCCCTCAGCGGATGCCGAGGATCGTGCAGGTGACCGGGCCGTCCCAGTAGTGCATCGGCGTCGAGTCGGCGCCGGGTAGCCCCAGGTTGGCCTGCACGCTGACGTAGGCCTGCGAGCCGCTGACTTCCACCGTGTCCAGCGTCATGGCGACCCGCTCGCGCGCCCCGAGCGAGGCGGCGTTGCCGGCCACCTGGCGCGTCGTGATGTAGTGCAGTTCGTGCATGCACAGCACGCTGACGCGGCGTGCGCCGTCGGGCAGGCCGTCGAGAAACACCACCGCCGAGCTGTCGCACTCGTCGAAGCCGCGGCGGTTGCCGAAGCTCTGCCAGCAACGCCAGTGGGCCAGTTGCGGCACCAGCAGGTGTGGCGCCGTCGCGCCGCCGGCGAATGGCGGCCGGTCGGTGTCCGGTGCGGGATGGGCGTGGGCCGCTGCCGCGATCAGCCAAGCCAGTGCCGCTGCGGTCATGGGCAATGCTATCGTCATGGCCGAGTCGGTGGAGTATTACCTTATTACGTCGTAGTCCGAACTCGGGCGCGACGCAAGCCGGCGCTGTCGCCGGGCGTGAGGTGCTACCGCAAGGCCGTGCCGGCGTCCGGCCGGCGCCCCCGCCCGCAGATCAGGCTTCGATCGCGGCCTCGGCCAAGGGCCAGCGGATGCGGATGCGGGTGCCGCGGCCCTCGGCGCTGGCCACCGCCACTTCGGCGGCATGGGCCCGCAGGATACGGCGCACGCTGGCCAGGCCGAGCCCGGCCCGGCCTGGCCGGGTGCTGTGGAAGGGTTCGAAGATCTGCGGCAACCGGTCCTCCGGGATGCCGCCGCCGCTGTCGGCCACCACCAGTTCGAGCCGCTCGCCGTTGCGGCTGGCGGAGAGCGTCAGCGTGCCTCCGCCGGCCAGTTCGTCCAGCGCGTTGTCCAGCAGGTGTCGCAGCAGGCGGTGGAATCGGGCACCGTCGGCGCGGATCCAGTCGCTGCCCGCCGCGATGCCGGACAGGTCGATGTCCACGCCCTGGGCCTCGGCCCGCGGGCGGATCTCGGCGATCGCCGCCTCGATTGCCGCCTCGGCGTCGAGCGCCTCCGCTGCGGTGGCATCGTCGCCGGCCAGCGCGGCGAGCGGCGTCAGGCGCTCGGCCAGGCGCGACAGCTCGCCCGTCACGCGGGCGATGTGCTTGCGCTTGTCCTCGGGCAGCGCGGCGTCGCGCTGCAGCGCCTGCAGCAGCGTGCGCATGCCGCCGAGCGGCCGGACGACGCTGTCGTTCAGCGCGGCCGCGAAGTCGCGCAGCACTTCTCCGCCCGGCGCCGCCGTGCCGGCCGCAGAGGCGCCTTCGTCGAGCGTCAGCACGAAGCGGACGATGCCGCCGTCCTTGTGCCGCACCGGCACGACGTCGAGCACCAGCGTCCCGTCGCGGTAGGCCGTCGTCGCCGTGCCTTCTTCGCCGCGATCGAGCAGCGCCTCCAGCGCCGGCACGAAGCTCGCGAGCCAGCAGCCGTGCAGCCGCGCCTGGTCGATGCCGAGCAGCCTGCAGGCGGCCTGGGTGCTGCGCTCGACCCGCCCTTCGGGGTCCAGCACGACGATGCCGCGGCTCAGGTTCTCGAGCAATTCGTCCAGCTCCGCGGCCTCGGTGGCCAGCTGGCGGGTACGGATTTCGAGCAGGCGGGCGCCGTCGCGCTCGCGCTTCTCGCTCTCCTCGCGCAACTCCTGCACTTGCTCGGCCAGCGTGTTGATGCTCTGGGCAAGGCGGGCCAACACGTCGCCGCCGGTGCCCTCGATGCGCCGCCCGTGGGCGCCGCCGGCGATCTCGTCCGCTTGGCCGGCCAGCACGTGCAGCGGAGCGATCAGCCGGCGCGCCACCAGGCCGCCGGCCGCGGCCAGCACGGCCAGCAGCAGCGCCAGGCCCAGATACCAGATCCACGCGGCCCCCATCGATCCGCGCAGCACGGTGCGCGGCGCCGTGGCGGCGAGCGACCAGCGCAGCGGTGCCGCGGCGCTGGAAAGTACTGCGGCGGCGGGTGACACGGTGGCGAAGAAGACGGCTTGCGAGCCCTGCACGAGGTGTCCGTCGTCCGTCCGCATGACTTCGTCGGCGACCGTCCGCGGCAGCGTGTCGCCGGCCTGGATCGCCGGCAGCAGTTGCACTTCGCCGCGGCGCGGATCGGCCGGCCAGCGCAGGATCCGGCCGGAGCGGTCGAGCAGGTGCAGGGTCGCGCCCTGCAGCCGCGGCGGCAGCGCCAGCTCGCCGGTCACCGCGGCGACCGGCAGATCGACCAGCAGCACCGCCCCGCCGCCGCCGCCCTGGCCGGACACCGGCGCCGCCAGCTGCAGCCGGGCGGCACTCGCTCCGCCTTCCTCGGCAGGCAGCAGCGGCGACACGTAGCTTCGCCCGGGGCCGGCGCTCAGCGCGACGCGCAGTGCCTCCTGCTCGCCGGTGTCGATGGCCTGCGGCAGATCGTCCTGCGGCGCCTGCCTGGCGCGATCCACCTGCAGCAGCGTGCTGCCGCTGCGGTCCACCAGGCGCAGCCGCAGCCACTGGGGCTGTCCGCGCACCAGGTCGCCGAGTTCCTCCGACACGCGCTCGGCCAGTTCGGGCTCGGGGCCGTGCGGCGTGCTGCTGGCCTCGACGAATCTCGCCAGGGCGCTACCGTGGGCTGCGGCGCGCAGCGGTCCGGTCTGACGATCGAGCTGCAGGGCGATGCGGGCCGCGGCCGCCTGCAGGTGGCCGGACAGGTGTTCCGCCGCGTCGTCGCCGCTGAAGCTTTGCAGTATCGTCACCGTCGCGAAGCCGACCAGCAGCGTCGGCAGCAGTGCGATCAGCAGGAAGGAGACGAGCAGGCGGACAGTGAAGCCGCGGGGAAGCAGGCGGGAGATCGATGCTTTCATGGCCATCGGCTGGGGTACGGAAGGGGCGCGATATGCGGTCCGTATTGTTGCCCAGCGCGGCGCCGCCGAACAGCGCTTTCGCCATCGCGGCGTGCCGCTTGACGCGGCTTCGTTGCAGATGCCCGGCCGGATTGCTTCCCGGCCTGGCGCGGGGCCGCCACGAGCGGGCGGCCCCGAGAGGGATCCGTCCGCTCAGTTGATGTCCATCGGGCTCACGGTCGTGACGCCGCCGCCGTCGACAAAGGTCGATTGGACGCTGGCGGGGCAGCCACCGAAGGAATCGTTGATCGTCTTGCGGAAACGGAAGTCGCCGTAGCGCGTCGCCAGGCCGGTGATCTCGTCGAAAATCGTGTCCACCTTCACGTCGCCGATGGCGAGGCCGGTGGCCGGGTCGATGAAGTCCACCGTGCCGCTCGACGGATCGTGGGTGGCGCCGCGGAACTCGAACTCCAGCTTGTCGCCACGGTCGCGGCAGGTGGCGAGGCTGACGGCGATCTCGGGGCCTTGATTCAGCAGTGCGGTGCCACTGGTGCCGACGTCGAGCGCCATCGTGTGGTAGTGCAACACCTGGTCGTCGCCGTAGTAGCCCTGCACCGACGAGGGCAGCGGACCGGCCAGCAGCGCCAGGTTGAGGGCGAAGCCGAAGTCGTCCAGCACCGGCAGGGCAGGCATGCGCGGATCGTCGATCGGCATCAGCGGGCGGCCCAGGTTGGTCAAGCTGTCGCCGGGGGCGTCGCAACCGGCGGTCGAGCAATTGACGCTGGTGATGCCGCCGAGGATCAGGTTCTCGGCCGGCTGGGCGCTGATGCTGGTGGCGGTGACCGATATGACCGCGCCGGTCGCGTCGTCGAGCACCGCCGAGCCCTCGACGATGGCCGTGGCGCCGACGAAGCCGGGCTGGCTGCGCCCCGGCAGGGAGGGCGGCACCACGTCGACGCCGCCGACGTTGAATTGGTCGAGCAAGGTCAAGGGCTTGAGGTCCGGCTGTCCGACGGCGGTGCCGAGCTCGGCGGCCAGGCTGTTGATGTCGGCCGTCGGCGTCGTGATCGTCGTGGTCGGCGGCACGCTGACGCTGATGCCCATCACGACGATCGTGTCGGTGGCCGGCGAAACGCTGTCGATCGGGCCTTCGAGTGCAAGGGGGACCTCCAGCGCCTGGGCCGGCGTGGCGAGGTTGATGGCGGCGACGGCGGCGGCGATGGTAGCGAGGCGATGAATCATTTTTTTCTCCTGGAGCGCTGGTCTGAGCGGGTGCCCGGGTTTCTTTGGCCGGGCCGCGGTTGCGGCTTTGGGCCGGACGCCAGCTGGTGGCGCTACCCGGTCCGCAGTCCCCATTTCGCACGGCGCATGCCAGTCGCTGCGGCCGCCCGGGCGGCGGAGCGGATCGAGGAAGAGTCGGGCGCTATGACAAACGTGAGGCCGATTGGGTCGAAGGCGGCGAAAGGCAAGGGGATCAGACAACGACCATTACGCCGTCAGGTGTATTACGTCCGGCCTAGAGCGCATGACAAAGGCGTCTTGCCCCAATTGGGGCATTTGACCCGTGGTTTGGGTGAACATCCCCAGCGCTGGGGTGCTTTCTTGGGGGTAGGCGCCCAGTTCTGGGGGTGATTCCTGTTCGCGCGGCGGCTCGCGCAGCGTCGATCAGGCGTTCGGAGGGCTGACTGGCGCGCGCACCGCCAGCAGCCGCTCGATGCGCTGGCGGGTCTCCGGGTGGCTGCTCAGCCAGGGCGGCCGCGCTTGCGCGAGATGCGGCAGCAGACGCGCGTACCACGGTCGCGAGGCCTGCTCGATGCTGGCCAGCGCCATGGCCAGTCCGGTCGGGTCGCCGGTCAGTGCGACGGCCTTCATGTCGGCGTCGAACTCGCGCACGCGAGACAGGCCGAGCTGGGCCAGCAGCGCGATCTGCGGTGAGAACAGCAGCAGCGCGATGGCCAGCCAGTCCACCCGCCACCAGCCCTCGGCCAGCAGGCCGGGCAGGCTGAGCATCAGCAGAAACTGGCCGGCTAGCGAGAACAGCGAGGTCAGGCGCCCGACCTGGGCCGCCAGGTTCATGACGCGCAGGTCGCCGTGCGCGATGTGGGCGACCTCGTGGGCCAGCACGCCGCTCAACTGCCGCTGGTCGAGCGCCTGCAGCAGGCCGTCGGTAACGGCCACCGCCGAGGCGTCCCTCTGGCCGACCGCGAAGGCGTTCAGGCTCGGCGACGCGACGTAGTAGGGCTGTGGTACGGCGGGCAGTCCGGCACGACGCGCGAGCGTCTCAAGCGTCCGCCACAGTGCCGGCGCCGCGGCGGGCGACAGCGGTCTGGCCCGGTACAGCCGCAGCGTCAGGCCGGCACCGGCGGCCGGTTCCGCCAGCAAGGCCGCGACGCCGGCGCCGATGGCCAGCCACAGGCCGAGATCGCCCAGCAGCAGGCGGCCGGCCATTGCGCCGATGCCGAGCAGCACGGCTACCAGCAGCACGCTCTGCAGCCGGTTGGACCACACATGCCCGCGCCAGGCGTCCGCGTCCATCGCCTACTCAAGCCCGGCGCAGCGCAGGCGGCGCCGCAGCCGGTCCATTTCGTCGAGCAGGTCGGCGACCAGCGCCGCGAGCTCCGGCACCGCGTCGAAGTCCCGCTCGATGCCGGCCATGCGCCGGGCGCGGCGCAGGGTGGCGGCGGTGAATTGCCACTCGCCCTCGCCGCCGCTCTCGGCCCGCAGCAGGCCCTCGGCGATTCGCAGCCGGACCCAGCTGCCGTCGCGGGCGCAGGCCCGCGCCAGTTCGTCGACGTGGAAGAATTCCTCGTCCGCCGCCGGCGGTACGCCGCCTTGCCTCGGCTCAGCCATCGCTCTTGCCTCCGCGCGGATCGAATGCCAGCTCCTGCGCCATCCGTTCGTACAGCGCGCGCGCCTTCGGATCGGTGGCCGGCGGCAGCACCACCTGCAGCTCCAGCAGCAGGTCGCCCGGCGTCCTGCCGGGAATGCCATGGCCGCGCACGCGCAGCTGGCGGCCGCTCTGGGCGCCGGCCGGAATGCGCACGCGCACCTGGCCGCCGGGCAGAGCGAGTTCGACCACGGCGCCCAGTGCCGCTTCCCACGGCGCGAGCGGCAGCGTCATGTGCAGGTCGCGACCGTCGGGCCGGAAACGCGGATGCGGCCTGAAGTGCACTTCCAGCATCAGATCGCCGGGCTGGCCCTTGCCGAAGCCGGGATGGCCCTGGCCGGCCAGCCGGATGATCTGGCCTTCGCGCACGCCCCGCGGAATCCTCACCTCCAGCGTGCGCTTGCTGATGTGCACCCGTCCCTGCGAGTCGATGCTCGGCGAACGCAGCGTGATTTGGCGGGTGGCGCCGTGGAAGGCATCCTCCAGGTCGAGCTGCACCCGCGCCAGGTGGTCCTCGCCGCGGCCGTCGAACTCGTGCCGGCCGGCGTGCCGCGGCCCGGCGCCGCCCATGCGGCCGAACAGTTCGGCGAAGAAGTCGCTGAAGTCGCCGGCGTTGCCGCCGCGGAACTGGTGCTCCGACCACTCGAAACCCTCGTCCCAGCCCGGCGGCGGCGAGAACTCCTGGCCCGGCGCGTAGGCTTCGCCGAGCTGGTCGTAGGCGGCCCGCTTCTCCGGGTCGCCGAGCACCGCGTAGGCCTCGTTCACGTCCTTCATGCGGACGTCGGCATCCGGCTCCTTCGAGACGTCCGGATGGTACTTGCGGGCGAGCTTGCGGAAGGCCTTGCGGATCTCGTCCGCGGTGGCGCTCCGGGCCACACCCAGGGTCTGGTAGTAGTCCTTGTATTCCAAGGTCGAGCCTCCCGAGCACGGCAATCGGTTTGTCGTCTACGTTCGATATGGGTCCATCCGGCGCTGCGATCAAGCCCTTGAAAGCGGGACCGCGGCACCCATATCCACAGCGAGGCACAAGCAACGGAGGAAACATGGTCTGGAACGTATTTCCGCGTGACCTGATGGCCGAGCTGGAGCGGCTTCAGCACGACTACCGGCAGCCGCTGCAGCACTCGGCCAGCATCCGCGGCAACGGGCGCCACCGTTTTCCGGCGCTGAACGTCGGCGGCACGCCGCAATCGGTCGAGATCTACGCGTTCGCGCCGGGCCTGGATCCGGCCGCCATCGAGCTGACGCTCGACCGGGGCGTGCTGACCGTGTCCGGCGAGCGCAGCGCCGAGCTGCCGCAGGAGGATGCGCGCACCGCGGTGCACATCGGCGAACGCTTCTCGGGCCGCTTCCGGCGGGTCGTCAACCTGCCCGAGGATGCCGACCCGGATTCGGTTTCGGCCAGCTATCGCGACGGCGTGCTGCACGTCAGCGTCAAGCGGCGCGCGGCCAGCCAGCCGCGCCGCATCAGCGTGCAATGAGGGCGGACATGAACGAACAGGCAAGAAGCGAAGAGGAGCGGCAGGAGGCGATCGTGCCGGCGGTGGACGTGACCGAGGACGCCGGCGGCATCACCGTGCTGGCCGACCTGCCCGGCGTGCCGAGGGAGGCCTTGCAGCTCCATGTGGACGCCGACCAGCTGGTGATCGAGGGCCAGGCCCGGCTGGAGGGCCCGGAGGGCATGCAGCTCACCCACCAGGAGCTGCCCTCGCTGCTGTACCGGCGGGTGTTCACGCTGTCGAAGGAACTCGATGCGGAGCGGGTCTCGGCGGAACTGAAGAACGGCGTGCTGCGGCTGCGCATTCCGCGCATCCAGCAGGCCCAGCCACGCAAGATCCGCATCGACGTGGCATGAGCATGCGGCCATCGGGCCGCACAGGAGTGCGTAATGAAGATCGACGACATCAGGACCGGCCTCGATCATCTGCGCCATTCGGTGGCCGAGGGCTGGCAGAAGCTGCGCGAATCGGCCGCCAGTGCGCTGACCCGCTTCAATTCCGGCGACCAGACGCGGCTGCCGGACAGCGCTGAGGTCGATGACGGCTATTTCGCGCCGTCGCGAAGCTGGGCGATGCTCGGCGGGGAAGTGTTCGAGGACGAGCTGCGGGTCGTGGTGCGGCTTGAGGTGCCGGGCATGAGCAAGGACGGCTTCGACGTCCAGGTCGAGGACGACGCGCTGGTGATCTGCGGCGAGAAGCGCTTCGAGCGGGAAAGCAGCGAGGGCCGCTGGCGGATCATGCAGTGCGCCTACGGCAGCTTCCGCCGCGTCGTGCCGCTGCCGACCGAGGTCCTGGCCGAGAAGGCCAGGGCCGGCTACCGTAACGGCGTGCTGCGCATCGAACTGCCGAAGGCGGCGCCGGGACGTCCGCGTGCGATCACGGTACCGGTCGAATAGGTCGCGCCGCGGCGCGGGCCGTTGCCATCACTTGGCAAACCGCGCGATCAGCGCATCCAGCGACAGGCGGCCGGGGCCGAACACGGCCACCACCAGCAGCATCGCGCCCCAGTAGAAGTGACTCTGCACCGCCGCCGGACACTCGAACTCGAACAGCGCCGGGTAGGAGATCAGCGCCATACCATTGACGACGAACAGCCCCAGCGCAGCCGGGCGCGAGAACAGCCCGACGAACAGCAGCAGCGGCAGGATCAGTTCGCCGCCGGTGCCCATCCAGGCGGCCAGTTCGGGCGGCAGCACCGGCACCTGGTACTCGTCCTGGAACAGGAACAGTGTGCTGTCCCAGTCCTGGATCTTGGTCAGGCCGGACTTGAAGAAGGCCCAGCCGACGTAAAGGCGGATCGCCAGCGACAGCAGGCTGCCGCCCCAGTCGCTGAGCTGTCGGTCGAAGGTGGTGCTGAGCGCGTGCAGGCGCAGGGCGGCGTTCATCGGGATTCTCCTTGTTGTTCGGGCCGGGCCAGCAGCAGGCCATCGGCCATCCAGCGGGGAAGTGCGTCCATCGGATCGAAATCGGCTTCGGCCAGGCCGCCTTGCTCGAGCGCCTCGCCCAGCGTGCAGCCGGCCTCGATGGCCTGCAGCGCGGCGAATTCGCCCTCGCCGGCGGCGCGGCACTCGGCCTTCCAGCCGCGGCGATGGACGATCAGCCGGCATGGCCCGGCCGGTGAGTCCGGCAGGGAGACCTCGGCCTGCGGTTGGTGCGCCTGCCAGATGCGGCCGATCGCCCAGTCGAAGGCCAGCAGCGTGGTGTTCGGATGCAGCGTCAGGCGCAGGCCGTCGAGTCCGGCCGGGTCCAACCCGGCCAGCGCCCGTACCTCGAGCGCCGGCAGGTCGGGGCCGTAGTGGGCCAGATGCAAGGCCCATTCGAGCCGTGCCATGTCGGCCATGTAGGGGTAGTCGGCGAGCGCTTCGAAGCCGGCGATGAAGTCGGCCAGCGCGCTGCCGAAGCGGTTCAGGTCGCCGGCCTGGTAGCCGTGCCGGCGCCCGTAGCTGCGCGCCATGGCACGGAAGAATTCCTCGCCGACCAGCGCCTCGACGACCGGGTAGGCTCCGTGCAGCGCGGTGTACCAGTTGGCGGCCAGATTGCCGCGGTATAGCGCGAAGCGCCTCGATGTCCGCGTGGCCGGGCCGCGAAAAAGCTCGACCGGATCGAGTTCGCCGTCCAGCAGGCCGGCCGCGAAGTGCCGCTGGATGTCGGCCAGGCCGTCAGACATGGCAGGCCTCGCGCCGGACCGGCACCTCGCCGGCCAGTTGCCGGGCGCGCTCGGCTTCGGCCAGCAGCACATCGAGCGGCGGAATGTCGGTGTCCCATTCGATCAGCGTCGGCACCGCGCCGAAGCGGGCGAGCGCTTCCCGGTACAAGTCCCATACTGGCTCGGCGACGTGGTCGCCGTGGTGGTCGACGACCGAGTCCTTGGTCACCAGGTGGCCGGCCAGATGGATCTCGCCGGGCAGTGAAGTCAGTGCCCGCATGGCCTGTCGCGCGTCCTCGCCGTGATTGCACTGATTGACGTAGAGATTGTTCACGTCCAGCAGTACGCCGCAGCCGGTGCGCCGCGCGAGGCGCTCGAGGAATTCGGTTTCCTGCAGCCGGTCGGCCGTGAAGCGCAGGTGAGACGAGACGTTTTCCAGCAGGATGCTGCGACCGAGCCGGTGCTGCGCCCGCTCCACGCGACGGCTGACCAGGTCCAGCGCTTCCTCGGTCAGCGGCATCGGCAGCAGGTCGTTCAGGTGCCGGCCGGGGATCGAGGCCCAGCAGAGGTGCTCGGAGACCAGGGCCGGCTCGAAGCGCTCCACCAGCACGGCGATGCGCGCCAGGTGCGACTCGAAGTGATCCGCGCTGGCCGAGCCGATGCCGAGCCCGACGCCGTGCAGGCTGAGCGGGTAGTCGCGGCGCAATTGCTCGAGCACGTGCAGGTCCCAGCCGCCTTCGCCGAAGAAGTTCTCGCTGTGCACCTCCAGCCAGTCGACGGCCGGCCGACGCTCGAGGAAGTCGCGGTAGTGGCAACTGCGCAGGCCGACGCCGAAGCCGTTCAAGGGGCGTGTCGTGTACATTTTCCGCAAGTCCTGGTCGGCGGCCTGCGGCGGCGCCGCAGGCCTGGACGAGCCCGATCAGCTCTTGCCGCCGGCCTTCAGTGAACCGCCCATGTCGGCGCAGGTGCCCTTGGCGACGTACTTCCACTCCTTCGGATCGTTGTCCTTCTTGGCCTGGCCCGCGCACGAGTGGGCGCCGGTGGTGCTGGCGCAGTCGTTGGCGCCGGCCTTGGCGATGCCGAAGCACTTCTCCTTGCCCTCCTTGTCGGCTGCCAGGACGGGATTGGCAGCAGCGGCGGCGATACCGGCGACGGCGGCGGCGAGAAGGAATTGACGCTTGTTCATGTGTGCTCTCCATTCGGACTTCGGGGGTGGCCGGCCTTGCGGCCGGAAGCCTTGGCCGGCACCCGGGAGGGCTCTGCCGACCTGCTTGCCCACTAGACCGAGGGCGGGGGAGCGAACTTACAGATCGAACGCGAATTCATTCACGCTCTTGCTCGCCGCACAGCGCGGCCACCAGCCAGCCCTCGCAGGCCTTGAAGCCGAGCCACAGGAACAGGCTGCCGTAGCCCATCAGCGTCAGCTCGACGAGCTGCTGCAGCGCGCCGTCGGCGATCACCATCACGCCGTGTTCGATGAACAGGCCGATGTTGGCCTTGAGCAGGTGGAAGAGGTTGAACGATGAGGCGCCGAAGCCCATGAACAGCATGCCGGCCAGCACGAAGACCAGCCACCAGCGTGGCCGGCGCAGAGCGGATAGATCGAATCGACGCATGGCGAGTCCTCCTGATCTGCCGATGTGGAGCCGCGGCGGGGGTGCCCGGTCGGCCCCTTCAGCCGGCGGCGGCGCCGAAGCGAGCCCGCAGCCAGGTTTCGATGTGGTGCAGTTCCTCCAGGCACAGGCCGTGGTCCATCGCGTAGCTGTGCCATTCGAGCGGGTAGCCGAGCGAATCGAGCAAGGCGCCGGACTGCCTGCCGAAGTCGTGCGGGATCACGCCGTCGTGCAGGCCGTGGGCCTGGAAGACCGGTACCCGGCGGTTGGCCCCATGCGCCTCGGCTGCCAGCGTGTCGGCCAGCGGCAGATAGGTGGACAGCGCCATGATGCCGGCCAGGCGGGCCGGGTGACGCAGGCCGGCGTGCAATGCGATCGCGCCGCCCTGCGAGAAGCCGGCCAGGATCAGGTCGGCGTCGTCTACGCCGCGCGCCCGTTCCCGCCCGACCAGCGCCTCGAGCTGTTGCGCCGATTCGCGTACGCCGGCCGGATCCTCCCGCCGCTGCGAGAAATCGGCCGACACGATGTCGTACCAGGCGCGCATCACGAAGCCCCCGTTGATCGTCACCGGCCGCATCGGCGCATGCGGAAAGACGAAGCGGATCGGCGGCAGGCCCTCCAGGTCCAGCTCGTCGACGATCGGTTCGAAGTCGTGGCCATCGGCGCCCAGGCCGTGCAGCCAGATCACGGCGTGGCGCGGCGCGGCTCCGGTTTCGATCTCGATGCACGGCAGCAGCGGTGGGTTCGGCGTGGTCATGTATCGGCTCTCCGGGGCTTGAGCCTCCATTCTATGGCGTCCGGCCGGCTGGCCGGTTCAAGTCGCCGGGCGGCCTGCCGTAATACTTTCGCACCGCCGCCCCGGCCGGGTCCGTTGTCCGAGGACATCACCGATGCAGCTTCCAGATCTCGACGTACTGCCGCCGCTGTCGCCGCGGGGGATGGAGCTGCTCGCGCTGCGCATCGACGACGACGACGCCGAGCGGCGCCTGCTGCAGATCCTGGCCGGCGAGCCGCAACTGGCCGCCCGTGTCGTCGCGATCGCCAACTCCGCGGCCTACGGATTGCCGCGGGTGCGCTTTTCGACCCTGCCGCTGGCGATGCGGCGGATCGGCTTGCGGCGCACGCTGCAATTGGGCACGGCGCTGCTGTTCGGACGGCCGCTGTCGGCCGGCCTGCCGTCCGAAATGCGCATCCGGTTGTGGGCGCATGCCATCGCCGTGGCATGCGCCGCGTCGGAGCTGGCGCGGCTGGTGCACGGCCCGGATCCGGCCGAAGCCTATCTGGCCGGTCTGCTGCACGACCTGGGCTACATGCTGGTCGAGCTTGGCGCGCGAGGCACGCTGGCCGGGATCGAAGCCCGTGCGGCCGAACAGGGGCTGGCCCTCGAGGAAGCCGAGTTCGCGCTGCTGGGAACCGATCACGGCGCGCTGACCGCGGGCCTGCTGCGGCACTGGGGCGTACCGGCGGGCCTGTGCGAAGTGTATGACCGGCATCACTCGCCAGTGTCCGAACCACGCGCCATGCCCGCAGTGCTGCTCGGGGCGGAGAAGATCGCCCGCCTCGACGCGCTGGCCGACGTCCTGCTCGAGGATGACGACTGGCTGTTCGCGGATTCGCTGCTGAACGCGGACGCGGTGGGGTGCCAGCTGCAGCAGCAACTGGGCCTGAACGGGCTCGAAATGACGCGCATCGTCGACCGGGTGGCAGCCCAGGCGGCGGAGATCGCCGGGCTGGCCGGCGCCATGGCGGCAGCCTGAGCGTCCGCGGCGGACAGACGACGGGACGATGTACGGACGGGTCAAGCAAACGGTGCGGGAGATGGTCGTCACGCACTAAGGCGGGGCGCGCCGCAGCCGGGCCACACCCACTTCTATGCGCCGCTGAGCACGCACGGCGTGGTCAATGGCCTGCTGTTCCTGGCGGACCCGCCCGAGCAGGCGGCCAGCGAAGCGCTGGCGGCCATCGCCGGCGACTGCCGCCGGCCGATCCATTCGGCGTCGGAGCAGATCAGCCTCGCGCGCCGATCTCGGGTTGCGCGAGAGCCTGCGGCAGCAATCGATCCGCGATTCGTTGGCCGGCCTGGTCGCGGCCGCCGACGATCGGACGGGGTGCGGCCTTCCTTGCCGGTGGGCGAGGATCGCCTGCCCGATGTTTACCCGGTGGTCCCCGCGCCGCGGTACAGGCAATAGCGGTTGCGCCCAGCGTGTTTGGCTTCGTACATGGCGGCATCGGCGCGCTGCAACAGGATTTCCGGGTCGCGGCCGTCCTCCGGATGGATCGCGACGCCGACGCTGGCACCCACCCGGGCCTCGCCGCCCGCCACGGTGGCGGGCCGCCTCAAGTCGGCCAGCACGCGTTCCAGCGTCGCTGCGATCTCGCTCGGTGAGGCGATGCCGACCAGCAGCAGCACGAATTCGTCGCCGCCGAGCCGCGCGACCGTGTCGCCGGCCCGCACCGTCGCGCCGAGCCGGCGTCCCACCTCGATCAGCAGCTCGTCGCCGGCATCGTGGCCGAGGCGGTCGTTGACGGCCTTGAAACCGTCCAGGTCGATGAAGGCCACGGCCACCATGCTGCCGGAGCGACCGGCCTGGGCCAGCGACTGATGCAGCCGGTCGATCAGCAGCCGGCGGTTCGGCAGGCCGGTCAGCGGGTCATGATAGGCTTGGCGCTCCAATTCGCGCTGGTGTGCCTTGAGTGCCGAAATGTCGGTATGCACGCCGATGAAGTGGGTCGTCCGCCCGCTGTCGTCGCGCACCGCCGAAATGGTCAGCCGCTCCGGCACGACGGAGCCGTCCTTGCGCCTGTTCCAGATCTCGCCCTCCCAGTGCCCGAGTTCCGTCAAGGACTTCCACAACTGCACGAAGAACGACTTCGGATGCCGGTCGGAGCGGAAGATGCGCGGGCTGCGACCGACCAATTCCTGGTAGTCGTAGCCGCTCATGCGGCACAGCGACGGATTGGCGTCCAGGATCGTGCCATCGGGGTCCGTGATCAGCACCCCGTCGTGGGTGGCCGAGAAGACGCTGGCTGCCAGCGACAGCTTTTCCTCCGCCGCTCGCCGCTCGGTGATGTTCTGCACCATGCCGTGCACGCTGGTCGGCTGGCCGTCGTCGTCGCAGCGCACCTCTCCGCGCTGCAGCACGGTGCGGATGCCGCCGGTGGGCAGAACGATGCGATGCTCGACTTCGAACGTTCCGCCGTCCTTGAGGGCCGCCTCGAAGGTTTCGCGTACCAGCGGCCGATCGGTCGGATGGGTACGTCCGAGGTAGTTGTCGAAGGTGCACTCGAAGCCGCGGCGGTCCAGGCCGAAAATGCGGAAGGTCTCTTCCGACCACAGCATCGAGCGGTCTCCCACGTCCACCTCCCAACTGCCGACACCGGCCATTTTTTCGGCCAGGTTCAATAGCCGCGAACTCTCGCGCAAGGCGTCCTCGGCATCCATGCGCTCGAACTCCAGCATCGCGCGGGTGGCGAAGATCTTGACCAGATCGATGATGTCCTGCTCGAGCTTCAGCGCTTTCGTGTCCATGACCGCCAGGACGCCGAGCGGGCGCGCGGCGCTGGCGCCGATCGGCACGCCGACGTAGCTCTTCGCGCCGAGTTCGCGCAGCAGCCGGGCGCCCGGGAACGCCTCGTCGGCGTTGTCGGGAAAGACGCAGATGTCGCCGGCCAGCACCCAGGTACAGGGTGAGTCCTGGATCGGGTAGTGCTGCAGCGCGTGTTCGTTGGCCGCGTCGCTCAGCACCACCACCCGCGCCTGGCCCGAATGCTCCGGCAGCCGTGCGATCATGCAGTAGCGGGCGCCGAGGAGCTTGCGCAGGCTCTCGGCCAGCGTGGCGAAGAAGCGTTGGCCGAACACCGATGCGGTGTCGTGCGACAGCGTGTGCAGCATGCTTTCGCGCCGCTTGCGCGCCGTGACGTCGATGCCGGTGCCGATATAGCCGCGGAAGCGGCCTTGTTCGTCGTACTGCGGCCGGCCGGAAGCCGAATACCAGCGCAGTTCGTCGTTGGCATTCAGGATCTGGTACTCGAAGCCGGCGAATTCCCGCCGCGCTTCCACCGCCGAGCGATGGTGCGCCATCTCCTCCGGCGGGACGCCGAGCAGCGGGATTTCCCAGTGCTTCTTGCCGATCAGCTTGTCGACCGGCAGGCCACCCTTGCTGTTGTGGTCGCCGGAGAATGCTGCGAAGCGGCAGTGTTCGTCCTGTTCCCAGAACCAATCCGACGACAGTTCGGCCATCGTCTGGTAGCGCGCCCGCTCGCGCGCCAGTTCGGCGGTGCGCACGTCGAGCTCCCGTGCCTGCTGCGCCGTCAGGTCCGACAGCCGGCGCAGCATCAGCCGATGCCGGTGCAGCACCAGGTGGGCCAGCCCTCCCAGCAGCAGGAAGCTCGCGAGGCCGCTCAGCAGCGTGGCCCGGCTGTCGTCGTCGACGCTGCCGTAGGCTCGCGTCGCCGGCATCGTGATGCTGATGCCGCCGCGAATGTCGCCGACGCGATAGTCGTGCGAGTTATGGCATTGCAGGCAGGCCGGCTCGATCCGCAGTGGTGCCATGTAGCGGTAGGCGGGCCGGCCGTCCACGGTGGTTGGCTCGATGCGCTCGCGCAGGCCGTCGCGCTCGAAGGCTTCCAGGGTGGCGCGCTCCCACGCATCGGCCGCATTCTGCGGGCGCAGCGGCCGCAGGCTGGTGATGTGGATGCGGGCGCCCTGGCCCGACTCCGCGAGTTCCGCGATCTGGCGCGTCATGTAGGCCGGATTGACCAGGGTCAGCCGCTGACCCCCGGTCGTCGTGACGTCCCTGTTCGGCAATTCGAGATACGGATTGGGGACGCCGTACTCGCCGACCGGCACGTATACGCCGCCGTGGCGGGCGTTCCAGGTGCGCGTCGTCTCGACCAGTTGGAAAAGGGTTGCGCCGCGCTCGCGCGCCACCGCCAGCGCCTCGTTCTCGATGCGCAGCAGTTCCAGCGTCACGAAGACACCGACGATCGTGGCGAACAACAACCACGCGCCGGCGACGTAGGCGCGGTAGCGGGTGACCGGTAGGGGGCGCGGGGGGGTCATGGCATCGATCCGCTGCGGAGGCAGCGAACAAGCGCGAATACGCCAATCAACGGCCGCCGCTGCCGCTTCCTGAAGCCCTTCTGCACGCCGGCCCGGGTCCGCGCGCTAGCTCGTGCGCCGCTGCGCCAGTTCGGTCGCCAGCCTGGACAGCACCTCGTAGGCCTTGCCCGCATCGTCGGACCAGGCCTCGACGCAGGCGTTCTGCCGCCGTACCAGCTCGCTGTCGCCGCGCGCGGCGGGGCCGGACAGCGCATCGGCCGGGCCGAGCCGCAACGCGTCGCCGATCGCGCCTTCGACCAGCGGCGCCATCACTGCGCGGGCGGTGGCCTCGGCGAGGCCGGCGGAGCGGTAGGCCCGCAGCGCCACGTCGAGCAGCACGACGGTGAAATTCGAGGCGAATACCGAGGCCGCGTGATAGAGCATCTTGTGGCGCGGATCGACGTCGAAGCAGCGCCCGCCGATCGCCTCGAACAGCGCGTGCAGCCGCTGCGGCGCCCGGCCGCGCCCTTCGATGCCGACGTGGCTGCCGGCGAAGCCCGCGCTGACGGCTTGCGGCGAGGCAAAACTCAATACCGGATGGGCGCTGCCGATGTCGGCGCCACGCTCGGCCAGCGGCGCCAGCAGATCGCTGGCACAGGCGCCGCTGCAATGGAAGACGCAATCGCCCGGGCGTACGTGGCCGCTGCGCGACAGTTCGGCCGCCGTCGCGGCGATCGCGGCGTCCGGTGTCGCGATCAGCCACAAGTCGGCCGGCGACATCTCGTCCAGCGCCTGCCGCACGCCGCCCGCGCCGACAAACTCCGCCGCCGCCGCGGCACTGGCCGGCGAGCGCGACAGCAGTTCGCCGATCGTCACCACGCCGGCCTGCCGCCACAGGCGCAGCAGGCTGCGGCCCAGCCGGCCGCAGCCGATCAGATTGAGTTTCGCTTCGGCCATCGATGCTTTCCTCGCAACGCGAAGGCCTTATCGTACCGTGTAGCCGCGGCCCTCCAGGCAGGCCGTCATCGCGCGCAGGTAATCGGGCCGCCTGGCGAGGCTGTCGGTCGAGGCGCCGGCGGCCGACACCAGGGACGGGTCGTAGCCCGTCTTGTCGGCGGCCCAGCTGTGGCATTCGAAGCGGTCCTGCGCCTGCCGCGTTTCGTTCTGGCCACGGTTCGGATAGGCGAACAATTCTTCGTCGGTCTGCTGCTGCGCAACGTCCTCGTCGCCGTAGCCTGCCGGCGGCTGCACCACCACGTAGCCGCGTTCGTGCGGCAAGTACCAGCCGTCATCGTAGCGGTAGTACAGCCGGTCGCCGACATACAGCGTGGAGTAGCCGAAGGGCAGCGCGCCGATCACGATGCCGATCGGGGCGGCGATCCGGATGTAGGCGCTGCCCCAGGGCTGGTACCACAGGCCGCTGGCGAAGAAGTAGCTGTGGTTGTGGTGATGGATCCGGCGATAGCCGCCCGGCAGCGTGTTGATGACGACACCGACTCTGGGCCCGTGGCGGCGGCGATGGTCGGTCCGATGCCGGTCGCGGCGCCAGTCGCCGCGGTGATCGTCGCGCCAGTCGTGCCGGCGCTCGTCGCGCCACTCCCGGCGGCGTTCGTCGCGCATGCGGTCGCCGCGCGCATCCCGGAAACTTGGCCGCCAGACGTCTTCGCGACGCGGGCCGCTGCGCGTGTAGGGCTTGCTGCCCTTCTTGTGGCTGTCGTTGCCGCTCGCGCCCCAGCCGCCGCCCGAGTTGCTCGGACGATCGGCGCTGCGGAACGGTTTCGAGGAACTGCCGCTGGCCTTGCCTTCGAAGCGGATCTCGCCGCGCGCCTCGGCCAGCGCCGCGGTCGGTGCGAGCGTACCGGCGCCCAGCAGCAGTGCCGTGACGCAGGCCGCAATTCCGGCGTATCTCATGCTCGCCTCCTATCTCACGCTGTAGCCGCGCCCCTCCAGACAAGCCGTGAAGGCGCGCTGGTAGGCCGAACCGCGGCCGTCGAGCGACGCACTGTACGCCGCCCGGCTGTTCAATTCGCTCTCGATGCGGCGGGCTTCGGCGGCCCGCGCCGAATCCGATGCGGCACCGACGATGCCGCCGAGTACCGCACCGACCGCGGCGCCCTCGGCGCTGTGATGGACGTTCGACACCGCAGCGCCGATCGCCGCGCCGGCCACTACGCCAGTGGCGGTACCGACGCCGGCAGGCGGGTCGGGTTCGACCCGCACCGCCGGGGCCGGCGTGCGCGCCAGCGAGCGGGCCGGATCGAAACCGCTTTGCGCGACCGCCCAGCGGTAGCACTCGTAGCGGTCGCGGGCCAACTGCCTCTGGTTCTGGCCGCGCGCCGGGTAGATCGCCGGCGGTGGCGGCGGGCTGGCGGCCGGGGGCAGGCGCGTAGGATAGCTGCGGGCCACCGGTGGGCCCGCGCAGGCCGCCAGCAGCACGACGACCGCGGCGGCCAGCGACAATCGCGCGTAGCTGGAATGGCGGATCGGATAGTCCTTCATTTGCTGCCCTCCGGTCGATCGATCGGCTTCGCCCCGCGGCTCAGCCCTGCTCCGGCTGCTGCGCCGACGGGCCCGCACCGAACGGTCCGCCTTCCCTCCACCGCTGCTGCATCAACTCGCGCCGTTCCTTCATCTTGGCCCGCTGTGCGTCGTCGAGCACCCCGTAGATGCCGGCCTCGAGCTGGGCCCGCATCGTTTCGATGTCGGCCATCGCCTGGGCGGCCCGGGTGGCCAGCGGCTGCGCCTCGTCGCCGCTGTAGCCGCCGGACCAGGCCAACTCGCGCAGCGCCTGGTGGGCGGAGCGCACTTCCTTCCACTTGGACCGCAGTTTCGGCGCCTGCTCGTGGCGCAATTCGAAGATCTTGTCACGCTGTTCTTCGCTCAGATTCAGGCCGCGCAGCATCCGGTCGCCCATCATGCCGCCGTGCCTGCCGCCCATCACGCCGTCGTGGCCGCCGCGCATGCCGTGGTGTCGGCCGGCCCGATCGCAGTTGCCGAAGCCGCCCATCGGATCCGCCTGGGCCAGCAGCGGCGCGGCAAGCGCGAGAGTCGTTGCGGTGGCGATGGCGGCAATGATCTTGTTCCGGGTTTTCATGGTGTTCTCCTTTACGGTTCGATGCTGTTTCCGGGTGTAGCCGGACGATTGCAGTCTCGTACCGGAGCGCGTGAAGCGCGGTTAGCCGCGGGTAAATGCTGGTAAAGCGGGCTGCGCCGCCGTCCGATCACCGCATGCCGCGGCCGGCCTTCGAGCCGATGGACGATTGTTCGACGCCGCCGCGTAAAGCTCGGTCAGCGGCGGGTTAAGCTCGGTTAAGAGTGGAAAAAGCTCATTTGCGGGCCGCCACGCTCCGTATGATGTGGGCACGTCAACGAGGATCGTGGAGGAAGCTCGTGAGCAAGGTCTTGCTCGTGGACGACGACGTCGAACTGGTCTCGATGCTGGCCGAGTACCTGCAGCAGGAGGGCTTCGAGACCCATGCGGAGCACGACGGCGAGGCCGGCGCCGAGGCGGCCGTGACGGGCGAGTACGCGATCGCGGTGCTCGACGTCATGATGCCGCGGCTGAACGGCGTCGAGGCTTTGCGCCGGATCCGCCAGCGCAGCCGCATGCCGGTGATCATGCTGACCGCCCGCGTCGACGACGTGGACCGCATCTTCTGCCTCGAACTGGGGGCCGACGACTACGTGCCCAAGCCCTGCACGCCGCGCGAACTGGTGGCGCGCATTCGCGCCATCCTGCGTCGCAGCGGCGGCGATTCGGACGAGGACGACGGGCCGGTGCAGGTCGGACCCCTGCTGATGTGGCCCGAGCGGCGCGAGGCGCAGTGGCAGGGCGAGGCGCTGGAACTGACCAGCACCGAATTCAATCTGCTCGCGCTGCTGGCGCGCAAGGCCGGCCACGTGGTCGGCAAGGCCGAGCTGTCCGAACTCGGCCTCGGCCGGCCGCTGGCCCGCTTCGACCGCAGCATCGACGTGCATATCAGCAGCATTCGCCACAAGCTCGGCGCACGGCCCGACGGCCAGTCCTGGATCCAGACCGTGCGCGGCCAGGGCTATCTGCTGGTGCGGGTCTGATCCGATGCCGACCGGGCGGCTGTTCTGGAAGCTGTTCCTGGCTTTCTGGCTGAGCCTGGTGCTGGCCGGCGTCGGCGTCGGCCTGGCGGTCTGGCTGTACAAGCAGGTCGATGTCGAGGAGGCGCCGGAGATGGGGCGCCGCGGCGGCTTCGTGATCAATTCCTTCGCCTCGGTGCTGCACCACGGCGGCATCGAGGCGGCCCGCGGCATGCTGGACGACTGGCAGCGGCGAGGCTTTCGCACCCAGGTCTTCGTGCTCGGCCCGGACGGTCGCGAGCTGCGCGGGCTGCCGGTGCCGGACCTGCGATTTGCCCGCGCGCGCGGTCTGGTGCTGGACGAAACGCCGGTGCTGGCGCCGGACGGGACCGAATACCGGGTGGTCACGCTGGCACCGCCGCGTCCGCCGCGTCGCGGGCACCCGCCGGACGGCCGGCCTTCACCCGTGCTGCCGCTGGTCTCGGCGCTGCTGGCCAGCTTCGCCTTCAGCGGTCTGATGGCCTGGTACCTGGCGCGTCCGGTAAGACAGTTGCGGCGGGCTTTCGGCGCGCTGGCCGACGGGCGCCTCGACACCCGGGTCGGCGGCCGGATGGGCGGCTGGCGCGACGAAATCGTCGATCTGGGGCGCGACTTCGATCACATGGCGAACCGGCTGCAGGCGCTGGTGCAGGCCCAGCGCCGGCTGATGCACGACGTTTCGCACGAACTGCGCTCGCCGCTGGCGCGACTGCAGGCCGCGATCGGCCTCGCGCGGCAGAACCCGGACCGCAACGCGGAACTGATGGAACGGGTCGAGCGCGAGTCGGGCCGGCTGGATCGGCTGGTCGGCGAACTGCTGACCCTGGCCAGGCTCGATGCCGGCAGCGGCGACGATCCGCGCGAGCCGCTCGAGCTGTTCGATCTGGCCGCCGGGGTGGCCGAAGACGCCGGTTTCGAGGCCGAGGCCGGCGGACGCACGCTGACTTTCCGTGGCGACGGGCAGGCGACCATCCAGGCCGACGGCGCCCGGCTGCAACGGGCATTCGAGAACGTGATGCGCAATGCGGTCAAGTTCTCGCCCGCCGGCGGCCTGATCGAGGTCGGCGCGGCGCTGGACGGTGGCGTCTTCGTGCTGGAGGTGGCCGATCAGGGCCCCGGCGTACCGAAACAGGAGCTGGAAAGCATCTTCGAACCGTTCTTCCGCAGCGGCAGCGCCAATGCCGACGGTTTCGGTCTCGGCCTCGCCATCGCACGGCGCGCGGTTGCCGCCCACGGCGGCCGGGTCACGGCCGGCAACCGGCCCGGGGGCGGCCTGCTGGTGCGCATCGAGATCCCGCTGGCGCGGCCTTCGGCGGCCGGCTAGACGCGGAAGCGCGACACCGACTGCTGCAGCCGCTGCGCCAGCCCTTCGAGTTCTCGGGCGGCATGCACGGTGCGCTCCACGGTGCCCTGGTTCTCGCTCGCCATCTGCTCGATGGCGGCAATGTTGTCGCGCACCGCCTGGCTGTCCCGCGTCTGCTGCTCGGTCTCGCCGCTGATGCGGTCCAGGCCGGCCCGTACCTCGGCCACCGTCTCGGCGGCCGCATCGAGCACCGCCGCCACCTCGTCGGCCGCGCCGCGGCTCTCGCCCAGGTGGCGCTCGCCGCTGGCGAGCGAGCTGTCGACCAGTTCGGTCTTCTCGCCGATCGAGTTGGTGATGGCGTCGATCTCCGCCGCCGAGCGCGCCGACTTCTCGGCCAGCTTGCGCACCTCGTCGGCGACCACCGCGAAGCCGCGCCCGTGCTCGCCGGCGCGGGCGGCCTCGATGGCGGCATTCAGGGCCAGCAGGTTGGTCTGGTCGGCAATCTCGCGCACTTGCCGCGTCATGACGGAGATCTGTTCGGCGGAATCGACGAAGCCCCTGACCGCCTCGGCGATCTGGCGCACCGAGCGCTCGACTTCGCCGACGCTGCTCAGCAGCGCCGCGACCCGCTTGCGCCCCTCGCCGGTGCGGGCCTCGCTCTCGCGCGACAGGGAACTGACGCTTTCGGTATGTTCGGCCACCGCGGCGACGCTGTCGGCCAGGCTGCCCACGCTGCCCTCGGCGTCGGCCGAGCGGGCATGCTGGCGGGTCGAACTCTCGGCCACCTGATCGGCGTCGCGGCTCAGCGTGCGCGAGGCGGCCGATACCGCGTCGGCCGAGGTGCCGACCTCGCGTACCAGCGTGGCGATCGAAGCGAGCATCTGGTTGAACAGCGAGCCCGTGCGGCCGATCTCGTCCTCGCCGCGCACCTCGAGGCGGCGGGTCAGGTCGCCGCCGCCGCGCGCCAGCTCCTGCAAACCTGCCGTCATGCCATCCAGGGGTTTGATGACGAAGCGGCGAATGAACAGATAGACGATCAGGATCAGCGGCAGCGAGGCGACGATCGAGAACAGCACGCTGGTGTTGCGGAAGCGGGCGACCGACTCGTCCACCCGGTCGAGCGAAATCCGCATGCTGACTGCGCCAAGGGCCGTGCCGGCTGCCACCTGGTGGCACATCAGGCAGTTCTTGCCGAGATAGTCGGTGCTCGCCAGCGCCGGGTAGATCATGCGCAGGTACTGGCCGCCGGCCGGGTTGTCCTCCAGCGTGCGCAGCGGCTGGCCGCTTTCCAGCACACGCTTCTCGTCGGCGTCCGGTGCCACATCGCCGGGCTGCCGGCCGAACGCGGCGGACACCGCCTCGCCCCGCAGCACGCGCAGCTCCTGCAGCGCGTCGAGCTGCTCTATCTGGTCGAGGAAGACCGCCCGGTTGGCAATCGTGCCGTTGATCATCATGCCGGTCAGGCCGGCCATGGTCATGTCGTTGATGCTGGCCGCGAAGCGCTCCGATTGCTCGATCGCGATGTCCCGGCTGACGCGGGTTTCCCAGACGATGAAGGTGCTCCAGACAATGACGAGCAGGAGCCAGATGGCGGCGGTCAGACGCAGCCAGATCGGGGTGTCGGCGAGGCGTTTCATGGTGGCCCCCTAGGAGCGAGGCATATTAGAGTGGTCTTATGTCATGACTGTACGGCATCCGTGTGCAAAGCTTTATGTCCCGATGCACGGCAACGCCGAATGGGGCGCGGCCTCGCCCGCCTCATGCCAGAATTCGGCTGCGACACCAATCGGAATTCCGTATGAATGGCTCGAAAAAGTGGCACGTTCTGGCTGGACGGGCAGTGTTGGCGATCTTCTGCCTGTTTTCGATGGCTGCGGCCAGGGCCGAGCCGGCCGCGCCGCTCTCCAGCGAACTGGCCTCCGAGCCCGCCCGGGTCTACCTGAACCATCGCAAGGTGGCGACGCTGAGGGCGCAACTGTTGGGGCTCAGCGCGGCAGAAAGGGCGCGGCGGGCCGAACAGGACCTGTCGCGGCTGGCGGAGCGGGGCGGCGCGCTGGAGGTGAGCCGGCGCGGTGTGCAGGACGGCGAGGCGATCCTGGTCGATGGCGTCCTGGCCTTCGTCATGCTGCACGGCGACGCGGACGCCGGGCAGTCGCTGGAAGTGGCGGCCGACAGGGCCGTGCGCGACATCCAGGCGGTGTTGAGAGACAAGACTGCGCGCGAAGGGTTGCCGGTGCTGATTCGCTCGATGGGGCTGGCGGCCGCTGCCAGTGTGCTGGCGCTGGCGCTGTTGTGGGGGCTGCGGCGCGGTCGTGGGTGGGTCGCGATCCGGCTGGCGCGGGCGGCAAGCGAAAAGGCCGAGGCGCTGAAGATCGGTGGGGAGAGGGTCGTCCAGCGCGAGCGGGTGATCGGCATCGTGCGACGCGTGGTCAGCCTGAGCTACTGGCTGGCGGTGTTTCTGGTGCTGTACTCGTGGGTCGGCGTCGTGTTCGAGATGTTCCCCTATACCCGTGCCTGGGGCGAGCGGCTCAACGCCTTGCTGCTCCAGGCCGTCGGCCGGATCGTGGGCGGCATCGCCGGCGCCGTCCCGAATCTGCTCGTGGCCCTGCTGATCCTGCTGCTGGCCAAGGTCGTGGTAGACATGATGGGCGCCTTCTTCGACCGGGTGGAGCGCGGCGTGGTGTCGTTGCGCTGGCTCGACGAGGATTCGGTGCGGCCGACACGGCGGCTGATCGCCGTGGCGATTTGGCTGTTCGCGGTGGCGATGGCCTATCCATACCTGCCCGGTGCCCAGAGTGCCGCGTTCCAGGGCCTGTCCGTGCTGGTCGGCCTGATGGTCTCGCTCGGCGCATCGAGCATCGTCGGCCAGGCGGCGAGCGGGTTGATCCTGATGTACACCCGCACCTTGCGAGTCGGCGAATACGTCACGGTCGGGGATGCGGAGGGCCGCGTAATGGAACTCGGCATCTTTTCGACGCGCATACGCACCGGCCTGGGAGAGGACTTGTCGGTACCCAATTCGCTGGTCCTCGGCAACGTGACGCGCAACCGCTCGCGCGGGGTGCAGGGTGATGGCTACGTCATCGACGTCTCGGTGACGATCGGCTACGACACGCCGTGGCGCCAGGTGCACGCGATGCTGCTGGAGGCGGCCGAACGCACCCGCGGCATATCGCTCAATCCCGAGCCGAAGGTCTACCAGACCGCGCTGTCGGATTTCTATCCGGAATACCGGCTGGTGTGCCGCTCGATTCCGCTCGATCCGGGGGCGCGGCCCGATTTGATCAGCGCGCTGAATGCGAGTATCCAGGACGTCTTCAACGAATATGGCGTTCAGATCATGTCGCCCCATTACATCGATGACGGCGAGCAGCCCAGGGTGGTGCCGCCGGATCGCTGGAATCCGCCGCCCGCCGGACCTGCCGCCGGCGGCGAAGCCGTCGAGGGCGCGCGATGAGCCGCCGGCTGCGTGCGACACTGCTGGCCCTGCTGCTGCAGGGAGCCGCCGTGTCGGCGGCCGACTGGACCAGCCGTCCGCTGGCCGAGCTGGCGACCTATCCCGGCTACAGCGTGCCGGCCACCGTGCACGCCCGCGAAGAGGCGCGCATTTCCGCCGAAGTGGCCGGGCGCATCGAAGCGCTGCCGGCCCGGCTGGGCATGGCGGTACGCAAGGACGACGTGCTGGCCAGGTTGGACGCGCGCGCCCTCGCGATCGAGGTCAAGCGCGCGCAGGCCGCCTTGAGCCTGGTCGAACAGCGGATCCGCCTGGCCCGCTCGCAGCTTTCGCGCGCCGAGCGGCTGGCCGGCGAGAACTTCGTCAGCGACGACGCGCTGAAGGTGCAGCGCACCGAGCTGGAAGTACTGGCGGCCGAGCGGGAGGCGGCGGCACAGGCGCTGGCGGCGGCGCAACTGGTGCTCGAGCGCACGGTAATCCGCGCGCCGTTCGACGGCGTGGTGCGCGAGCGCCTCGCCAGCGTCGGTGAACTGGCGGCGCCGGGCACGCCGCTGCTGCTGTTCGCATCGTCGGGCGGGGCCGAGATCCGCGCCAGCGTGCCGCTGGACAAGCTGGAGGAATTGCGCGGCGCCGGCCATTGGGTGTTGGCCGCCGACGGCCGCGAGGTATCGTTGCGCATCGAACGTATCTCGCGCCTGGTCGATGCCGCCGGCCAGACCCGTGACGTGGTGCTGGCGGCGGAGCAGGCGCTGGCCCCCGGACTGGCGGGCGAACTGCGCTGGCGTTCGCCGCGCCCGCACCTGCCGCCCGAATTCCTGCAGTCGCGCGACGGGCGCCTGGGCGCCTTCGTGGTCGAACAGGGGCAACCGGTGTTCCGCCCCATTCCCGGTGCCGAGTACGGCCGGCCGGCGGCGCCGGGCTGGCCGACCGAGACGCTGATCGTGGACCAGGGCCGGCTGGGCATCGGCCTGACGGGCGGCGGCAAGTGATGGGGACTTATCGGCGCCTGCTGCAGAATCACCCGCTCGCCAACATCGCCTTCGTTCTGGTGCTGCTGGGCGGGTTGGTCAGCTACCTGACGATGCCGCGGGCGCAGGATCCGGAGATCAATTTCAACTGGGTCAGCATCCTGACCGTGCTGCCGGGCGCCTCGGCCGAGGACGTCGAGCTGGAGGTCACCTCGCCGCTGGAGGATGCGATCGCCCAGGTCAAGGACGTCAAGTTCGTTTCCTCCAGCAGCCGCGAATCGGTGTCCTCGATCCTGGTGCGCTTCAACGAGCTGTCGGACGCGAGTTTCGACAAGCGCGTCAATGACCTGCGGCGCGAGGTGCAGAACAAGGCCTCGGACGAATTGCCGCAGGATGCCGACGATCCGCACGTGGTGGAAATCACTTCCTCGAACGGCTTTCCGACCGCGATCCTGGCCCTGCACGGCGAGGCCGGCGGCGAGAACCTGCGGGCGGCGGCATTCCGCATCAAGAAGGACCTGGAGCGCCTGAGCGGCGTCGACCAGGTGATCGCGGCCGGCCTGGACGACGCGGAACTGCACGTCGAGTTCGATCCGGCCGCGCTCGACGCCCGCGTCTTGTCGCCGACCCAGGTCTCCGATGCGGTGTCGGCCTGGTTCCGCAACACGCTGGCCGGCCGCATCCGGGTGCGCGACGAGGAATGGCTGGTGCGGCTCGAGGGCAAGACGGCGGACCCGCAGCAGCTCGCCCAGACCCCGATCCTGACCGGCGGCGGCCGCGTCGCGCTCGGCGAAGTGGCCCGGGTGGCACGCGGCCACGAGCGATCGAGCCAGCTCGTCAGCTACAACGACCAGCCGAGCGTGATGCTGTCGGTGACCAAGCAGGCCCGCACCAATACGCTGCAGCTGGTCGAGCGGCTGAAGGACTTCGCGCGTGCCCAGCAGCCGCTGCTGGCCACCCAGGGCCTGCAATTGTCGGTGCTGGACGACCAGACCTACGTCACGCGCAACGCCATCTCGATCATGGAGTCCAATGCCTTGCTCGGCTTGCTGGCCGTGCTGCTGGCGTGCTGGCTGTTTCTCGGCCCCAGGCTGGCGCTGCTGGTCGGCGTCGGCGTGCCGTTCTCGCTCGCCGGCACCTTCCTGGTCGCCGCGGCGGTGGATTCGACGCTCAACCTGACCGTGCTGCTGGGCATCGTGATCGCCCTCGGCATGCTGGTGGACGACGCGGTGGTTGTCGTCGAGGCGATCCACTACCGCATCAGCCGCGGCGCCGAAGCGGTACAGGCGGTGGTCGACGGCGTGCGCGAGGTGTGGTTGCCGGTGACCAGTTCGGTGCTGACCACGATGGCGGCCTTCCTGCCGCTGATGCTGCTGCCCGGCATCCTCGGCAAATTCATGTTCGTGGTGCCCTTCGTCGTCACGGTGGCGCTCGCCGTCAGTCTGGTCGAGGCGTTCTGGATGCTGCCGGTGCACGTGCTGGCGATCCGCGCGCCGCGGCGGGCCGGGCAGGGGGCCGGCGCCCGTCGACGAGCGCGCTTCACGCATCGGCTGAGGATCGTGTACGCGAACTTGCTGCTGAAGGTGATGCGCTGGCCGCGGCTGGCTCTGCTGCTGGCGGTGCTGCTGGTGTGCGGCGCCGGCGCGGCGGTCGGCGGCGGGCTGGTCAGGATGCAGTTCTTCGCCTTCGATTCGTTCCGCCTGTTCTACATCAACGTGGACCTGCCGCCCGGCATCGTGCTGGAGCGCTCGCTGGCGGCCGCGCAGCGGGTGGCGCGGGTGGCGCGCAGCGAGCTCGCGGCCGACGAGCTCCGCTCGGTCACCGCCTACGCCGGGCTGAAGTTCACCGACACCGAGCCGCTGTACGGCGACCACTACGCCCAGGTGCTGGTCTCGCTGCAGCCGCGCAGCGGCGACATGCGGGATACCGCGCAGATCATCGAAGCGCTGACCGCATCCGCCAGCGCCGCCGGCGGCGAGGGGAAGGTCTCCTTCCTCGAACTGAAGGGCGGCCCGCCGACCGCGCGCGCGATCAGCGTCAAGGTCAAGGCCGACGACTACGAGCGGCTGCGCGCCGCGGCCGACGATCTGAAAGCCGCCCTGAGGCGGATCGACGGCGTGCGCAACATCAGCGACGACGACACGCCGGGGCGGCGCGAGCTGCGGCTGCGCCTGAACCGCGAGCGGCTGGCGCTGGCCGGCGTCGATGCGGGCCGGGTCTCTCGTCTGCTGCGGCTGTACGGCGAGGGCGAGGTGGTGGCGAGCACCCGCGACGGCGGCGAGAAGGTCGAGGTGGTGGTGCGGGCCCGGCCCGGCGCGATGCTGGACATCAGCGCCATGCTGGCCCGCCAGGTACCGCTGCCGAAAGGCGGCAGCGTCCCGTTGTCGGCGCTGGTGGATGCGCAATCGCGCGTCGCCAAGGGCTACATCCGCCACTACGCGCTGAAACGGGCGATCACCGTGGAGGCGGACATCGACTCCGCCGTCACCAACACGGTGGCGGCCAATGACGCGCTGAAGGCGGCGTGGGCGACGATGCAGCTGCAGCATCCCGAGGCGAGCCTCGATTTCTCCGGCGAATTGGACGACATCCAGGAGAGCATCGACTCGATGGCCAAGCTGTTCGCGCTCGGCATCGGACTGATCTACCTGATCCTGGCGGCCCAGTTCCGCAGCTATTTTCAGCCCTTCATCATCCTGGCAACGGTGCCGCTGGCCTTCACCGGCGTGGTGCTGGGCCTGCTGGTGTCGGGCAATCCGCTGTCGCTCTACACCTTGTATGGCGTCATTGCGCTGACCGGCATCTCGGTCAACGCGGCGATCGTGCTGATCGATGCCGCCAACGACCGGCTGCGTTCGGGCATGAGCGTGCTGCACGCGATCCTGTTCGCGGCGCGGCGCCGCGTGGTGCCGATCCTGATCACGTCCGCCACCACGATCGGCGGCCTGTTTTCGCTGGCGGTCGGCCTGGGTGGAAAATCCTTGATGTGGGGGCCGGTGGCGGCCAGCATAGTATGGGGACTGGGTTTTTCCACGGTGCTGACCCTGTTCGTCATCCCGCTCATCTATCGTTTTGCGATGGGGTGGGGCCGGGGCGCTGCGATTGCACTCGAATAGTGCAGAAACAGTCCATTTTTGTCGCCAAATCTACAAAACTTCGCCGAACGTACAATTCTCTTTTCATCTGTCTATAATCGCCATCCGTCGAATCCATGCTGAGCGAACGAATGAACCAGAATGTCGTACCCGAAACCGCTGCGATCCGGTTCGCCGGCCCGATGAACTACCGGATCGAAGGCGACGTCGCCCACATCGAGGCGGACCTCCAGATTTGCGACCCCGCCCGTGCCGCGAGCGCGAACTGGAAGCTGCAGTTCTGGACCGAAGAGGGCGGGCCGGCGATCCGCATCGCCGAAGTTCCGCTGGGTGCCGTGTCGGCCGCGCAAGGGGCGGTGATCCCGGTCGGCGGCTCGGCGCTCGCCGCACTGCCGGCCGGCGACCGCGCCCACAGGCTCGCCCTGCGTCTGGCCTGCGATGGGCCGGAGGGCGAGGAGCAGCACGATTTTTCGGCTTTCGCCCATGCCCAGCATTTCCAGCTGCCGCGACTGGAAGGCGTGGTCGGCTACCGCTTCGATGGCGATCAGGTCGAGATCAGTGCCGAAGGCGCCGAGAATCCCCGCGAGCAGAGCAATCTGAGCGGCACGCTGTCGTTCGAGTTGTGGGCCTTGCCGGTGGCATACCAGGGCGGCGACTTCCAGGGCGTACCGGTGGCCGGCATCCAGATCGGCGCACTGGCGGGCCAGGAGAGCTTTGCCGGCATGAACTTCCTGCTGCCCGCCGCCAAGCTGCCGCCGGGCGAGTGGCACATGACGCTGATGTTGCGTGAATGGACCCCGTCCGGTTTCGTGACGCGGGACTATTCCCGCTTCGCCCAGACCTATCGGGTCGAAGCTCCGGTCAAGGTGCCGGTGCCGGCCGCAGCCGAACCCGCCAAGGCGGCGCCGCCGGTCGCGGCGAAACCCGCCAAGACCACGCCGCCGGCCAAGAGCGGCCGGGCCGGCGGCAAGCCTGCCAAGGGCAAGTCGGCGGCCGGCAGAAAGGCCGCCGCCGCGCCGGCGCCGGTGTCGGTCAACAAGGCGACCGTCGACGAACTCGCCGCGCTCGGCGGCGTGTCGAGGGCTCTGGCCCAGGCCATCATCGCCGCCCGGCCGTTTGCCAAATTGGAGGAATTGACGCGGGTGAAGGGGCTGGGCGACAAGATGCTCGCCAAGCTGGTCCCGCTGCTGAAGCTCTGATCGACCGTCGTCGGCAATAAAACGGAAGGGCCGCCCGAGGGCGGCCCTTCCTTTCTTCTTCGCCCGTATCGGGTTGCGTCAGGCGCTGAGTCGCCCCCCACGCAGCCGCAGATGCTCGCCGCCGACGACCAGGCCGGCCATGCCTTGCAGGGCCGCTCCAAGCCGCCACTTGCGTACCCCGGCGACCGACAGGAAGCGCACCGCCGCGGCCTGGTCCTCGAACACCGTCACGCGCCCGTCATTCGAACACAGCAGGCGCGAAGCGAGCGATACCGTCATGCGAACGCCATCATTTGCCGGCACCGGGTGGATTTCGATCGGGCTGCGGTTGCTCCGCGCCGCGCTGACGATCTCCAGCCAAGTGGCTGGACGACTGCGACTGACTTGCTCGAGTTCCATGGGCTGCTCTCCTCCGTCTTCGCGGATTGGCCCCGGTTGGGGGCACTTCCGTCATTTGCCACGATGATCCGTTGCCGCGCCCTTGCACGCAATCCGTGCGTCCCCGAGCGCGTATCCGGGATTTCCCTGAATTGTCCGCGCCGAGTGTTACGGGTGATCGTGCGCGGGAACTCAATCGGCATGATTTCGCCGTCTTTCGATGGACGACCTCGCCGACAGTTGCGCGGCAGCCGTCTACAATCACCTCTCGAACAAGTAAAGCGCGGGAAGGTGGCAATGGATATCAAGGTCGATTGCAGGGGCGAGCAGATCGGCGATGCGGCGCCGATGCTGACGCAGGTGTTGCAGACTCTCGTCTCCCGCATCACCGGACGGGACCGGGATCTGGAACTGGACGAGCTCGACACCATCATCATCGCGCAGGACTTCGCCGCCGAATTGCGCCACGAGACCGGCGAGCAGGTGTCGGCAGGCGTGGTCAGGGCGCTGCATCGTCCCGACTCGGTCAGCCTGCTGATAGACGGCGGCCACATGTCCGAGGCGCTGGCCGGCGACGCCGAGCGGGTGGCGGCCTTCGTCCACCTGTTCCATCGCGAGTTGTGCCGCATCCACGATGCGCGGGCGCGGCTCGGCCAGTCCGAGTCGCTGGCGATGCTGCTCGACTGCGCATTCGATCGCCACCTGCTGCCGATCGCCGAGTCGATGTGGGCCGAGTACTTCTCGACCCGCCGTTCGGTCTGGTCGCTGCCGCAGGGCTCGGACCTGATGCTGACGCACCTGGCCGATCTGCTGGAAGCCATGCCGCCGGCGATGAGCGAGGAAATCGTGCTGCACCTGGGCAGCGACGATCTGGACGGGCTGTTTGCCCGCAGCGTAGGCCGGATCGCCCACCTGGCTCAGACGATGGCCCATTGCCAGGGGTATCTGGCAGGCCTCGAGCGCTCGCTGCAGGTCGTCGGCCCCGAGTACCAGGAACTGCTGGCGGCCAGTCCGCTGGCCGCCAGCTGGGCGCCGCTGGCGCACCGGCTGGGCGTGTTGTTCGCGAGCCCGTCGCGCACTACCGAGTCGATCTATCTGGCGCTGCAGCAGGACGTGATGGAGATCTTCGCGGCCCTCGGCCTGCGCATCCGCCGCGCCGAAGACGGCGGTGTATGGGTCGATCCGCTGCCGCTCCCGCAGTACGGGCCGGTGCAATAGGCGAAAGCCCCGGCGGCGATCGAGCCGATGCTGCCGGCAGCCTGAATCCGGCGCGGCGCTCCCGGTCGCCGCTGTGGGGCGCATCGACGGTCAGCACGATGGCCTCGACGCCGGCCGCCTCGACGCGCTTCAGCGGCGCCCGGTTGGATCCCTCGTCGTGCCGCAGGCAGCGCTGGAACTACAACGGCCCGGGCGGCAGTCGCCGCGGCGACCTGTTCCGGCCGCAGGCTGGCTTGGCAACCGGGCACCTGCCTCGCGCCCCGGGCCGAGGCGGCGCAGGCGGGCAGGCGTTTCGCCCGGCTCGCCGACCGGCAGCGAGTGGGCCGGATCCGGGGCCGACATGGTCAGCCGTGCTGGTGGGCGAGCGGGCTGTCCGACGCCGGCGGCGTCCGGTCGATCAGCAGGCCGAGGGCTGCCGCCGTGACGAGCACGTAGACAAGCAGGCGGCGAAGCGGAAAAGGATGGTGGCGGTGCTTTTCGACACCCATTGCGTGCTCCGTTGGCAAGCCGGTGAACCCCTCGGCTGGCTGGCGCGGGCGCGAGCCGTCTCGCGCCCGGGGCGGATCAACTACAGGAATGCATGTGCGACTGCAGGTAGTTCTGGACGCCGACCTTGCCGATCAGTTCGAGCTGGGTCTCGAGCCAGTCGATGTGCTCCTCGGTATCCTCCAGAATCTCTTCCAGGATCTCGCGCGAGACGTAGTCCTTGTGCTCCTCGCAGACCGCGATGCCGGCCACCAGATCGCTGCGCGCGCCCAACTCCAGCTTCAGGTCGCCTTCGATGCATTCCTTGACGTCCTCACCGATCATCAGCTTGTTCAGGCTCTGCAAATTGGGCAGGCCTTCGAGGAACAGTACGCGCTCGATCAGCTTGTCGGCGTGATGCATCTCTTCGATCGACTCGTCGTACTCGTGCTTGCCGAGCCGCTCCAAGCCCCAGTTCTTGTACATGCGGGCGTGCAGGAAATACTGGTTGATGGCCGTCAGTTCGTTGGTCAGTTGCTTGTTCAACAACTGGATGATTTTCTTGTCGCCTTTCATACAGCCTCCGAGAGCGCAAGGTTGGGGGAATGGAAATGCATGCTGCCGGCATCCACCCCGGCCGTGTCCTCGGCGTCCCGCAAACACTGTCGGGCGCAGCCGGCGCAGCGGCCGCACTCGCTGATGATGCCGAGGTCGGTGCGCAGGTCGCGCAGCGAACGGGCGCCGCCACGGATGGCCTGATGCACGTCCCGTTCCGTTACCGCCTTGCATACGCACACATACATAGTCTAATCCCTTGTCGCTTGGCTTCGGATCACTTGGTCAAAATCAACTTACCCAGGCGGGTTTCCCGCAAGGCATATCGTTCGCCCTTGTGTTCGATGATCACCCTGCCGCCGCGATCCAGCAGCTGTTCGCTGCGGACCACCCGGACGGCGCCACCGCTGCCGTCCGCCGAGTGGGCGGGGCTGTCCTGGCGGGCGTTGGGGGAACTCTGCTGGCTCATGGATGGAACACTAATGCGAATGATTCGCATTAAATATTGATTGCCGAATGCTGTCAACAGCTTTCTGCCCAGCCCGGTGCGCCGATCGCCGACGCCCGTTGCGTTTCGTGCGATATTCGTGCCAACGGAGCCGTACGCAGTGCGGGAAGATCCAGGCGGTGATGGCTGACACTCTCTTGGAGGAAAGCAGATGGAGTTCGTGATGCCGCCGTGCGCGCCCGCGGTGCTCGACGTGCTTGGTGACGAGCGCAAGTTCCCGCTGCGGCGCATCTTCTGCGTCGCTCGCAACTACGCCGCCCATGCCCGCGAAATGGGCCAGGACCCGGAGCGGGAGCCGCCGTTCTTCTTCACCAAGCCGGCCGACGCCGCGTTTCCGGTGCAGCCCGACGGCGCCACGCGCTGGCCCTATCCGAGCGCCAGCCGCGAGGTGCACCACGAGTTTGAACTGGTCGTCGCGCTCGCTGCCGGCGGGCGGGATCTGACCCCCGAACAGGCGCGCGCATGCGTCTGGGGCTACGCGCCGGGCCTGGACATGACCCGACGCGACCTGCAGGCCGAGGCCAAGCGACACGGCCGTCCGTGGGATGTCGCCAAGGCTTTCGACGCCGCCGCGCCGATCGGGGTGCTGGTGCCGATCGACCGATGCGGCTGGCTCGAACGTGGCGCGATCAGCCTCGAGATCGACGGCGTCGAGCGCCAGCGCGGTGATCTGGCCGACATGATCTGGTCGGTGCCGGAAGTGATCGCTGCGCTGTCGCACCTGTTCGAACTGCGCGCCGGAGACTTGGTGTTTACCGGCACGCCGGAGGGCGTCGGGCCGGTATTGCCGGGCAACCGCCTGGTCGGGCGGATCGAGGGGCTGCCCGAACTGGTGCTGGCCGTCGGCTAGGCCGGCGCTGCGCGCTCAGGGCGTGACCTGAAGCAGCACGCGCAGGTCCGTCCCAACCAGTTCGGCGCGCAGATAGCCGATCGCGTGCCGATCTTCGCTCAGCCATTGGCGCAATTCGTCAACCGAGGCCGCCTGCCGTGGCGGTAAGGCGCGGCCGGTGAACACCTGGCGCGACCAGTAGGCCCGCGTTTGCACCGGATTCTTGCCGATCAATTCGAAATAGAAGCGATCCCGGTCCGCCCCCGGCGGCAGATCGATCAGCGTCACGACCGTGTTGTCGGGCAAGGTCGTGGTACGGCCCAGGTACAGCCGCTCGGCCTGGGCCCGCGACAATTCCGCGATCGCGCTGTCGCGCCCGCTGACGATGACGAGCTGGGCGCAGGCCGGCGCGTTGGACAGTGTCAGCGTCAGCAGTACGAGGAGGGCTGGGAGAAATCGCATCGACCGGGACTCAGAAGCTGACATCAAGCGTTGCCGAGAACAGATTGATGCGGCGCTTGCTGAATGTGGATGCGCCGGAGCCTTCCACCGGAAAGAAGCTGCCGAGCGAATCGTCGGCTACCTTGACGTGGGTGAATTCGAGCTTTGCGGCCGCATTGCGATGGAAGTCCCAGCGGATCCCGAGGCTTGCGCTCCGCTGTGCCGTGTTGCGTGTCGCATTGAAGATATCGAGCGCAGCCTGCAGTTGCGGTACGGCCGACAGATCCGCGCTCGAGACCGGATCGTCCTCCGACTGCCGCGCGAACACCGTGTAAGCCGTCACGGTCTCGATGCGTCGTCCCAGCGTCAGCTGCCAGCCGTGGGCGCTCGGAATGTAGCGGTTCGCCGCCCGCCGCGCGTACTCGCCGATCAGCAGGTAGTCGCCGGTGTCCCACTGCACGCCGACCGAATCGAAACGGGCGTAGCCGTCCTCGCCCGAAAGGTCCCGCGTAACCGCCTGGAACGGTGAATTGTTCAGTGCGCCGTTGACGGCGAGAAACAGCGGATCGCCCCAGGGCAGGCTGAGCGGGCTCTCGGCGTGTGCCGCGAAGGCGGTCAGGTCGCCCTTGTAGATCGACAGATTGGCACCGACGATGCGCTTCAGCTTGGCCGTCCGAAACTGGCGCTCGAGCGAACTGCGGCCTATGTACGGGCGCAGTTCGAGGTCGAAGCCCGCGCTCTGGAAGCGCCACAACAGATCAGCCCCGTCCAGGTCGCTGAACGGATTCAGGCCATACACCTCGGTGGGTGGCCTGACCCAGATATTGGCGTAGTTGATCCAGAGGGACTCGGAAAACATGAAGAACGGCGCGCGCATGCGGCCGAGCCGGACCTCCAGGTTGGCCAGCGGGCTTATGCGCAGGAACGCCCAGGCAAGGCGGGGCTCGACGTGGCCGGTCTGGTCTTCGCGCACGATGACTTGCGCGGTCCAGTCCATGCCGCGGACGAGGCTATGGCTGGCCTGCAGGCCCAGGATGCTGTCGGTGCCGAAGTCGGTGCCGCTGCGGCCGGGGGTGTTGATACCGTTTCTCAGCAGCGAGGCCTGGGAGTCGGTGGGCCGCACCATGCCGACGGTGCCGAACCCCGAAACGCGCCAGTCCCCGCTGTCGGCGCAGGCGTTGCTCAGCAATGTCAGGCCGGTCAGTACGGCGCCGAACAGCAGCTTCTTCATTCGGTGTCCCCCATCGCCGGCTCGTGGCTGGCCAGTCGATCGCCCAGTTCGCCGGGCGCGACCGGCCGGGAATACAGGTAGCCCTGGCCGAAGTCGCAGCCGAGTTCGGCCAGCAGGCTGGCTTGCTGCTCGGTCTCGATGCACTCGGCGACGACCATCATGTCCAGGTCGTGCGCCAGCTCGATGCTGCGGCCGACGATCGCGCGCAGGCGCGCGTCCTCGGTGATCGATCGCACGAAGGAGCCGTCCAGCTTGATCACGTCGCAGGGCATGGTGTGCAGATAGGACAGGGCCGAGTAACCGGTACCGAAATCGTCGATGTAGACCGCCATGCCGGCACCCCTGAGCGCGCTCAGCGTCTCGTGGGCGCGGCCGTCCGGATTGGCCAGCGTGCTTTCGGTCACCTCGAAGCACAGCGTACCGGGCGCAACGCCGTTGCGCTGCACCGTCGAGATGATTTCCGCGGCCAGGTCGGAGCGGGCGAACTGGCGCGCGGAGAGGTTGATGCTGACCGGCGGCGAATGGCCGTACTCACGTTCCCAGGCCTTGATCTGGGCACACACCTGGCCGACCACCTGCATGCACAGCAGATGGACCAGGTCGAGTTGCTCGGCCAGCGGTACGAAATGGTAGGGCGAAAGGATGCCTTCGCTCGGGTGGTTCCAGCGCACCAGGGCCTCCAGGCTCCTCATGCTGCGGTCGCCGAGACTGACGATGGGCTGGAAATGCACCGTCAGCTGGCCGTTCTGCAGCGCCTCGCGCAGTTCGGCTTCGCGCTGCAGGTTCTGCATCGTACGCACGTGCATGTCGGCTTGGAACAGCGCCACCGGGTGGTCGCTGTCCTTGCGTGCCTGGTTCAGCGCATTGTCGGCGTCGCGCAGCATCGCTTCGGCCTCGAGGTGCATCGCGCCGGACAGCGCGATGCCGACGCGGATGTCGGGGTAGACGGTTTGTCCGGCCAGCGACACCGGCTTGCCCAACTCGGTCCGCAGCCGATCGGCCAGCAGCCGCGCGTCGTCGTCGTCCAGCACGCTGTTCAGCAGCACCGCGAACTGGTCGCCGCCCAGCCGCGCCGCCACGTCCCCCTCGCGCAGCACCTTGCGAATGCGTTCGGCCGTGATCCGCAGCAGGTGGTCGCCGCTGGCGTGGCCGAGACTGTCGTTGACCATGCGGAAGCGCTCTATCTTCAGCACCATCACCGCAAAGCGGAAATCGTCGCGGCGACGCACCTGGCCCAGCGCGCTCTTCAGGTGGGCCAGCAGCAGGCCGCGGTTGGTGAGGCCGGTCAGGCTGTCGTAGAGCGCGTCTCGCATCAGCCTCTCTTCCGCCAGCTTGCGCTGATGGATGTCGCTGATCGAGCCGGCCATGCGGAAGGCCCGGCCCCGTTCCTCGTGGCGTTGGGCGACGCCCCGCACCAGCACCCAGCGGTAGCTGCCGTCCGGCCAGCGTATGCGATGCTCCATCATGAACTGCGGCGTGTAGCCCTTCAGGTGCTCGACCAGCTTTTGCCGGTACAACTGCTGATCGTCCGGGTGGACGGCGTCGTAGATCATGACGCTTTCCAGATGGTCTATGCCGTCGGCCAGGCCGCAGATCTCGAGGAAGCGCGGAGCCACGTACAGGCTGTCGTTCTCCAGGTCCCAGTCCCACAGGCCGTCGTTGGCGCCTCGCGTTGCCAGCGCATAGCGCTGCTCGCTGCGGTGCAGCTTGGCGGCCGTGTTCTGCAGCTCGCCGATGCGGTCGTTGAGCTTGCCGGCCATGATGTTGAAGTCGCGCGAGAGTTGGGTCAGTTCGTCGTTGCCGGTTTCCGGCAGACGGTGGTCGAGACGGCCTTCGGCGATCGCGCGGCTGCCTTTCAGCAGCGCCGCGAAGTTGCGCGTCAGGAAGTAACCGATGCCGGACAGCAGGATGAAGGTCAGCAGGATTTCGGACGCCGCGATCACCGCGCCCTGCTTCAGGATCGCCTGCCGGGCAGCGCCCAGCGCCGAGGCCGAGACGCCGAACTGCAGGAAGCCGACCTCGTTGCCGGCCAGCAGCAGCGGCCGCCGGACGTGGATCAGCTTGCGTTCCAGTGCGGCCGCCAGACCGGAGTCGTCGTCCGCGTCGGGCGGCGGCAACCGGACCAGCTCCGGCATACCGGCCGACAGCAGGCGCTCCTTGCTGCCCGAGACGATGCGCACATAGACCAGGCCTTCGCCAGCCTCCGCCAGCAATTCGCCGAGCGTGTCCTGCAGCACCGAGTAGTCGCCCCGCTCGCCGTAGGCCGTGGCGACGGTGTGGAGCATGATCGCGTTTTGTTCGACCACCGTCTTCAGACTGGCGGTGGTGGCCTCGTCCATCAGGCGGACGCTGTTGTACAGCAGCAGACTGAGCAGGGCGACTTGCACGGCGGTACTGGCCAGCAGCAGGCGAAACCTGATCGATAGGCGTGGGAACACGTTGAGCAAGTCGGTATCCTGGCGGGTCTGGCAGATTGTCGGGTTATCGATGCGGGTACGGAGCTGTCATGCTGTGATCGGTCCGTTCCCTACGAACTTTAATGCAATGCGCTTGAATCCGCGCGTTCGGGCCGCGTCGATTGCCGATCTTCTGTTTGTACCTGAAACCGCTTGCCGCTTGTCAAGTGCGGCCGGGTGCGGGTGTCGAGGCCCTAGAGGCGCGCCAGCCGGGCAACGGCGGCGGTGCGCGCCACCCGGCCCTCGCGCGCGAAGGTTTCGACGTTGCCCTCGATCGCGGCGGGGTCGTATAGGTAGTTGACCATCATGCCCCAGGACTGCTGCATGCCCTTGTCGGACGTGTCGCCGAGCCAGTTGAGCCGTTCGATGCGGGCCCCGTTGCCGAGATGGAAGCGCGCCACCGGATCGTAGGGCTGGGCGTCGCGCCGGGCATGCACCAGGTAGCGTGCCGCCAGCCGCTGCAGCGGTTCGCGCAGTGCTTCGGCCAGCGTGGCATCGTCGCGCCAGGCCATGTCGCCGTCCAGCAATTCGGTCAGCAGGGGCGATTCCGGCCCGCTGACGCCGACGGCCGCCAGGCGCTTGCGATCCTTATCCTCGAAAGCCGCGGCGAGTTGCTCCGGATTGCGGCGCAGCCAGGTGCGCAGCTGCGGCATCGGCGACAAGGTCGAGTAGGTCTTCAGTCCGGGCAGGTCGCGCTGCAGATCGTCGATCACGCGCTTGAGCAGGAAGTTGCCGAACGAGATGCCGCGCAGCCCGACCTGGGTATTGCTGATCGAGTAGAAGATGGCGGTGTCGGCCAGGCCCGGGTCGAGTACCGGCGCGGACTCGTCGAGCAGGCCCTGGACATGGCCGGCCAGGCCGCGGATCAGCGCGATCTCGACGAAGATCAGCGGTTCCAGCGGCATGCGCGGGTGGAAGAATGCGTAGCAGCGGCGATCCGAGTCGAGCCTGTTCTTCAGGTCCTGCCAGGAGCGGATCTCGTGCACCGCCTCGTACTCGACCAGTTTCTCGAGCAGCGCGGCCGGCGACTGCCAGGTGATGCGCTGCAGCTCGAGGAAGCCGATGTCGAACCAGGCCGTCAGCCGGTTCTGCAATTCCCGGTCGAGGGCCTTCAGCTCGGGGTCTTCGCGCAGGAAGCGCAGCAGGTCGACGCGCAGGTCCACGAGGAACTTGACGCCTTGTGGAATGGCGTTGAACTGGGTCAGGATGCGGATCCGGCGCGAGCGCATGGCGGCGCGCAGATCGGCTTCGGCATCCCATTGGGCAGCACTGCCGACGGCCTCCTGGTAGCGCGAGTGGGCCTCGTCCACGCGGGCCGGATCGGGGCCGAATTCGAGCGCGATGATGCGCAGGAACGCGTGACGACCGCTGTCGTCGAGTTGCAGATAGGTGTCGGCCAGGCGCGCCGCCCGATTGCGCGTCGACACCTCGCCGCCCAGGCCTTCGGCGCAGTCCTGCAACTGCTTGCGGATGTTGTCGAGCACCTTCTCGGCCGGAGGATCGTCCAGGCCGACGAGCGCGCGCACCTTGTCGAGGCCGCGGCTGACCAGATTGGCAACCACCGCTTTCCCTCCCTAGCTGCTCTTCGGTCCGGCGCGGACCGTTCGCCGTTCATGCTACCGCATGGCCGGGAGGCTCGACGTGTCGCGGATCGCGCCCGGGCGCTCAGCGCGCCGGTGGCTGGTGAAGGCTGACGAGCAGCAGCGCGGCGCCGGCCAGCACCATCGGCACGCACAGCCACTGGGCGGTGGACAACGACAGGCCGAGGCCGCTGAAGATGCCCGGATCCGGGTGGCGGAAGAACTCGGCCGCGAAGCGCAGCACGCCGTAGCCGAGCAGGAACATCGCCGACACGGCGCGCAGCGGCCGCGGGCTGGCCGAGTAGAGCCACAGCAGCACGAACAGCAGCAGGCCTTCGCCGAGGGCCTGGTAGATCTGCGACGGATGGCGTGCGAGCTGGTCCGCCTGCGGGAAGACCATCGCCCAAGGCAGATCCGGGTCCGCCGGCCGGCCCCACAGCTCGCCGTTGATGAAGTTGCCGATGCGCCCGGCCGCCAAGCCGGTCGGCACCATCGGCGCGATGAAGTCGGTGACCTGCCAGAAGCCGCGTCCGGTGCGATGGCCGTACAGCCACATCGCCACCAGCACGCCGAGGAAGCCGCCATGGAAGCTCATGCCGCCCTTCCAGATCGCGACGATCTCGAGCGGGTGGGAGAAGTAATAGCCCGGCTGGTAGAACAGAACCTCGCCGAGCCGGCCGCCGATCACCACGCCGAGCACGCCGTAGAACAGCAAGTCGTCGATCTGCTGCGCGTTCCAGCCCAGCTCCGGGCGCCGCGCCGCATGGCGGCGGCCGAGGAACACGAACAGCACGAAGGCCAGCAGGTACATCAGGCCGTACCAGCGCACCGACAGCGGGCCGATCGAGATCGCGATCGGGTCGAACTGGGGATGGATCAGCATCGGGCAGCGGGCGCGCGCGGCTTCATTCGAACTGCTTGCGGAAGGCCTCGAACTCGCTCGTCAGCCAGTCCACCTGCTGGCGCAGCCGCCGCACCTCGTCCTCCAGCTCCGCCACCCGGCTGCCGCGCGCCGAGGCCGGCGCGGACGACGCGAAGCCCTCGGCCAGCTGCTCGGCGACCTCGGCGCCGCACATCAGGTGCACGTGGCGGGCTTCCTTGGTGCCCGGTGCCAGCGGCAGCGTCAGCACCATCGGTGGGTACTTGTCGGCCAGGTGTTCGAGCACCTGCTCGACCTCGCCGATGTCGTTGAAGCGGTGCAGGCGTTCGCTGCGGGTGCGGATCTCGCCGGCGGTCTGCGGACCGCGCAGCATCAGCAGCGCCAGTACGGCCTGCTCGGCCGGCGGCAGCGAGTGGCGCAGCCGCACCAGGTGCTCGTACTTGTCGACGCGGGCGCTGGCCGAGTCGCGCCGGCTGACCAGGCGACGTTCCATCAGGCTGTCGATCGCGTCCTGCACGGCCTGCTCGGACAGTTCCATGACCGGGTCGCGCCCGGTCAGTTGATTGCAGCCCGAGGTGATCGCGTTGATCGACATCGGGTAGTTGTCGGGCGTGACGAAGGATTTCTCGATCAGGACCCCGAGCACCCGCACTTCGACCGGGCCGAGATCGAACTCGTCGGCCCCTTGCTCGCTGCTGCCGGCGTTCTCCATGCACCTGCTCCGCTGTCGGTGGGGGACGCCATGATAGCCCAGCCGCGCCGGGCGTGGCCGCGCGGCGGGCTCAGTCCAGGTCGGCGGCCAGCGCGGCCTGCAGCTCGGGCGCCACCTCCTCAAGCTCGATCGCGTACTGCGGGTGGCCGATGCCCATCGCCAGCGCGGCGCCGCCCTTCAAGGCCCGGCGCATGCCATGGTCGAATTCGAAGCGCAGGAAATGCACCGAGGAGGTCTTCTGCTCGTTCTCCCGTTGCAGGTCTTCGTCGGCGATCGCGAAGACGCGCGGATGGCCGTCCACCTGCAGCCAGGTGGCGCGCTCGATGCCCTTCAATTGACGCAGCCGTTCGGCCCGTTCGAGCGGGTCGGCGTACTCGATCAGCATCGTGGCCTTCAGGTTGCCGCCATCTGGGATGAGCGGGTTGTAGGCGTCCAGTTCGTCCTGGATGCCCGCCGGATCGAAGGTGCGCTCGATGCGCAGCATCTCCTGGATCTGGTAGCGGATCGTCGTGGCGTCCTCGAACAGCAGCGTCACGTGCTTGCCCAGATGGGCCGTGCGGCGGCGCTTGTGCTCGATCACGCGGGCGCGGAAGTCGGGCCGGCGGCGGTGGTATTCCTCCAGCGACCACAGGTCCTGGGGGCTGAAGTGTTTCATGGCGCTCTCCATGCCGGCCCGCTTCAGATGCCGTAGGCCTTGCGCAGCAGCGTCAGCGGATGGGCCAGCGGCGGTCGCTTGTCGTGCTGCTCGGCGAGACCCTGGGCGATGTGGTGTCCGCCCAGCGGGCAGTCGGAACTGACGAAGTCCGGCTCGAACTCGGCCATGCGGCGGAACACCGGCCGGCCGATCTTCATCGCCATGGCGTGGAACTCCTTCTTGACGCCGAAGGTGCCGGCGTGGCCCGAGCAGCGCTCGATCGTCTCGAGCGTGGTGTCGGGGATCATCTGCAGCAGCGTCTCGGTCTTGTGGCCGATGTTCTGCACCCGGCCGTGGCAGGGCACCTGGTAGGCGACCTTGCCGAGTCCGCGCGCGAAGTCGGTCTTCAGCAGGCCGTCCTTGTGGCGGGCCACCAGGTATTCGAACGGGTCCCACATCGCCTCGCGCACGCTTGCCACCTCGGCGTCGTGCGGGAACATCATTGGCAGTTCCTGCTTGTACATCAAGGTGCACGACGGCACGCCGGTCAGGATCGCGTAGCCCTCGGCGGCCAGCGCCGCGAGGCGCGGCACGTTCTTCTCCTTCAGCTTCTCGACGCCGTCCAGATCGCCCTGCTCGAGCTTCGGCATACCGCAGCAGGCCTCCTTGTCGAGCAGCACCCAGGGGATCGCGTTGTGCTCCAACACAGCCACCAGGTCGTGACCGATGCCCGGCTCGTTGTAATTGATGTAGCAGGTGGCGAAGATCGCCACCTTGCCCGGCGTGCGCTCGCCGTCGCGCACCTCACCCGCCGCGGCACTACCGGCGGCGCTGCGGAACTTCCTGCCGGCGAACTCCGGCAGCCAGGCCTTGCGGTCCACGCCCAGCGTCTTTTCCAGCGCGGCCCGCATCGGCTTCGTCCGGTTCACGGCGTTGATCGTCTGCGTGACCACCGGGATGCCGGCGAACATGCCGGTGCGGTCGGTGGACGACAGCACCGTGTCGCGCAGCCGGGCGCCGTCGCGACGGCGCGCCACGGCATTGGCGCGCAGCATCAGGTGGGGGAAGTCCAGGTTCCATTCGTGCGGCGGCACGTAGGGACACTTGGTCATGTAGCACATGTCGCACAGGTAGCACTGCTCCACCACCTCGCCGAAGCGGGCCTTCGGCACACCGTCGAGTTCGCCGCTGTCGCCCTCGTCGATCAGGTCGAACAGCTTTGGGAAGGCGCCGCACAGGCTGACGCAGCGCCGGCAGCCGTGGCAGATCTCGAACACCCGCTCGAGCTCGCTTTCGAGCGCGCGCGGATCCCAGAAGACCTCGTTCTTCCAGTCGAGCGGGTGGCGGGTGGGCGCTTCCAGGCTACCTTCGCGGATCGTTCCGGATGGCATCGGGCACCTCTTGTCGCAAAAAATAGGGGCGGGGCGCGGCTTCACCGCGTCCCGCGCTGGCCGTCAGCCGCTGGCCTTGACCTCGTCGAGCGTGCGCTGGAACTTGTTGGCGTGGCTGCGCTCGGCCTTGGCGAGGGTCTCGAACCAGTCGGCGATCTCGTCGAAGCCTTCCTCGCGGGCGGTCTTGGCCATGCCCGGGTACATGTCGGTGTATTCGTGGGTTTCACCCGCGATGGCGGCGGCCAGGTTGGCCTCGGTCTTGCCGATCGGCAGGCCGGTGGCCGGGTCGCCGCTGGCCTCGAGGTATTCCCGGTGGCCGTGGGCGTGGCCGGTCTCGCCCTCGGCGGTCGAGCGGAATACCACGGCGACGTCGTTGTAGCCTTCCACGTCGGCCTTGGCGGCGAAGTACAGGTAGCGGCGATTGGCTTGCGATTCGCCGGCAAAGGCGGCCTTGAGGTTGTCCTCGGTCTTGCTTCCCTTCAGTTGCATCGATGTCTCCTCCAACTGTCAGCGCCGTCCGTGGTCGGTCACGCGGGCGGTCCTCTCCAACGATAGACGGCGTGCCGGAAAACGCTGATGAGATATGGCAATCGCCGTCATAGCGTGCACCTATCGAGGCGCGGGGGCTCCCGGCCGGGCCGTGCGAGCGGCTACACTTAGCAATTGAGTCGAAAGTGCCTTCCCGGAGAATTCCATGCCGCAATACCGTTCCCGTACGTCCACCGCCGGCCGCAACATGGCCGGTGCCCGCGCGCTGTGGCGCGCCACCGGCATGAAGGACGGCGACTTCGAAAAACCGATCATCGCGGTGGTGAACAGCTTTACCCAGTTCGTGCCGGGTCACGTCCACCTGAAGGACCTGGGGCAGCTGGTCGCGCGCGAGATCGAAGCGGCCGGCGGTGTGGCGAAGGAATTCAACACCATCGCCGTGGACGACGGCATCGCGATGGGCCACGGCGGCATGCTGTATTCGCTGCCCTCGCGCGAGCTGATCGCCGATTCGGTCGAGTACATGGTCAACGCCCACACCGCCGACGCGATGGTGTGCATCTCGAACTGCGACAAGATCACGCCGGGCATGCTGATGGCTGCGCTGCGCCTCAACATCCCGGCGATCTTCGTCTCGGGCGGGCCGATGGAGGCCGGCAAGGTCAAGTGGGACAACAAGGTGATCGCGCTGGACCTGGTCGACGCCATGGTCAAGGCCGCCGACAGCCACTGCAGCGACGAGGAGGTCGAGGCCGTCGAGCGCTCGGCCTGCCCGACCTGCGGCTCGTGTTCCGGCATGTTCACGGCCAACTCGATGAACTGCCTGACCGAGGCGCTGGGCCTGTCGCTGCCGGGCAACGGTACCGTCGTGGCGACCCACGCCGACCGCGAGCGGCTGTTCAAGGAGGCCGGCCGCCGCATCGTCGAGCTCGCAAAGCGCTGCTACGAGAAGGACGACGCGGCGGTGCTGCCGCGCTCGATCGCCAGCTTCGAGGCCTTCGAGAACGCCATCAGCCTGGACGTGGCGATGGGTGGTTCGACCAATACCGTGTTGCACCTGCTGGCGGCGGCGCGCGAGGCCGGCGTCGATTTCACGATGAAGGACATCGACCGCGTCTCGCGCCAGGTGCCCTGCCTGTGCAAGGTGGCGCCGGCGGTGCCCGACGTGCATATCGAGGACGTGCACCGCGCCGGCGGCATCATGGGCATCCTCGGCGAGTTGGACCGGGCCGGCCTGCTGCACCGCGAGGCCGGCACCGTGCACAGCAAGACGCTGGGCGAGGCGCTGTCGCGCTGGGACATCATGGAGGCCCACGACAACAGCGTGTTCGAGTTCTACAAGGCTGCGCCGGGCGGCGTGCCGACGCAGCAGGCGTTCAGCCAGAGCCGGCGCTGGAACGAACTGGACATGAACCGCACCGGCGGCGTGATCCGCGACAAGGCCAACGCCTTCACCCGCGACGGCGGCCTGGCGGTGCTGTACGGCAACATCGCCGAGAAGGGCTGCATCGTCAAGACCGCCGGCGTGGACGAATCGATCTGGCAGTTCCGCGGCCGCGCGCGGGTGTTCGAGAGCCAGGAAGCGGCGGTCGAGGGCATTCTCGCCGACCGGATCGTCGCCGGCGAAGTGGTGGTGATCCGCTACGAGGGACCGAAGGGCGGACCGGGCATGCAGGAGATGCTGTATCCGACCTCGTACCTGAAGTCCAAGGGCCTCGGCAAGAGCTGCGCGCTGCTCACCGACGGTCGCTTCTCCGGCGGCACCTCGGGCCTGTCGATCGGCCACGCCTCGCCGGAGGCGGCCTGTGGCGGCGGGATCGGCCTGGTCGAGGAAGGCGACATGATCGACATCGACATCCCGAAGCGCAGCATCCGGCTCGACGTCGGTGACGAGGAGCTGGCGCGACGGCGTGCCGAGATGGACGCGCGCGGGCCGGCGGGCTGGAAGCCGGATCGCGAGCGCGCGGTGTCGCCGGCGCTGCGTGCCTACGCGGCGCTGACCACCTCGGCCGACACCGGTGCGGTGCGCGACGTGAGCCAGCTCGAGTCCTGAGCGTGGCTTTCCGCCGGGGCCGCATCTAGCCCGGCCGAGGCGGCCGTCCGATGTTCAAGAGCCTGCTGCGCTTGTTCTCCGGCAGCGCCGGGAGGGTTGCGCCGGCGCCCGTCAGTCCCGTTGCGGAGCCGCCGCCGGCCGTGTCGGAGGCGCCCGCGACCGAGGCGCCCGAGCCGGTCGCGCAACGGCTCCCTCAGGACGACGCAGCGGCCGAGCCCGCGCCCTTGTTGGCCAGGGCCGACGTGCTGGACCGCTCGCGCGGACTGGCCGGCTTTGCCTTCGCGCTGCATGAATCGGCCGCCGGCAAGGTGCGTGTCCACTCGCGGCGCTCGCGCGACTTCCTCGACCAACTGAAGGTCGATACCTTGTTGCGCGGCGCCCTCCCGCTGCTCGAGACGCGCACCGCCTACATCCCGATATGGGACGGCTTCCTGCCCAATCCGGCCCTCGAGCGGCTGGCCGGCACCCGCGGCGTGCTGCTGCTGCAGCCGGAGCAGACCGACGCCCCACCGGCCCCGTCGCTGCTGGCGCGGGCGGCCGAGCTGCGCCGCGCGGGCTTGCGCGTGGCACTCGACGACCATGCCGATTCGCCCTGGTTCGAAGCGTTTTCCCACCAGGCGGACCAGTTCGTGCTGGACAGCGCCCGACGCACGCCGGCCGAACTGCGCCAGCTCGGTTCGCGCCTGCTGCGCCTGGCGCCGAACGTCGGCTGGCTGGCCTGGAACGTCGCCACCGAGGAAGACTTCGAGCATGTGCACCGGCTCGGCTGCGAAGCCTTCCACGGCCGCTTCGTGACCCGCCGCGAAGACTGGAAGGGCAACCGGCTGCAGCCGCACTCGATGCAGGTCGCCCGCCTGATCAACCGCTTGCGCGAGGACGCCGAGACGCACGAACTGGCCGAGGTGATGAAGCGCGACGTGGCGCTGACCTACCGGCTGCTGCGCTACGTGAACGCGGCGGCCTGGGGCTTCTGCAACCCGATCACCTCGATCGAGCACGCGCTGGTGGTGCTCGGCCGCATGCCGCTCCGGCGCTGGCTGGCGCTGCTGCTGTTCGGCAGCGCGCAGCGCGAGCAGGGTCCGAACGCCTTGATGGAGGTGGCGCTGACCCGGGCACGCTTCATGGAACTGCTCGGTGCCGGGCGCATGAACAAGGAAGAGTGCGAACAGCTGTTCATGGCCGGCCTGTTCTCGCTGCTCGACGTGATGATGCGGGTGCCGCTGGCCGAGGCGCTGAAGCCGGTCAACGTACCGGAGATCGTGTCGGATGCGCTTCTCGAACGGCGCGGGCCAATCCTGCCTTACCTGCGCATCGCCGAGGCGCTGGAAGAGGGCCGCGTCGAGGTGCTGGAGGAGGTCGGTGCCGAACTCGGCCTCGGCAGCGACGAGCTCAACCGCCGCCAGATCGACGCGCTGCTGTGGGTGCAGGCGTCCGGCGGCGGCATGCCGGAGGAGGCCGCCCGCTGAAGGCCGGCCGGGAACGGCCGCTGCCGCTCAATCGCGGGGCTTGGCGGGAGCGGGCAGCTGCAGCGACTGGGTCCTGGCCTTCCACTGGCCGCGCTCGGCGCTGCGCCCGTCTTCGAGCGTGACCCAGCCGTAGCGGCCCAGGTGGGGCAGGGAGCGGCGCGCCGAGGCCAGTGCCGTGGCGCTCGTTGCGCTGACCACCAGCAGCGGGCGCGCGCCGGCCAGGCGGCCGGCCCAGACCTGGACCTGGCCTCGCCGGCCGACCTCGTCCGGGCGCCCGGCGAGGCTGTGCCGGGCGAGCCAGCCGTCCACTTCGTCCGCCGGTCCGATCAGCAGCAGCGGCGCGCTCTTGTCGGGCGGATTGGCCGCATCGCGCACTTCGGGCTTGGCATCCAGCAGCGCCGCCGCCAACTCGAGGCCCGCCTGCAGCACCGGGCCCTCGCCCAGCAGGACCACGTTGCGGCCGCCGGTCAGATTGATGTCGCGCAGCGTCGGTGGGATCTCTGCCGGCAGCAGGCGCCGCAACAGGCGGAAATCCGGGTCCAGCCGCAAGGTGCCGGGACCGTTTGCTGCGTCCACCACGGCGTGCTCCCCGTTCAGTGCGACCGACAAGGCCTGCTTGGTCTCGCCGAGCTGCAGTTGCAGCGGCACCGTCAGGGCATACACCGGCTTGCCCTGACTCAGCTGTACGGCAGCCGCCTCCGCATCGGCCGACAGCGTCACGCTCGGCAGTCCTTCGCGGTCGATCCATTGCTCGAAGAAGGTCTGTAACGGCTGACCGGCTTCGGCCTCGAAGGCGGCGCGGAGATCGCTCCAGCCGGCCACCTTGAAGCGGTGGCTGCGCCAGAAGCGGCGAATCGCGCGATCGAAGGCTTCGCGGCCGATCCGTTCGCGCAGCATGTAGAACACCATCGCCGCCTTGCCGTAGCCGATCGCCGCGTCGACACCGTGGCGCCGCGCGGTGAAGCGGGCGAGCGGCATCCCCTTGCCGGGCGGGATCGCCGACAGGTCGCGCAGCCAGCCCAGCCGCATCTCGCGCGCCTTGTCGTCCGAATCGCGCTCGGCGTAGGTGTAGTCTGCCATGAAGGTGGTCAGACCCTCCGCCCAGTTGCCGTGGGCGTAGTCCGGGTAGATGCCGTTGCCCCACCAGTTGTGCAGCACCTCGTGGCCGAGCGAGGTGTGGCGGATGAACGGCAGCTTCAACACCTCGATGCCGAGGTAGGTCAGGCTCGGCATGCCGAAACCGGTTGGCGTCGGGCTGGAGACGATCGTGAAATCGTCGAACGGGTAGGGCCCGATCCACTGCTCGTAGAGCGTGAAATAGCCCGCCAGCGCATCCAGGTAGTCGCCGGACAGCGCCTCGATCTCAGGGTGGAACAGCGTGCGCAGCCGCAGGCTGCGCCCGTCGGCGGACTTGATGCTGCGCTCGGCGACGCGGTAGGGGCCGGCCATCAGGTCGATGCCTTCGGCCGGTACGTCCATCCGATAGGTGGTGCGAGCTCGCCCGCCGCTGTCGTCGTGCTCGACCAGTCGGCCGGGCACGATGGCGTGCTGGCCCTGCGGCACGTCGATCGTGACGCGCCAGCGCTGCAGCGTCTCTTCCCTGCCGACTGCGACGGTCGGATACCAGCCGGCGGCGGCGGGCAGGAAGCTGCCCAGTTCGGCCGCGGTGGCGGCGCCTGCCTGCAGCGTGTCGCGGTGATCGAGCGCGGTCGGCGTGGCGGCGAGCGTCATCCGCCATGCGATGCCGACCGATTTGGCGCCGGCCGGAATCGACCACGACAGCCGGCCATGGCGCTTGCGCGGGCGCGTCGTGGCCGGCTTGCCGTCGATGCTCAGCGCGACCTCGCCGGCGCCGTCCGACAGCAGCAGGTGCCGGTGCGCTGCCGCGGGCAGGCGCAGGTCCGCCCGCCCCTCGAGGCGGCGCTCGGCAGGATCCAGCAGCACCGACAGTTCGATGTCGGTGGTCAGGGCGGCGGCACGGGCAAGGCCCGGGCCGGCCAGTAGCGTCGCTACGAACAGCAGGTGCAGGAGGTATTTCATCGCTCTGAGGGCTTCGGCACAGCGGCGTTCAGGCCGGTGCGTTCAATAGTTCGTCCGGGACGCCCAGCGCGTCCCGGACGAAGGGCGCCCAGCAGGCCCATTCCTCGTCACGGATCGAAGCGCAGCGCCGCCGGCCGGCGGCGATCGCGGCGCTCAGCAACTGGGCTTCGGACGCCTCGGTCAGCCCGGGTGGCGGCGGCGTATGGTGCAGCGCGATCGCCTCGCACACCTCGGCCGGCAGCTTCCAGTTGCGGCCGATGTGGGCGCCGATGGCCGCATGATTGATTTCGATCAGGCCGTCCACGTGCAGGCCGGCCTCATCCACGTGATCTCTGCCGCTGCCGAATTCGGCCAGGAATTCGGGGTGGCGGCGCATGATCAGTGCGACGCCGACGTCGTGCATCAGCGCAGCGAGAAACGCGTCGTCGGCCAGTCGCGGCGTGTCGGATGCGTGCATCAGGCCCCAGCTCTCCTGGGCGACCGCGAAACAGGCGTCCCAGATCGCCGATATCACCTTCGGCGGCACGTCGCCGAGCTTGCTGCGCAGCGCGGTGCTGGTGGCGATCGCCAGCACCTTGACCTTGCCGAGCAGCACCACCGCCTCGAGCACGGTCTTCCTCGGCCGATGCTGTCCGAACACCGGCGAGGCGGCGACCCGGAACACCGCGCCGGCCGTGGCGGGCGTGCGCGACACCGCGGCCGCCACCTCGTCGAGGCCGCTGTCCTCGTTGCCGGCGATCTGCATCAGGTCGAGCAACTGCCGGTCGGGGGCCGGCAGCGTGATGCCGCTGGCGAGGATCGCATCTACCAGTGCTTCTTCCTGAGGGTCCATGGCTCAGCTCCGTTCCAGGCGCCCTTCCCGTTGCAGTGCTCTGCGCACGGCGGGCCGGCCCATGTGGCGATCGCGGTAGTCGTCGAGCAGCGCGAAGCCGCTGTCCACCCGCGCCGACTTCGCCCAGGCCAGCGTGTGGACGGCCAGGATGTCGGCGACGCCGAAGCCGCCGGCGATGCTCTCGCGCGCGGCCAGATGGCCGGCCAGCAGCGCCGCGGCGCGGCCGAATTCCCATGCCGCGGTGTGTTCGATGGCCGGCACCCGCTGCTCCTCGGGCAGCACGAAACGGTGCTTGGCGATCGTCCACAACGGCTGCTCGAGTTCGGTCAGGACGAACATCGCCCACTGCAGGCAGCTCGCCCGCTCGGCCGATCGCGACGGCTCCGGCAGCAAGCCGGCGGTGGGAAAGCGTTCGGCGATCCACAGCAGGATCGCGCCCGATTCGGCGAGCCTGCCGTCCGGGGTCTCGAGCACCGGCACCTTGCCGGCCGGATTGATGACCAGGTAGTCCGCCTGGCGGCCCTCGCCGCGAAACAGGTCGACCCGGCGGTAGTCGTACTCGGCGCCCGCTTCCTCCAGCGCCCAGGCGATCCGCAGGCTGCGGCTGTTCGGACAACCGTATAGCGTCAGTCTCTCGCTCATCTGTTCCTCGAACCGGTCGAACCTGTAATTCTAGGCCCTTGCGTCGGCGCGCGGGTCCCCGCCACGGAGCCCCGCCTGAGCACAGCATGGCGGACCGTCAAAGCTTGATCCGGATCAACAATGCTGGAAAGTTGCTTGCCTCTCTCAAGGCCGGCGCTGCCGGCTCGGACGCCGAAAGCTGCCGTGGCACGTCTTCAACGTATTGATATCGATCAATATTAAGCCGCATCTGCGTCGATTTGCGTTTTCCTGTGGGTGGAAAGTTTATTTCCATTGCGCCGGCCCGGGCGGGAAGCGCACTCCCGCGGCCGGCCCCGGTGCCGGAATCATCTAACTGATATGAAACGGCTTTCCCCTCTCTCGGCGGCTGGTATGGAAATTGAAACAAGGCGTACCCGGAGCCAAGCGTCAAGAACCGAATCCGTACGAGGGAGAGAGCGATGGGATCGCGCGAGTTTGCACAGGCCGGTGAACCGATGTCGGTACCGGGGACGATCGAGTCGCGCCTGGAAATGAACAGGCGCAGTTTCCTGCAATTCTGTGCCACCGTGGCCACCACGCTGGGTCTGCCGAAGGGGGCCGAGGCCGCCGTGCAGCAGGCCATGGAGGTGGCGCAGCGCCCGTCGGTGATCTGGCTGCATTTCCAGGAATGCACCGGTTGTACCGAGTCGATGCTGCGCGCCGAGCACCCGACGATCGAGAAGCTGATTCTCGACGTGATCTCGCTCGACTACCACGAGACCCTGTTCGCCGCCGCCGGCCACCAGGTCGAGGCGGCCCGCAAGGCGGCGATGGAGAAGCACAAGGGCCGGTACCTGCTGGTGATCGAGGGCGCGATCCCGACCCGCGACGGCGGCGTCTATTGCAAGGTCGGCAACCGCACCGCGATCGACTTGACGCGCGAATGTGCCAAGGACGCCGCGGCGGTGATCGCGATCGGCTCCTGTGCGAGCTGGGGCGGCATGCCTTCGACGATCCCGTCGATCGACGGCGCCGATGCCAGCCCGACCGGTTCCTCGGGCGTTGCCGAGGTGCTCGGCAAGCCGGTCGTGACGATCCCCGGTTGCCCGCCCAACCCGTACAACTTCCTCGCCACGGTGGTGCATTTCCTGACCTTCGGCTCGCTGCCGGCGGTGGACGAGCTGGGCCGGCCGAAGTTCGCCTATTCGCGCCTGGTGCACGAGAACTGCGAGCGGCGCGCCCATTTCGACGCCGGCCGCTTCGCGCTGCAGTTCGGCGACGAGGGCCACCGCAAGGGCTACTGCCTCTACAAGCTCGGCTGCAAGGGGCCGGAAACCTACGCCAACTGCCCGACCGTGCTGTTCGGCGACGCCGGTGCAGGCACCTGGCCGGTGGGCTGCGGCCATCCGTGCATCGGCTGCAGCGAGCAGGGCGTCGGCTTCACGAAGCCGATCCATACGCTGGCGCGGGTCAGGAACATCGAACCGCCGGCGGTCTATCCGCAGATCGCCGAGCGCCAGGGCCAGGGTGTCACGCTGGGTTCCGCCGCGGTGCTGGCGGCGGTCGCCGGCGCCGCCGCCGGCGCCGGCGCGAAGGTGGCGCGCAACCTGGGCCAGGCCCACGAGGCCGAGCAGGGCGCCCGCAAAGAAGCGACCGAGGAGTGAGCATGAGCACGCGACGCGACTTCCTGAGGCGCGCGGTGGCCGGCGGCGCGGCAGTGGCTTCGGCCACCGCCGGCGTGCCGGCCCGGGCGCGCGACAACGCCGGGCGCCTGCCCGAGGCCCTTGGCCTGCTCTACGATTCGACGCTGTGCATCGGCTGCAAGGCCTGCGTGGCGGCGTGCAAGCGGGTGAACGACCTGCCGCTCGACTACAGCACCCGCGCCGAAGCGCCGTGGGACACCCCGCTCGACACCACCGCGCGGACCTTCAACGTGATCAAGGTGTATCGCGACGGCAAGGCCACGCAGAAGAACGCCGAGACGGACGGCTTCGCGTTCATGAAGACCTCCTGCCTGCACTGCGTCGATCCGAGCTGCGTGTCGGCCTGCCCGGTGTCGGCGATGAGCAAGGACCCGGTCAGCGGCATCGTCGGCTACGACCCGGACGCCTGCATCGGCTGCCGCTACTGCGTGGCGGCCTGTCCGTTCGGCATCCCGAAGTACGACTACGACTCGCCCACCGGCAAGATCGGCAAGTGCGAGCTGTGCCGCCACCGCATGAAGGACGGCCACTACTCGGCCTGCGCCGAGGTCTGCCCGACCGGCGCGACGCTGTACGGCAAGGTCGGCGAGCTGATGGCCGAGGCCAAGCGCCGGCTGGCGCTGAAACCCGGCGAGATCACGAGCTTTCCGCGCGGCAACCTGAGCCTCGGCGACCAGCCGTCGTGGGAAGGCGCGGCGGCCGAATACGTGCAGCACATCTATGGCGAGAGCGAGGTGGGTGGCACCCAGATGCTCAAGCTCGCCGCGGTGCCGTTCGAGAAGCTCGGCCTCAAGCCGCTGCCGGATCGCTCCTTCTCGTCGGAGTCCGAGACGCTGCAGCACACGCTGTACGGCGGCCTGGTGCTGCCGCTGGTGGCGCTGGGCGCGATGACCTGGTTCGCCAAGCGCAACGTCGCCGATCACGATGCCGATGAAGGAGCCGAGCAATGAGCGCCCATGTCCATGCCCAACCGGCGCCGGTCGGCGGGCGGCTGCTGAATCCCGCCACCTTCGTCTGCGGCGTGCTGATGCTGGCCGCGCTGGCGGTGCTGGCGCTGCGCTTCGTCTCCGGCCTCGGCGCCGTGACCAACCTCAACGACGGCTATCCCTGGGGCCTGTGGGTGGTGGCCGACGTGGTGGTCGGCTCGGCCTTCGCCTGCGGCGGCTTCTCGGTGGCGATGCTGGTCTACATCTTCAACAAGGGCGACTACCACCCGCTGGTGCGGCCGGCGCTGCTGGCCAGCCTGTTCGGCTACACGCTGGCCGGCGTCGGCGTGATCTTCGACCTCGGCCGCTACTGGAACTTCTGGCATATCCTGACGCCCGGCTACGCCTCGCCGAATTCGGTGATGTTCGAGGTGGCGGCCTGCATCTCGCTCTACATCGTCGTGATGTGGCTGGAGTTCTCGCCGGCCCTGTTCGAGAAATTCGGCATGCAGGACGCGCGCCGCCGCGTCGGCAAGGTGATGTACCTGCTGATCGGGCTCGGCACCGTGCTGCCGATGATGCATCAGAGCTCGCTCGGCTCGCTGTTGGTGGTCTTCGGCAACCAGATCCACCCCTTGTGGCAGACGATGGCGCTGCCGGCGATCTTCCTGATCTCGGCGATCACGATCGGCTACGCGGTGGTGCTGTTCGAATCCTGCCTGGCCGCCGCCGGCTATCGGCGCCAGATCGAGATGCACCTGTTGACGCCGCTGGCCAGGGTCATGCTCGGCATGCTGGCGCTGTTCCTGCTCGTGCGCTTCGGCGACCTGCTGCTGCGCGGCGCGCTCGGCTACGCCTTCGAGCCGAACCTGAAGAGCCTGATGTTCTGGCTCGAGACGGCCTGCTTCGCGGCGCCGCTGCTGCTGCTCGGCAGCGAGCGCAGCCGCCGCAATCCGGCCCGCCTGTTCATCGGCGGCCTGGCGCTGATGCTCGGCGGCACGCTGCTGCGGGTCAACGCCTTCCTGATCGGCTACGAAACCGGCGAGGGCTGGAGCTATTTCCCTTCCGTACCCGAGATGCTGGTCACGATCGGCATGTTCGCGATCGAGGTGCTCGGCTACATCGTCATTACCCGTCGCTTCCCGGTGCTGCCGCGCGAAGAGCACGCCGCTGCCGCGGCCGCCCATTGAGGAGAGAAAACCCATGAGCCAACGAATCACCATCGACCCGGTCACCCGCATCGAGGGCCACCTGCGCATCGATGTGGAGGTGGACGGCGGCAAGGTCACCAAGGCCTGGTCGTCCGGCACCATGTGGCGTGGCGTGGAGAACATCCTGCTGGGGCGCGATCCGCGCGACGCCTGGGCGATCACGCAGCGCATCTGCGGCGTGTGCACGACGGTGCACGCGATCTGCTCGGTGCGCGCGGTCGAGAACGCGCTCCAGCTCGACATCCCGGTCAATGCCCAGCTGATCCGCAACATGATCATCCTGGCCCACGCGGTGCATGACCAGATCGTGCATTTCTACCACCTGTCGGCGCTCGACTGGGTGGACGTGGTGTCGGCGCTGAAGGCCGATCCGGACAAGGCTGCGGCGCTCGGCGAAAGCCTGTCGTCGTGGTCCGGCAACAGCAAGCACGAGATGCGAAAGGTGCAGGAGAAGCTGAAGAGCTTCGTCGGCACCGGTCAACTGGGCATCTTCACCAACGGCTACTGGGGCCATCCGGCGATGAAGCTGCCGCCGGAGGTGAACCTGCTGGCGGTCGCCCACTACCTGCAGGCGCTGGAGATCCAGCGCTACGCCAACAAGATCGTCTCGATCCTCGGCTCGAAGACGCCGCACATCCAGAACGTCGCGGTCGGCGGCGTCGCCAACCCGCTCGCCACCGACTCGCAGTCGGTGCTGACGGTAGAGCGGCTGATGGCG